>JANXYN010000098.1 GCA_025356035.1 Geobacteraceae bacterium
GGGGGAGTAATACCAAGAGCTATGCTGAACAACGATTCTGGATTCATGTAGTCGTAAAACCTCCGGGTAGTGATATGACCCTTGTTATACCATTACCCATGCGGAATAGCGACGGGCCATTTTTTGGTGGTAGAGAAAAGATACGAATTAACGAGATATGGGTTGTTGTAACCGAGCATATTACTAAAGGTGCTCAAGAGAAAATTCACGACAAGTTCAAAAACAGAAAAATCTACTTTATAGACGGAGCTAGGCTTGAAAAGCTAATTGATAAATATATTTCTAATTATTGGATCGATGTAAACCTCGAAGTAGGTGAATACCTAGCACAAATAAGAGAGCGCAACACACAACTTGATCGCAGCTTGAGTTTAATACAAGTATCGGATAAATGGTTCTACATAGAACAAGATATATATGATTTTCCTCGTCTCGATTACCGAATTAGAATGAGAAAATTGCAGCATAAAGCAACCAAAGTTGAAATAATGGATGCGATTGATAATAATAATATAATATTGATAGAAGGTGGTATGGGTGCAGGTAAATCAAAACTGATACGAAAAGTAATTGAACATTATTCAGACCCAACTATATACATAGATGCACACATTTTACCAATACCTGTTACGTACAAAGATTATGTTGAGAAATATAATTGTAAACTTGAAAATGTGCTGGAAGTAAATTTAGACAAGGCACTAAGATCAGAATTAGATAAAAACGTAAGATACTTAATATTAATTGATGGATTTGATGAGAAAGACCTTCCTCCTGAAGAACAAGTTGAAAGACTTACTGATATTGTTTCAGATATAAAATCCCACAACAATGTAAAAACTATAATTACATCGCGCTATATTAAAGGTATTGACCAAAGCAATGCTTTGGAAGATGAATTAGCCAGATATGAGTTACGCCCACTGACTTTTAAGAAAATGATAACGTTTTTAACCACATTGTGTACACAGCTTAATATTACCAACCGTATCGTTGATGACCTCCAAAGATCACCACTATTTAAAGAATTGCCGAAAAGTCCAATTGCTGCAATCTTACTGGCAAAGCTCTTAAATGAAAATCAGCAAGACATCCCATCAAATATGACAGAACTATACGCAAAATATCTGGAACTAATGCTTGGGAGATGGGATATCGAAAAAGGACTTCAATCACAAAAAGAATATCAAGCGCTAGACAATATAATGATGAATATATCTCGCTATATGCTTGAAAACCAAATTCCGGCTCTTTCTGTTGATGAAGTAAAATCCCAATTTGAAATTTACCTTAAAGGTCGTAATCTTGGGCTAGATGTTGGTGCATTATTTAACAAAATGATTCAAAGATGTGAAATGATAATTGTTGATCATGCTTCCAATACTTTTGCTTTTAAGCATAGAACATTCCCAGAATTCTTTTTTGCAAAGTCATTTATCAATACACATGATATTGTACTAGACAATAGAATATTTCATCCATACTGGATGAACTCATATTTCTTTTACATAGGTTTATTAAGGGATTGTCCAGATGTTATCAAAGCTATTGTAGATATTCCAGCTGGTGGAGAGGGACAAAAATGGGTTAAATCAATTAACATTTCTAATTATTTATTAGCGGCATATGCAACACCTTACGATGTAATATGTGATGCAGTTGTAAATGCTTTAATCGAGTGTGCAAATCTATATTCTGACATTGTATCAGGTAAATTTCCTAAGACTCCATTCGCTAAGTTGCCTAGAATGCATGTTCTATACATTATGCAACGAGTAATGCGAGATTCATACTCTTACGAATTCTTCAAAGAGGCTCTTGAATATGCAGCGCTTAAGATTGACTCTCTTGTTATTGATAACGATATTAAATGCTATGCTCTTTTCTTTCTAAATGTCGCGTATATAGACATTGGTGCAGGAGAAACTTTCGATTTTTTGCTGAAAAATCACCAAGAGAATATGCCTATTGATCTGGTTATGGCGTACAGGCACGAGTCCAAAAATATTAAAGAGCATTCTGATATGATGAAAAAACAAGACAAAAGGATTAAAAAAATATTTAAGCACAACAGACCTCTGATTGATGATGTTAATAAGCTATATGATAAGCCCATAGCAATTGGCTACAAAAAAGAGGACAAGTGAGATGCATTCAATTCATCTTTGCCACTGAGAGGAAAACTGTCAACAAAGCGCTGGACCGGCCCTGAACCAAAACCGGCCGGTCAGCTCTCAGCCGTTACCCGCAAAAGGAGTCGATCAAGGGCGCGGAGGGGGTCGAGGGCGCGGAGGGGGTCGGGTTTGACATTTAAACATTCTCCATTATCATTGACCAATGGCACGTAAACTACGCATCCATTTTCCCAGCGCTGTTTATCATGTTATCCTTCGTGGTAATGCAGGACAGCCGGTTTTCTTCGATGACGCGGACCGTTTTCGGTTCTACCTGCTCATGCAGGAAGGAATCGAAAAATTTGGCTACCGTGTTCACGCATTCTGTTGCATGACAAATCACATCCATATGGCACTACAGGTCGGTGACATTCCACTTTCACGAATCATGCAGAATCTTACCCTACGCTACACTACCTGGATAAACCGTAAAAAACGCCGGACAGGACACTTGTTTCAGGGGCGCTACAAGGCAATCCTGCTTGACGCCGACAGTTACCTGCTTGAACTCGTCCGTTACATTCATCTCAATCCGGTACGCTCAGATATGGTGATTTTACCTGAGGATTATCCCTGGAGCGGCCATCGTGCCTATTTGGGGAAAGAGGTGCTTCCCTGGCTCACAACCGATTGGATAGTGTCACTCTTTTCTGCGATGAGTTCAGTGGCTCAGAAGGGATATGTTGAGTTTGTGGCCGAGGGAATGGACGAGCCCCGAAGGCCTGAATTCCATTCCGGATCAATGGAAGGTCGCATCCTCGGGGATGATTGTTTTGCTGACGATGTGCTGCTGAAAGCAAATCAGCGACGGCAACGGCCAGCATCGTTGGAAGTGTTGCTGGACACAGTCTGCCAATACTACAGATTAACGAGATCGGAACTCTCTGCTGCCGGAAAGGTGAAGCCGCATGCTGAGGCCCGCGCGGTCTCGGCTCTTCTGGTTCGTGAATCGGCGCACTACTCTCTGACTGAATTAGGAAGGCAACTGAACAGGGATGTTGCGGCTTTGAGCCAGGCTGCACGACGCCTTGCCGAGCAACTTTATGACAATCGAATACTGAGATTGCGGGTTGATGAACTCCGGGTACGATTAGAGAATGTTTAAAAGTTAAACCTGACCCCGCATTTTCGTGACCCCGCATTTTCGCACTGGAAGCTCTAGAAGACTGCCTTGACAAGGAAGTCCATCCGCTTTCCAGTGCAGCTTAGGTCGTTGGGCGGTTTAACCTGAATGATGTAATAATTCGGGAGGCGCACCGATGCATGAAATGACATTGCTGCTCAACATCGCCGTGGCCCTGGTAGCGGCTTTTTTTGGTGGGCTGATCGCCCGCCGCCTTGGGCTCCCCACCATTGTCGGCTATATGCTGGCTGGGATCGCAATCGGTCCGTTTACGCCGGGGTTCGTTGGCGATGTGAAGACGATCGGCCAGCTGGCCGAGCTGGGGGTGATCTTCCTCATGTTCGGTGTCGGTCTGCACTTCTCGTTTGGCGACCTCTGGAAGGTGCGTGGCATTGCGATACCTGGCGCCGTTGGCCAGATCGCACTCGCCACCCTGCTCGGCTTCGGGATCAGTCAGCTCTGGGGGTGGACCGCAGCTGCCGGGTTGGTGCTGGGCCTGGCGGTTTCCATCGCCAGCACGGTGGTCCTGCTGCGCGGTCTGATGGACAACGGCCTGCTGAACACCCCCCACGGACAGGCGGCGGTCGGCTGGCTGGTCCTGGAAGACCTGGCAACGGTGCTGATTCTGGTCCTGCTGCCGACCCTGGCACCTGCCGTGGGCGGTTTCGACTGGCAGAACCTCGGCCTGACCCTGCTGAAAGCCGGCGCCTTCCTGCTGCTGCTGCTGTTCGTCGGCTCGAAGCTGATCCCCTGGCTGCTGCTGCGAATCGCCCATACCCGCTCCCGGGAGCTGTTCATTCTGGCAATTTTGGCAATCGCGCTCGGCACGGCGCTCGGCGCGGCGGAGCTGTTTGGCGTATCACTGGCGTTGGGCGCCTTTGTGGCGGGGGTCGTGGTCAGCGAATCGCCGCTCAGTCATCAGGTCGGCGCCGATCTGCTCCCCTTCCGCGAGGCATTTGCCGTCCTGTTTTTCGTCTCCATCGGCATGCTGGTGAATCCGGGGCATTTGCTCGACAACATCGGCCCGGTCCTGGCGTTGACCGGCTTGATCCTGCTCGGGAAACCGCTGGTGACCATGCTGCTGGGCCTTTTGTTTCCCTGGCCGGCCCGCACTTCGCTGGTGGTGGCCGCCGGCTTGAGCCAGATCGGCGAGTTCTCCTTTATCCTGGGGCAGGCAGGGGTCTCCCTCGGCTTGCTCGCCCAGGACCAGTATTCCTTGATACTGGCCGGCGCACTCTTCTCCATTACCATGAATCCGCTGATGTTTAGGCTCATCAATCCAGCAGAACGCTGGCTACGCAGTTTTCCAAAATTGTGGAAGGCTTTGAACCGACAAGGCCCCGCCCCGGCGCCTGTTGCGGAAGAGATTGCCGACCACGTGGTAATCGTTGGCTTCGGCCGGGTCGGCCATCATATGGTCGATGTCCTGGGGGAGATGGCGATACCGCATCTGGTAGTGGAAGTGGATGCCGAACGGGTAGCAGAACTGAGTCGGCGCCATATTGCCAGCCTGTTTGGCGATGCGGCCAATTCCGAGGTGCTGATGCATGCA
Source organism: Geobacteraceae bacterium (assembly GCA_025356035.1). Taxonomy (GTDB): domain Bacteria; phylum Desulfobacterota; class Desulfuromonadia; order Geobacterales; family Geobacteraceae; genus JANXYN01. The sequence goes on from JANXYN010000098.1 coordinate 4,850, forward strand.
GGCTTAAGCCGGGCACGGGCTTTGGTGGTCACGGTGCCGGACGAAGCCGCCAGTGAACTGATGGTTGCCGCGGCACGGGGCATTGCGCCCGAGCTGCCGATCATCGTCCGTGCCGCGAGCAATGCGGGGGTGAAGCGACTGGCACAACTCGGCGCGCAGCACGTCATCCACCCCGAGATGGAGGGGGGGCTGGAAATTGTCCGGCGGACCTTTCTCCAGCTGGGTTTCCCGCTGCGGAAAGTATACCAGTATGCAGATGCGGTGCGCCGTGACCACTACGATCTGCAGGTCAATACCGAACAGGAACACCGGTTGCTGCTCGAACTCCTCGATGCGGCTGGCAGCATCGAGATCGCCTGGTTGCGGCTTCCCCTTGGCAACCCACTGGTAGGTCAGACGCTGGCCGAAGCGAAGCTGCGCGCCCAAACGGGTGCGTCGGTGGTGGCAATCATGCGCAACCGGCAATTGCTGGCCAATCCAAAGTCCATGACGGTATTTGCCGCCGAAGACCGGATCGGCCTGATCGGCGACCAACAGCAGATCGCCGCCGCCGAACGGCTGTTTGCCGTGACGGAATAGACAGCGGCAGGTTCGTCAAATGCGTAAGAGTCGCCCCAATCAACCGAAATTCCCTGCCGGACGGACGCTCAGCCTCACCGCAGATAGCGCGCAATCCCCACCTCGAACCGCTCCGGCTCGAAGCCGAAGGTCTCCCGCCAGCTGCCGTCGCAGATATTCTCCTCAATCAGCATCAGTAGCTGGTCCATGGTGAGCGGGAAAAAGGGGAGATTCTGCAGCATGGGCACCACCACCTTCATGAGGCCGAGCGGATTGGCCAGTTTCCGCACCCGCCCCTTCCCCAACACCCGACCGATGGCGTCGAGGAGCTCATTGTAGGTGAGTCGATCCGGTCCGCACAGCTCGAAGGTCTTGCCGAGGGTTTGCGGCATCTCCAGGGCCTGGACGAAGCAGCGCGCCACATCGTCGGCGAAGATCGGCTGCAACCGGTAATTGCCGTCGCCGATGACCGGCACCGCCGGGTAGGTTCGGATATATCCGACCAGCTTGTTGACGAAGTCGTCCTTGGGGCCGAAGACGATCGAGGGGCGGAAGATGGTGTAATCGAGGCCGGAGCCGCGCACCAGTTCCTCGGCCTGGAACTTGCTCCGGTGATAGTTGGAAGTGGCATTGGGGCGGGTGCCAAGGGCCGACATCTGCAGATGCCGCCTGATGCCGGCCGCCTTGGCCGCCGCCAGCAGATTCCGCGTCCCCGCCACGTGGAGGCGGGCAAAGGTCATCCCCCGGCCGGGAAACTCCCGGATGATCCCGACCAGGTTGATGGTCGCGTCACACCCCTGCACAGCGGCAGCCAGGGTCTCCGGCAGAGTGATATCCCCCTCCACCTGCTCCATCCCCTGCTCGATGCCGTCGCCTCTTTTGTGCACCAGCAGCCGGATGCTGTGCCCCTTGGTCAGCAGCTGCCGCCGTAGATGACCGCCGATAAAGCCCGTGCCGCCACTCACAAATATCCGCATTGCTACCCTCCGTTGGAAATTATTCTGCATAGGCCAGTGACAAGATTGTATCGAAGAATTCGCCGATTGCCAGCGCCAGGGAGGTAGGCTATAATCCCAACCAGAATGAGCCCCGCGACCTTACATATCCTCCCTTCCACCGCCGCCGTGGAGGCCTTTAGCCGGGCGGCACTCGCCTGTGAAGAGGTGCTGCTCGGCAGTAGCGCCATGACCCTGAAGCGGCTGGCCGATGATCTGTTCAAGGCTGGGAACTGTGACAGCCGGGCTCTGTCTGCGGTGGGGAGGCGCCTGCTGCTGGAGAAGATCGTGCAGCGCCAGTATGCTGGTGGTAAAGGCCATTTTGCACCGCTCCGGGACTTTCCGGGCTTCGTCAGGAGTCTGGAGGGTTTCATCGGCGAGTTGAAGCAGGCGCTAGTCACCGACGACGAGCTCGCTGCCATCGCGCAGAAAATGCCACGCCGGGAACGCCTGCTGGAACTGGCAACCCTTTATCGACTTTACAGCCAAGCCCTTGCCGACAAAGGTCTGATCGACAGCCATGACGCGGAAACCTTCGCCCTGCGCCACCTGCAGAAGGTAGCCGAACTCCCCCCAATGTTTAGCGGAGTAACCGGGCTGACGGTGAGCGGCATTTACGACTTCACCCCGCTGCAGACCGGGCTGATCACCGAACTGGCTCGCCGGCTCCCGGTAACCATCACCTTCCCCTTCGACTTCGACCGCCCCGAGCTGTTTGCCTACGTGGCAAAGACCGTCGAGACTTTTGAAGCGCTCGATAACCCCGCCCTACAGCTGGAGTTGCGCTTTGCCGGGGAGGAGGAAACCCTGGTCAATCCGGTGCTGTCACGCTTTTATTCGGCAACGAAGGCCACCATCCCGATCCCGGCGACGACACCCATCGAACTCTTTGCCGCACCAGGCGCCTATCGGGAGTGCGAGGAGATCGGCCGGGTGATTCGTCGCCAGCTGGAGCAAGGAGTGGACCCCGCCAGCATTGCGGTGCTGTTCCGGGATACCACTGGCTACGGGCCACTGCTGGAGGAAGTCTGCCGTCGCTTCCAGATCCCGGTTTCCTACCGGCGCGGTGCCCCCCTGTTCAGCGCGCCGCTGGTCCACCTGCTCCTCGCCCCCTTTGAGCTACCCCAGACCCGCTACGGCCGTGAGGAGCTGCTGGCCCTACTGAAAGCATCGGGCTTCCCCCCCCTGCGCGACAGGGGAGGCCGGGAACTCGACCTCGATCTAGTGGAGGAGGTGCTGCTCGCCGCCAGGTACATCGACGATTCGCTCGGCTCGGTGGAAACCAGGCTCGACCGGCTGATTAAATCCAGGAAAGCCAGGGGGAGATCGTTCGGTGCGGAGGAGCGGGTCGCGCAGGCGCTGGCGCCGCTGATGAAAGAGCTGCGCCAGTTTGATGGGGAAAAGACCCTGCAGCAGTTCACCGAACTGCTGGAACGCTTCATCGATCGGCACCGGATCTACCGGACCGGTATCGAAACCGGCGACCGTCGGGCCCTGAAGCGGGACGCCTCGGCCATCACCCTGTTTCAAAAGGTGCTCGGCAACCTGGAGGACGACATCCGGCTCCTGGGGTTGACCGAGGAGCGGCTCGACCCCGCTGAGTTCGTAACCCTGCTCCGGCTCGGCATGGAGGGGGAGTTTCTCGCCGGCGAACGCGGCTCCGGTGTTACCATCATGAACTTCCACGATGCCCGCGCCCTCCGTTTTGACCACCTGATCATCGGCGGCCTCAACGAGGGGGTCTGTCCGCCGCGCCACGACAGCCATCCGCTCTTCAAAGACGGCGACAAGCAGTTATTCAACAAAATCTGCGGCGCTCGCCGCTTCCGCCTGGCCGCGGAGAAGTCTGCTGAAGAGCCGCTCCTCTTCTACCTGGCCATGGGGTGCGCTGGCAGCTCGCTCACCCTCTCCTCTAGCTATGCCGATAGCAGTGGTAACGCCCTGCTCCGCTCCCCCTTCCTGGAGGAGGTCATGGAAGCTGGCCGACTGACCGAGCGGCGCATACCGGTAAACCGGCCGACTCCCGCCCTGGAGGAGTGCCTGGAACGGGAAGAACTGCTCAACTCTCTGGCCGCCAGCCGCATCTTTACCCTCCCGTCGGCGCTGCCGGCTGTCGCCACTCCTGCAAGTAGCGCTCTCCAGGAGCAGCTGAGCCGCATCGCCCAGACCGCTGCGATCGAAGGGGGGCGGGAAGAGTTTTTCCGCAGCGAAGAACTCGCCAGTCGTGCCGCTCTTTCCACCCCGTACACCGGCACCCTCCGCCGCAGCGATATCCTCGCCGCCCTGACGACCCATTACGAGACTCCGCCAGGGAACAGCTTCGCCCCCACCAGCCTGGAGGAATACGGCTGCTGTCCGTTCCGTTACTTCCTCAAGCGGCTGGTGCGGCTTGCCCCGCTGGATAAGCCCGAGCTGGAGCTGGAGGTGAAGGACGAGGGGAGCCTGGTCCATGAAATTCTCAGGGAGTTCTTCCAGGGGCGCAAGGATGCCGGACAACTCCCGCTCACCGGCTCGGCGAAGGAGCAGGAGGCGCTGGTGGAGGTGGCAGCAGCGGTATTTGCCCGCTGGGAGGCGGAACGCTACACCGGCGAGGAGCTTTTGTGGGATTTGGAAAAGGGGAAACTTCTGACGACCCTGGCAGGGGTGGTGGCGGCCGAGACGCACGAGGGATCGGCACTCCTCCCCCACTCTTTCGAGCTCCCCTTCGCAGGACTTGAAGTGACCGACCCTTCCGGCGCCACCATCAATCTCACCGGCAAGATCGACCGGGTCGATGTGGCCGCTGCAACCGGCACGCTCCGGGTGGTGGACTACAAGATGGCCGCCAACGCCCAACGTTACGGAGAGCTCCTGAAAAAGAAGGAGCTCGGGGAGACCTCTTTCCAGATGCCGGTCTACCTGCTCGCCGCGGCTGCGGCGATGGCAAAGGAATTCGGCCGCGACTTTACCGACTTCAGCGCCCGTTACTGGCTGCTGCGCAAGCCGGCCTGCCGGGACAAGGAGTTTACCGGCAACCCGAAGGAGGATTTTAGCGGCTTTTTCGCCACCGATCCGACAGAACGCGCTCCCCTTGGCAACGACAACTTCCTGAACCGCCTCTGCGCCAAGGTCGGCGCCATGAAGCACGGCGATTTCCAGATCACCCCACGGCAATGCGAGTTCTGCGATTTCGCCTCGGTCTGCCGTTACGTGGAGGTCGGATTGAAGGGGTAGCTGTCGGTAATCTGCCGCCCCCCGGCCAAGAGGAGAAGCTTGTGCAGTAGTTACTTTTGTGCAATAATTGTATACATTAAGAGGCATAGAGACCGAACCGGCCGTCGCGCAGTCAGCGACTCGCCCGGCCAGCGGCTCGGCATTATTATAAATCGACAGGGGGGAATTTAGATGAGCGAGCAGAATAATGTATGTTACACATTCGAGGCCGCCGTGGAAATGGCGGTGAAGATGGAAGATGAAGGGTTCAGGTTTTACCTGGAGGCCGTGCGCAAGGTGCAGAACAAGGGCGCGCGGGAAATCTTACGTGATGCAGCCCTGGACGAACTGCAGCACAAACATGAGCTGGAAAAGGCACTGCTGGAAGGGAACATGAAGGGGGATGGCGGGATGAGCCAGCCGGTGTCGACCATGAATCTCAATTACGTGCTGGCCAAAAAGGAGCTGCACCCCGGCTCGGATGCCCGAGAGGCCCTGGCCTACGCCATCCATCTGGAAACCGGCTCGATCGATTTCTACCGGAGGATGGCCAAAGGGTGCACGGGTGCGCCGATGGCTGCCCTGTTCGAGCGGCTGCTGGCCGATGAGAGCCGCCACCTCCAGTCTTTGGAAGACCTCTACGAAGAGCATTTCCTGACCGAAAACTAACAGGAGGGGCGTAGCACGTCGCTACGCCCCTCCCACCACCCTTCTTCAGCGGCTCACGCCAGCCATAGTCACTTGAACTTCGACTTGGCACTGCTGAAAGCCTTCTTCAGCTCATCAAAGGCATGCTCCGCGCCTATTTTGATCTCCTGCCACGCCTCGCCAGCCGACCCCTTCAGTTCGGTGAGCTTGGTCCGGGCCACCTCCTGCTTCTTCTTCAACTCGTCGATCTGCTTCTGGTACTCGAGCCGGACTTCCACCTTGGCCTTCTGCGCCTGGGCATTCAGCTTTTCGATCTCGATCTCCCACTGGGCCAGTTGCGCCTCCAACAGCTTCTGATAATCCTTTTTCTCTTCCATCGGTTCCCCCTCGGCATTTTATTGAATAACCGCTCCCAGCATCATATCATTCTTTCAGCTGGAATGCCACCTTGAGCACCACTTGATACTCGGTGACCTTGCCATCATCGCCGACATGGCCACGGATCTCCCCCACCTCGAACCAGGAGACCTTGTCCAGGGTTTTATGCGCCTTGCTCAGCGCCGCCTGGATGGCCGCCTCGATCCCCGCCGGGGAAACCCCGATAATTTCCACCTTCTTGTAGACCCTGTTAGTTCCGTACATAGAACCTCCTGTCACCCTGTTGTCCTTCAATCTTAACAGGGACCCGGCAACTGTAAAGGGGGCGGCGCGATTTTTCGCCTACCCCCTTCCCTTGCCGCGGCGATAATGATATTGTGGAGCGGAGGTTCAACTGACCTGCAAAGGACGCCACAATGGAGACGAGAAACAGGAATCTGTTGTTCCGGGGGCTCGTGGTAAATATTGAGCAGCTGGAGGTAAAGGTCGGGGCGAAGGGGTGGCACACCTACCAGATCGTCCGCCATCCGGGGGGAGTGGGGGTGTTGCCGCTCCACGATGACGGCAGCGTCACCCTGATCCGGCAGCTAAGGCCAGCCGCTGATTCCTTCCTGCTAGAAATCCCCGCCGGCCGGCTTACCCCCGGCGAGCTCCCAGCCAGCTGCGGCGCCCGAGAACTGCTAGAAGAGACCGGACTGGTGGCAGAACAACTGGAAACGCTCGGACAGCTTTTTTCCTCCCCCGGCGTGTTTGACGAGAAGATCCATCTGTTCCTCGGCACCGGTCTGCTACAGGGAGAGAGCGCCCAGGAGGCCTATGAGGATATTGAAACAGTGCGTCTCCCGCTGACTGAGGCGCTGGCAATGGCCATGGACGGCAGGATAGTCGACAGCAAAACCATTGTCGCCCTGTTCCGGGCAGCGGGGAGGGAGCGGTGATCCTTAAAGGAATAGTCGGGAAGGAGCAGGCCGGCCTGCGGCTGGATGACGGAGCAAAGGCCCTGTTCCCGGAACTGTCCAAGACCAGAATCCGGCAGATCGTTGACTGGGGAGGGTGCGCCATCAACCAATCCATGGTACGGGTGGCGTCACGAGTTCTGAAGGAGGGTGATGAGCTGATCTTCGGGGTGATGGAAGCGGAGCGCTGCCAGGAAGTCGCCTACCGTAAGGACGAGCTGTTGCTGGAGAACGAGGACTACCTGGCATTGAACAAGGCGGCCGGGATCAACTCCCAGCGCTCCCCCTACCAGTTGAAGGGGACCGTGGAATATGCAGTGGGAACCTATTTGAAGAGCCTCGGGATCAACGAGCCGGTGATGATTGTCCATCGCCTCGACCGGGGCACCTCCGGGGTGATGTTCTTTCCCAAGAACCGCCGGGCCGCCGCCCAGATTTCGAAGCTTTTGCACGACGGAGCGGTGAATAAGCTTTACTGTGCCCTGGTTAGCGGCAGGCCGGCAGAAGATGGCTGGAGCGTCGACGCGCCGATCGCCAAGGTTGGCAAATCACGCTACGGTGTGGCCAGCCCCGGCAAGGAGGCCCAGACCGAATTCCGGGTCTTGGCCAGGGGCCTTGACGCAACCTTGCTGGAAGCCCGCCCGCTCACCGGCCGCACCCATCAGATCCGGGTCCACCTGGAACATGCCGACCTCCCCATCATCGGCGATCAGACCTATGGCGGCGCGAAAGCGGCACGCATGATGCTCCACTGCCGGTCCATGTCTTTCACCGCCGCCGCTGGCCGCTGTATGGAGGCGGTTGCGCCGCTGGATCAAGCCTTTGTCGATGAGTGCCTGCGGCATGGGATCGATATAGCAAAGCTCACGGAATAACTATGCAGTGGTCCGAGGTAAAACAACAGGTTTTCGGCTTCGACAGCAGCATCGTGGTCTCGGCCGGGGCCGGTTCCGGCAAGACCGCCGCGCTGGTGGAACTCTACCTGCGGCTGCTGGCCGGCGAAACCTCGCTCCCCCGGCCTCTGGCGGTGGAGGAGATTGTCGCCATCACCTTTACCGACAAGGCTGCGGCCGAGATGAAGGAACGGGTGCGGGAGGCGCTAAAGAAAAGGCTGCAGCAAGTTGAGCATGGCGCTGACTGGGGCAAACTCTTACGCACTCTGCCGGCAGCTAATATCTCCACCTTTCACGCCTTTTGCTCCAGGATTCTGCGGGAAAACCCCGCCGAGGCCTGTGTCGACCCCGCCTTTGCCGTACTCGACGCCTTCACCTCGGCAGCCGAGCTGCAGGCAGCACTGGAAGAGGTGATCAAGGCAGAGCTGACCGCTCGCTCGCCGCAAATCCGCGCGCTCCTCGAGCAGTTTCCGCTCTCAGGAAGAGGGCATGGCAAGGGACTCCGGGAACATTTGATCAATCTTCACTGGCAGCGGACCGGCAGCAAGCAAGATAATGCCGCCCTGCTCGGCACCTCCGCGGCCTGGGAGGAGCGTGCCCACACATTGTTTCGTGAGGAGAGCCGCCGCTTGCAGGGGCTGCTGCCTGAAGTGATGCGGATTCTCGGAACCAAGGAGGCGGTCTTTCACCAAAGACTCCTGGAACTGCCTCCCCTGTTGCAGCACGCCCCCCTCGATCCCGACTCCAGGGACACTCCGCGCCTGCTGGCAGCCATGCGCTGCTGCATCGCCGGCAACTGGGGGAAGGAGAAACCGGTCCGGGACCAGCTGACCGACTGCCTCGATAGCTTGATTCCCGCCTGGCATCAGATTTTGAGCACCCCGCTGGTTGCTGCCCTCCTGCACCTCCTGCTGCAGCTGGAAGCCGCCTATGGCCGGCGCAAGGTGCAGCGTGGCGCCCTTGACTTCGAGGATCTGCAGCTGAAGACTCGCGACCTGCTCCTCCGGGACCCCGAGCTCCGCGAGGAGTACCGGCAAAAGTTCCCGGTGGTGATGGTGGATGAGTTCCAGGACACCAACCCGTTGCAGAAGGAGCTGGTGGAGCTGCTCTGCGGCGGGGAGCAGCGCTTGTTCATTGTCGGCGACCCGAAGCAGTCGATCTATCTCTTCCGCGGCGCCGATGTCACCGTGTTCAGTCAGATCCAGCGGGAGCTCGCCGCCAATGGCGGAGAGAACCTCTATTTCCAGGAGTCGTTCCGCTCCCGGCCGGCGCTCATCGCCTTCGTCAACCAGCTGTTCAGCGACGTCATGGTCGGCGGGGCCGAGTTTGAGGTGAAGTACGGCACGGGAGACCTCCTCGCGCCCCAGCGTCAGGAGCAGGACCCTACCCCCTGCGTCGAGCTCATCCGTATCGCCACCGGCGAAGGCGCCGATGAACAGCGGCGCCTGGAGGCAGCCGCCATCGCCGGGAAGATCCGCCGCCTGGTGTCAGCACCCGAAGGGGTGGCGGTCTTTGACCGGCAAACAGTCAGCGGCAATGGGGGAGAGGCGACAACCGTCTTCGTCCCCCGCCCCCCCAGATTCGGCGACATTGCCATCCTCTTTCGCCGCTTCAGCAACCTGAAGATCTTTGAGCGGGAGCTGCGCCAGGCGGGTATCCCCTTTTACGTGGTGAAGGGGAAAGGCTTCTACCGTTGCCAGGAGCTCCTCGACCTCCTCAACTTTCTCAAATACCTGGAGTTTGGCGGGGACCTGACCGCCCTGGCCGGCGTGCTCCGCTCCCCGCTCTGCGGCATCTCCGACGAAACCCTCTATCTGCTCGGCCAGAACGAACTTGGCCTGGCTGGCTGGGGCGACTATTTTCGCGCCGCCGTCCCCCCCAGAGACCCGCTCACCTGGCAGCGCATCGCTGGGCCCGACCAGACAAGACTTGCTGGCCTCGCCAGCCTCATTGCCCGGCTGAAGCCGCTGAAAGACCGACTGAGCCTGGCCGAGCTCCTCGAAGAGTGCCTCAGCGCCACCGGCTTTGCAGCCACCCTGCTGACCACCTTCCAGGGGGAACAGAAGGTGGCAAACCTCCGCAAGTTCCTGGAGTTCGCCCGCTCCTTTGCCGAACGGGGAGGGGCCTTGCGTGACTTTGTCAATCAGCTGACCGCCCTGGTAGAGGCAGAGCCAACCGAGGCGGAAGCGTCCATCGCCGCCGAAGGCGAGGATGTGGTGCGGCTGATGACCATTCATCAGAGCAAGGGGCTGGAATTTCCCATCGTCTTCGTCCCGGAACTGGGGGGAGGCCTCCCCCCCGACCATGCCGCGATAAAGTATGATGAAAGCCTCGGCCTCGGCCTGAGGCTGCAGATCCCCGGCGGCGAGGCAACTCCCACCCTGGCGTTTCAGCAGATCGCCGAACTGCGCCGCAACAAGGAGGCTGCCGAACAGAAGCGACTTTTCTACGTAGCACTGACCCGTGCCCGTGACTACTTGGTCCTTTCCGGGGAAGGCCGCGGCGAATGGCGCGCCTGGGTGGATGCCTTCTCTACCACTCCCGCCGCCCCGCTGCTTAAAATAAGTGGCTTTGCCGCGCCCCCCTTGGCGGCGGTCCCAAGCCAGGAGGCCGTAGCCGTTCGCCCTACCGAGCTCTCCAGCGATGCTTGGACTGATGCTGTCCAGCGCTCGCTCGACTATCGGCCGCCGCGCCCTACGACCATGGTCTTTTCTCCCACGGCACTGGAAGACTATCAGCGCTGCCCGCGCAAATACTATTACAAGGCCGTGATGGGCCTCGACGAAGGTCTGTTTGCCCAGCTTTTGGGGGACCGGCCCCAACAGTGGCAAGGGAGCACGCCCGGCTTCTCTCCCCTCGAACAGGGGAACCTGGCCCACGCCATGCTGGAGCGCCTCGATTTTGGCGCAGATGCTTCCCTGCAGCGCGCCGCCTGCGAACGACAGGCGGCGCTGACCGTGGTCGGCCCTCCAATGAAGGAGGTGGGTGAGGTGATCGATAACGTGCTGGCATTGGCGGCCGCCACTCTGCGGCAGGAGCTTGCCGGCAAACAGTTGCTGCGCGAACATCCGTTCTTCCTGAAAATCTGCGGCTCCGCCAGCTATTACCTGAAAGGGACCATGGATCTGGTCGCGGTAGCTGACGAGGTGGTAACGGTTTACGACTACAAGTATCTGCAGCAGGATCAGGCGGACCTTGAAGGCTACCGATTCCAGCTTAGCACCTACATGCTCGCCCTGGCCAAGGGTTATCCCGGCAGACGGGTCGAAGGGAAACTACTTTTTCTCAAGGGGGGAGGTGCGGCGGCGATTGTCTGCGAGCTTGCTTCCTTTGAAGCGCTGCTGCTTGCGACCATGGAGGCGATTAGGGCCAGGGAAGCGGAAACTGATTTCGGCCTCCTCCAGGGGTGCGATGGGAGCCACTGCCCGTTCCGCCAGCGCTGCCGCTAGCGGAAATGGGTAGTAACGGCACCTTCCGCCGGGCAAAAGAGGAGGCACCAGGATGTGCCCCCTTTTTTTAACTATCTCGTCCAATTGACCCGCACAAAACGTTGATCGTGGCTCCAGTGGTAATGGAGCTCACCGTCGTGCGCCTTGTACAGTTGGCGGCCAAGCTTCTGCGCCAGCTTGTCCTCGGTCGTGGCGATGGTAATCACGTCCTTCTCCTGGTTGATCTCCATGATCCGGCCGAGGGGGTTTTTCAGTCGCGAGTTGATCTCGGCGTTTTTCAGCAGATCGAGGATTTCCTCCTCATGCTCGCGCAGATAGCTGCCGGCCAGGGTGATCACGCCGCCAGGCAGATTGTCCTCCATCCGCTGACAGGCGGGGCAAACCACCTGGTGAACGTCAGCCGCACCCTTCAGCCGAGCCAACGCCTTTTCATCCAGCTCCCACCGTTTCTGCCGGTAGATCAGACCGCACTTCTTGCAGAGGGACACTTCCCGATACCCCCGCTTCGACCGATAGACATCTGTGCTGCGCGCGGTCATCTGACCTTTTTCCTCCGGTGCAATTTTCTGGGCGCCCTTTGACATAGCTGCCATCTCCTTTCTCGGTTGGCTCATCCTGTTAATTATATTATACCATGCGTTACCCATCCTGCCAGGCCACAGCCTGGTTCCGACCGGTCTCTTTGGCCCGATAGAGGGCCTTGTCCGCCTTGTCGATCAGCTCTCTGGAGGTGGCGGCATCCTCCGGGAAGGTGGCGATCCCCATGCTGATGGTGAGCGCGCCCCCAGGCTGGGTTTCCTCATGGGGGAAGCGGTATTCCTCGAAGGTCTTGCGCAGCTTTTCTCCCACCACCAGCGCCAGTTCTTTGCCGGTCTCCGGCATGATGATGATAAACTCTTCCCCACCATAGCGTACGGCGATGTCCGAAGTGCGAAGGTTCTCCCGGAACAGTTCCCCCACCTTCTTCAGCACCTCATCCCCCTGCAGGTGACCGTGCCGATCATTGTAGTTCTTGAAGAAATCGATGTCGATCATGGCCAGTGAACAGAAGTGCCCATAGCGTCGAGCCCTCTCCAGCTCTCGATCTAGCGAGATCCAGAGCTGCCGGACGTTGTTCAGGCCGGTCATGGGGTCGGTATAGGCCTGGGCTGCTGCAATTTCATAGCTCTTTTTCAGGAACTCGTAGTTCAGTTTCTGGTTCACCAGGGCCTTAAGCTTTGGCTGCAGTTCGTTAGGGTCGAGGGGGGCGGCAAAAAAACCGTCGGCCCCCGCCTCGGCTCCTTTCCGCTTTTCCTCCTGGCCAGCCTGGGGGCTGACCATCACCACCGGCACATGCCTGGTATTGTCGTGGGATTTCAGCCGCAGGCAGACCTCAAAGCCGTTCAACTCGGTCAGGGCCGTTTCGAGCAAGAACAGGTCAGGGGGGGTGTCAATTCCGATGTTGAGGGCTTCCAGGCCGTTCCTGACTGGGACAATCTCGTACCCCTGTTCCTGGAGGAAATGGTCGAGCATCTGCAGGAGCTCCGGCTCCGTCACCGCCAGCATTACCCTGGGGGTAACCCATTCCAGAGTCAGCGGCCCCTCCTCCGGGAGGATGAAGGTAAAAGTGCTTCCTTCCCCCAGATGGCTGTCAACCCAAATCCTGCCACCGTGCAGTTCTACAAACCGCTTCACCAGGGCCAGCCCGAGCCCCAAGGCACCTGGCCGGCTAGCACCGGCCTGGCCCCGCTCGAAACCGAGGAAAATATGCTCCAGGTCCGCCTCGCTGATGCCAAGCCCCTGGTCGGTTACCGCAACTTCCAGGAATTTGCGCTCAGCGTCACCAGCCAACGTCACCTCCCGGGCGCTGACGGTTATCTGCGACCCCGCCCGAGAAAAATTGAGGGCATTGGTCAGGAGTTCCTCCAGGATAAAGGCGAATTTGTGCTCATCGGCATTGATCGGCGGCAAATCCGGCTGATAGTTTTGCCTAATGCTGATGCCTAGCCTCCCGGAGAGCGCCCGCAAGTTCTCCACACTCTTGGTCAGAGCCTCGGCCGCTGAAAAGCGCTGGGGAAAAAAGCGAGTCATGCCGATGTCAACCTTACACAGCTCCAAAATCCTCGCCATCATGGAACTGAGTCGTCCGCTGCTCTCAATTATTGCTTCAAGACTCCCTTTCTGGGCAGCATTGAGCGGACCGGCCCCCTCATCGTGCAACTGAGCGGCAACGTCAATGATATAACCAAGCGGCGCCTGCAGCTCCTTCGACATGTGGGCCAAAAACTCCGCCTTCACTTGATTGGCAAGGAACAACCGCTCATTGGCAAGCCGGAGCTCGTCAGTCCGCTCTTTTACCAGGCTTTCCAGGAGCTCTTTTTCCCTGGCGGTCATGTCACGTTTTGCTCTGGTCATGGCAACGTATCCATCAGGCAAGCGGCCACTTGGAGGTATGGGGATCAAACTCGGCGGGCGCCGCCACCCCCTCCCGGCGGCGCAATACAGCCCGCACCGGCGCGCCGTCCCCGCCTTTAATCTTCAGCGGCAGACAGATCAATTCATAAATCCCAGCCGGCACCCCCTCCAGGTTCACTCCCTCCAGGACGATCACGCCGTTGCCGAGCAGCTGGCGATGGACGGCACCGTCACCGTCAAGCCGCTCGATGGATAGATAGTCGATCCCGACCAGTTTTATCCCCACTTCCGTCAGGTAGTGGGCAGCTTCCATGGTGAGATGGCAATACTCTTCAGAGAAGCCTGGATGATTCCAGAGGAGTGAATTGTCGGTTTTCAGCAGCAGCCGCTCCTCACCAGCCAGGGGCAACCTCGCCAGCTCCTTCCTGCCGATGCTCTTCACCCCAAGGATTTCAGCCACCAGCGCCCTTCCCAGCAACAGGGTAAGCGGTAGCTGGTCAACCGAAATGCCGTGATTGCTCACATGGCTGGGGGGATCGATGTGGGTGCCACTGTGGGTGGTGATGGTGAGGCGGGTGACATTGGCGTCGTCCCCCCGCGCCAGGCTTGTCACCGGCACCAACTCCAGGGGCGGATCGCCGGGATAGACCGGTAGTTCGCCAGAGAGGGGAACGCTGATATCGTAGATCTTCATAGGCACCTCGGGGGATATATTTGAATTATACCGGCTCAGCGGAGATTTGCGACTGCCACGGCAGAAAATATTACGGCCGCCCCGTCGGGAATCTCCCGACAATGGCGGCCGTAAACAATAATTAATGGACTCAAGCACTTTTGCCCTGCAAGATCGATTACTAGAGGTCTTCCAGTAAGGTGGTGAAGGTATCGTGGTGCTCTTCCTCTTCCTCAAGGATCTCCCGGAACATATGGCCGGTCACCTCATCCCCCTCTTTTCTGGCAAGGGCGATGATTTCCCGGTAGAGCTCGATTCCACCCTCTTCATCCTTGATATCCTGAGCGATCATCTCCTTCAAGGTATCCCCGACCATGATCGGTTCCGGCTTGGTGGTTGGCCGCCCGCCAAGATAATAGAGACGCTCGGCAATCCGCTCGGCGTGCTTCATCTCCTGAATGGAGATCTTCTTGATCTCGTCCTTGACCGTGAACCCCTTGACCCCGCGCCAGAGCACATGCTGCCACATATACTGAATGGAAACCTGCAACTCCCTCGCTATCCCTTTGTTCATCAAAGCCAACAGTTCTTTTGAGCCCTTTGCCGTTTGCATGGATTCCCCCCTAAATGGATATGGTGTCACTCAGGTCCAATTCTACCATGCCATGGCGGGATGTCCAGGTTGAGCAATGCCAAAATGCGTGCAAGCCTGCACCGAAGAGGTAAAAGCGCCGGTGAACTCAGCCAAGCTCCACCAGCAGCCGCTCCAGCTCTTGCCGATCGAAGCGGTAGCTCTCCCGGCAAAATTCACAGGTGACTTCGGCCTCCCCCTGCTGCTGGATAAGATCGGCCAATTCCTTGCTGCCGAGGGAGAGGAGGACCCGTTCGATCCTTTCCCGGCTGCAGGAGCAGCGAAAGGCCAATGCCCGCTTCTCCAGGATGTCGTACGGTATCCCGGCGAACAATGTATCGAGCAGCTGTTCCGGGGTCTGTCCCTGGCGCAGCAGGGCCGTCACTGACTGGAGCTTGCCGATCCGCTCCATCAGCTGGTCGACCGCCTCCATATCGAATGGCGGCAGCGACTGGATGAGGAACCCGCCGGCGGCGGAAACCTCGCCGTTCGCTTCAACGAAGACCCCGAGGCCGACCGCGGAAGGGGTCTGTTCCGACTCGGTCAGATAAAGAGTTAAATCTTCGGCTATCTCGCCGCTCAACAACTGCACCATCCCCCGGTACGGCTCCTTCATCCCCAGGTCCTTGGTGACGGAGAGGAAGCCGGCCCGCCCCAGGGCGCCCCCCACATCGAGCTTCCCATCCTTTAGCGGCAGGTCCACCAGCGGGTCCGCCAGATAACCGCGCACCGTACCGTCGCTCTCCCCCTCAACGACAATCTTCCGCAGCGGCCCGTTCCCCTCGAATTTGAGGAACACCCGCTGGCCGGTTTTCAACAGCGCCCCCATCAGCGCCCCAGCGGTCAAAGCCCTCCCGAGTGCAGCAGAAGCGGTCGGCATGGTGCCATGGAGGCCACACGCCTCCTTGACCAGACCGGTGGTCACGCAGGCCAGCGCCCGGACCGTTCCAGATTTGGTAATAATTCGCACCAGATGATCATTCATAATGTTCCTTATCGTGCGACGTGCGACGTTGTTCGTGCGACGTTAAAACCAAACACTAAGACCGCTGCACGTCGCACGGCTAACGCCGCACGAATCACACCAGACCCATGCTGAAATTGAACTCTGTAGTCCCCGGCAGCGCCGTGCCGCGGCCGAAGGCATCCAGCACCGGCCCCCATTTCTCCGGAGGGAGCTGTGCCAGATCCAGTTCGAACGAGGCGCACCCCATTTCCTGCAAACGTCCTCTGAATGAGGTCAGAGAAAACATGGTGGCGGGCGTCACCAGGGTGAGGCCGTCCTTCACCTCCACCTGATAGGCTTCGCCACGGTCGGACACGACCGGCGCATCGCTCTTCACATCCTTGATCCTGATCTTGGAGGTGATCACCGGCACCCCGGAATAGACCAGCACCCGTTTCCTGATGGCAAGGTCGGTGCGGAGCAGCGCGGCCATGTTGTCGGCGTCGTCCTCGATGTAGAGGGTTGCAACTGAAGCCCCCAACTCCTGCCAGGTCATCAGCGCCTGGCTGTTGAGGGAATAGAGACGGTAGTCAGTACAAAGCTCCACGTCGAGTCCCTTCAGGAGCGGGAAGTGGGAGAGGTTGGCCAACTCGAAGCGGCGGAAACCATAACTGCTGATGGCCGCCAGCGCCTCCCGGTAAAACGGCAACGCCTCGTCGAAGATGATGAACGGCAGGTGCCAGATGATCTGCCCCTCTTTCCCCTTCAGCTTGCGGCTAAACGCCGGCAGCTGGTGGAGGTTGGCCCGGGAGACCGGCAGGACAATGGCGTCAATCGCATGCTGGTGCAGTATATGATAATCGCGGAGACTCTCCACCTTAACCACCACTTCCGCCCGCCGTTCCCCCTTTGCCGGCCGCTCTCCTACCAACGCAGCAAGTGCCCGCCTGGTCCCTGCCTCCCTCCGTTTATTTGCCTCGCCAATGGCCAGGCTGGCCAGCTGCCGGTAACATTCGCGGCGGATCTCCTTGAGCCGGGCCGGTGGGATGAAAACCGCCGGGAAATCCGGGGCCTGGAGCGATTCAAGCAAAAACGGCGTGTCGCCGGTTTTGTCGAACTGCCCCCGCAGAACCGCCACCATATCGGTGCTTCTGGCCGACTCCAGCTTTCCGAGCGGGAAGACCAGGGCAAACTCCTGGTGGGGGAGTCGCGCGGTTACCCGCAAATTCTCCCCATCCAGAACCAATGACAGTCCACAGGGGAGCTTCTCCCCTTCTGCCGTCGCCAGCCTTTTCATGCAGGCGGCCTCGCTCATGGTGAAGGCGGTCTCGGACGAGACCTTAAACACCGTGTCCCCCAACTTGAAGGCAAACGGCGCAGTGGTGGTGACCAGGGCCTTCTCGCGGGTGGCCATCACCTGCTCTTTGCCGAGGAACAGCTCCTTTACGGTAAAGGCCCGCCCTGCCATGTCGCTCTTCGGCTGGACCCGGAGCCGGTCCCCCACGTGAAGTCGATCGCGGCTCTCAAAGGTGAGACGGTTCCCCTTGATCGCCTTGATCTCGCCGAGGAAGCGGCCGGTTGCCCCCTTCAGGGAGGGGGTAGCGATGTCGGTCGGGGCCTTGGAGGCGAGAAAGCCCCGGGTCGGCACCCGGCCAAAGGAGAGTTTCAGCAGCTCCTTGGCTTCGGCCACCACCGCCAGCCGCCGTAGAGGCGGGGCGTCGAGCACCATTCGGTAGGCGCCGATCACGCTCGCCACGTACTCGGCCGATTTCATCCGCCCCTCAATCTTGAACGAGGCCACCCCCGCTTCGATCAGCTGCGGCACCATATCAATGCTGGAAAAATCGTTGGTGGAGAAGTAGTACCCCTCCTTCCCCCGGTATTTGTACTGGCGCCGGCAGGGTTGGGCACAGCGGCCACGGTTGCCGCTATGGCCACCGAGGAAGGAGGAAAAGTAGCATTGGCCGGAAAAGGAGAAGCAGAGCGCGCCATGGATGAAACACTCGATCTCGGTTTTGGTGGATTGCACAATCGCGCCGATTTCGTCGATGTGGAGTTCCCGCGCCAGGACGATCCGCGCAAAGCCCAGTTCCTCCAGCTGCTTGACCCCGAGAGAGTTGTGAATGGTCATCTGGGTCGAGGCATGCAGCGGGATGCCGGGGAAATGCTCGCGGATCAGCCGGTACACCCCCATATCCTGCAGGATCACCCCGTCAACCCTCATCCATTCCAGGGCCGCCAGGGTCTCAACCAGCTGCGGCAGTTCCTGCTCCTTGACCAAAGTGTTGAGGGTGACATAAACTCGCCGGTTCTGGCCGTGGGCGTAGGCGATCAGCTTTTCCAGCTGGGCCAAGGTAAAGTTTTTCGCCTTGGCCCGCGCCGAGAATTCCTTGAGCCCCACATAGACCGCATCGGCCCCCTTCTCCATGGCGGCAAAAAAGGCTTCCAGCGACCCCGCAGGCGCGAGGAGCTCCGGTTTGTTTTCTCTGTTAGTCATAATATCCATCTGTTCAGCCTACCCGAATGCACCACCAGCGTCAAGAACGATTCACCGGCCGGATATTATGCAGATGATTTGACGAACGCCGCTGTTCTGGTTACACTGGGGGAGTATCCCACCCTGCCAGTCCGAGGTAAAACCATGCATCTTCCCATCATCTGCAGCATCTGTATCCTGGCGCTGGCAATGCCACAGGTTTTGCCGGCGGACGAGCCTATCAGCAGTTGCCTGACCTGTCACGAAAACCGCGGCCGGATGACGGAGCTTGGCTTTCCCCACTTCACCGTCACTCAGGCAGAGGTGCAGGCCCAATCCGGGATGCCCGCCACCTGCAGCGCGTGCCATCTGGGGGACCCAACCGCGCAGGACAAGGACAAGGCCCACCAGGGTCTGGGTCGGCTGCTGCTGGTGAGGAAGCAGGGTTTAAACGCCGAGCCTACCGAGCGACGCCTGCCGCTCGACATCATCGGCAAGGGGAATCCCCCCCTGCAGACCTTTACATACCTCGACATAAAGGATGGGCGGAAAGTGGTAGACCCGTCGGTCAAGCAGCTTATCTATCAGGACAAGAACCCTGCCACCCTCAGTCAGGATTTTGCCCTGCTGGCAAAAACTTGCGGCAGCTGCCATCCACGGCAGTTCAAGGAGTTCCGCTCCAGCGCCATGGGGAGCAATGCCAAACAGAGTCAGTACCAGAGCTGGAGCGATCCCAGCCGTGGCCCCCACAACTGCGGAGTCTGGTTTGGCGACAACTATGCAAAGATCGCCGCCACCACCGCGGTCCCCTTCTCCAAGGAGACGAGCCTCCTTAACCAGCGCTCCTGCAACACCTGCCACGTGGGGTGCCTTGACTGCCACTATACCCCCATGGCCCACGACCCGACCAAACCGGCCAGCGGCATGCACACCTTTGCCAAATTGCCACCACCCCAGAGCTGCTATGGCGGTGGTCGGGGCACCATCTGCCACGCCGGACCAGAAGAACGCCGGCGCGGCGCTGGATATTTCGGAGGGAGCTATGCCTTCCCGGAAGGGGCTGCAGCGGATCTGCACGCAGTTAACAAGGTCGGCTGTCTTGGTTGTCACAGCACCGCCGCCACCGAACCTCTACTGGGTCATGGCATGGTGAAAAGACAGGCAACCTGTGAAAAGTGCCATGCCTCTGCGGTCAAGACCCTGGCTAAGTCGGTACACCAACGACTGACCTGTGCTGCGTGCCATGTGCAGGACGTGGGTGGTTATCAGGGGACCTTCTGGGGCCCCGGCAAATTAGCCGGCAGCCAGACCCCCTTCGCCAAGTTCAACGACTATTACGGCACCATGCATGAACCGATTCTGCTCCGTGACCAGAGCGGCCGCTGGATTCCGGTCAAACCGTACCCGATGGCGGTCATGAACCAGAAAAGCGCGGAGTTGAAACCCGGCCTCCACTGGCGCTGGCCAAAGACGCTCCCTGACCTGCAACGAACCGATGATGCTTACGGCTACGTTGGTCTGAGCGGCGGGCTTCCCGAGAACAACCAGGCGCTCCTCTGGATCCAGCTGGATAGGATCTCGCACAAATACGGCAGAAGCCGCGATTGCGATTCCTGTCACGGCCGGGCCGATGGCGAGCAGCGCCAGGATGTGAGCTGGGAGTATGGTGGCGACGGGGCATTCCCCTTCAAAGGGAAGCAGAGCGTGGTTGCCAACCGGCAAGGGCTTTTTATCCGGGGAATGCAGGCGCTGGAGCCGATTGAAACAACCGTCGGCTACACCATTTCGAGCTTTGCGCCATGGGTGTACCTGCCGGACAAATGGTGGATCAGCGGGGATTTTGCGCTGCCGGTCATCAAAGACCGCACCGCCTATGATCGGCTAAAAGGGGATACGGAGAAGGCGAGGAAGGCAGGCATCCTCCACAGATAGATGCGACGAGGTTTCGCTACTCGTCAAAATAGAACGGCTCGCTCTTCAGCTCAAAGGTGATCTTCTTTACCGTGGTCGCCAGACTTTCCGCATCCTTCGGCTGGCACCAGTAATTGATGACCCCCCACTGTTTTCGGGTGATGTCGAGTGATTCTCCCCAGGTCGCATCGCCGTTAGTGGCTTCGATCCGTAGGCGATGTGTCCCCTTTGCCAGCTCAAATTGGTATTTACGCCAGTTGCGCTGGTACTTGATCTTGAATTTGTCATCGATAACCTTGCGGCCATCGATAAAGACCTTGATCTCCACCGGATTTATCGCAAAACTTTGATTACTCACATAGAGAATCAACGCAGCACTGCCACTCGCCACGGGGGGACTGATGCTGGTGGCAGCAGCGGGGCGGTTTGTTTCGGCCCCAGGGTCGGTTTTTTTGCTGGCGACCGGGGCACCCGTGCCGGGATCGGCCAGGGTGCCTCCAGGGACTCGGCCCACTCCTCCCGGCCCCTGACATGCCGCCAGCATCAGCGCAACCACCGCCATTAATACCAATCTGCTGATGACCATAACCGCTCCGCGCCCGGTCTCTCTCCCACCATTTTCCCAAGCTTCGCCACGTGGCCGGAAACAGCCGCGGCCTGCCGTAATAATCTGGCAGGCCGCGGCAATTGTCTTCGGCGGCTTGTCAGCCGGGCTTCCTTTGACTAATGTCCATCCGGTAACTTGGCAAAAAACTATCTACTTGAGCGCACCAGCCTCATCGGCGCTCAACGCACCCTTGTCCAGGAAATAGTAGTTTTTATAGCCGTTGTTCTCCAGGTAATACTGGAGCCATTCGACCTGCTTGCCAACCGCGTCGGTAATGAGCAGCTGCTTACCTTTGAATTCTTTGGCGGCAAGTAACTGGACGAGCCGGTCTGAAGGGATATTGCGCAGTTTGGGGAGCTGCGGGATCTCTTTGCGCTGGAACGGTTCACGGATGTCGATCACCACCACATCGTCCTTCTCTGCGCGCTTCTTGAATTCCGCAAAACTGATCTTTCTTTTGGCCAGCGCCTCATGGGAGATAAGTTTATCCTTGGCAGCCGGTGTTTTACCCATCAGCGTAGCCTTGTCAGGATTTGCAATGGTCCATTCATGGATCCCCGCATCATAGGCGAACACATTATGGAAGCCCTGGTCCATGGCCTGCTCGGCCGCTTCATAGGCCTTTTTGCAGGTGTGACCGTTACAGTAGAACACTATCGGCTCAGCTGCGGTTTTGCTCCGAAGGTTTTCCAGCTCCTTGGTGAAGGTAGCCTTGGCGACCGGGATATGGATCGCCTTGTTGATGTGAATAACGTCAAATTCCAGCTTTGACCGGACATCGACGATAATCACTTTCTTGTAATCCCGTTTGAGGGTGTCGGTGGTGATGTACTTCACCTTGGCAAACTCGGCCCGTAGCGGATACCCCTCTTCGGCCAGCACCGGTGCCGCTGCCATGAGGAAACAAACCAACCCGAACAGCATCTTGCTCAGCAAACCTTTAGACATTGTATTCTCCTCTCTCGATTGTGATCTGCACTACACACAAGAATCTTCCGTTGTCACAGGGCGCAACCGCTGCACCCTAAAAAGTGAAGGGGCTGTTGCGCTGGGACGGCTCTTCCGGCAACGGCGGAAACGAATGGGCCGGTGCTTCGTGGTCGTCATCCGCCTCTCCCGGCTGTGGAACACTGGCCAGTTGAGCTGCAGGGGCCTTAACCGAGGTCCGGAAGACCTCCATTTCCTTCTTCAGCGCCTCCACATCCTCACGTAGCGAGGTGATGAAGCCGGCGACCCCCTTGACTTCCCGCACCGTTTCCTTCCCCCGCTTCATCACCCCTTCCATGGCGGTAATAATCTGCTCATTGAGCTGCTGCTGCTCGGCAGACGCGGTAGCGATGTCGGCGGTCTTCTGGTTGGCCAGCTCGATATTATTCGAAATAAGCCGGGTGCTCCCCACCTGCTCCTCGGTTGCCCTTCTGGTGACCTCCATGGTCTCCTTGATCGGGCTGATATTCTGCAACAGAAATGCGGTGCTTTTCTCCTGCTCGGTGGTGGCGCGGTTTACCTCATAGATCCGGTTCTTGATCTGTTCGGTGGCGCCCACAACCAGTTCCAAGCCTTTGGTCTGTTCAAGGGAGGCGCGTTCGATACTCTTGGCGATTTCCGTGGCGTGCTGCGACGCGTTAAAGATCTCCCGCAAAACGTCGCCGGTCTTGCCGACGATCTCGTTGCCGCTCCTGACCACCTTGACGGTATCCCGCGTTTCGCCGACCACCTCACTGATTTCATGCTGGATGGTGGCGACGATATTCTCGATTTCCTTGGTCGACAGCGCCGTTTTGTCGGAAAGCTCCTTCATCTCGTTGGCCACCACTGCAAAGCCCTTGCCATGCTCGCCCGCCTGGGCGGCGATGATCTGGGCATTGAAACTGAGGAGGCGGGTCTTTTCCGTGACATCTTCGATAACCGCCAGGATCTTGCCAATGTCCTTGGAGCGGCTGTCAAGACGGTCAATGGCGGCTGTCAGTGCCACAATGAACGATTCAACGCCCTGCATGCTGGTCGTCGCATTGGCGACCGAGGCAATCCCTTTTTCCGCGATGATGCTGGTGGTCTGATGGCTGAGTTGGGCGGACTCTTTCACCATGCTCTCCACCTGCTTGACCGAGCGGTAGATCTCCTCCACCGACGAGGAGGCTTCCTCGATCGAACTAGACACCGCATTGGACATGACCGCCACCTGCCGTGCCGAATGAGACAATTCCGTCATGGTGGAATAGGAGTTATGGACATTCTTGTTCAGGAGTTCGGTGGTGTTCGCAATCTCCTCGGAGGTAGCCCCCATCTGCAGCAGCGCCGAGACGTTATCGCTGGATAGAGACAACAGCCTGTCGGTATTGGCTATGATCTGCCGTTGGGACTCTGTCGCCTCACGCACCGCCACCGACACCTGTTCGGTGGAGGCCTGCTGGTCATTAACCACCATGATTACCTTGTCGAAGGTCTGGTTGAGCTGATTAGTCACCTCCGCCACATTCGCCGAGATTGCGTTGACTCTGGTAATTGTCGCCGCAAGCCTTTCCACCAGAAAGCGGATGCCGTTGGCGATACTGCCGATTTCGTCATTCCCCAAGATCGGCACGCTGACAGCCAGGTCGCCGGCAGTGATCTGGTTGATCGCCCGGTTGATCTCGGTTACCGGCCTCTTGATATAACTATTAAACAATCTCACCAGTACCAGCGCCGCAACCACCAGCATAAACCCCTGATACAGCGGAATCAGCAGCAGGTTTCGGTTCATGCTCGCGTCGATGGTGGTCGTGGTATAGTTGATAATAACTGTGCCGATCACCTCGTCATAGAGTGAGATCGGCTGCTTGACGGTAAATATCTGTCGCTCGCCCCGCTTAATCGACTGTTCCCGGATAACCTCGCCTTTTTTCCCGAGGAACTGCATCGTCTCGATGTCTTCGTCCTCCAAGGATTCCTTCAGGTAGGAATCGAGCAGCGCGAAGTTGTAATTCATGATCGGTTCGGCGCTGATGCCGGCTGCCTGCTTAACGGTCCTGGCCATCCGCTTGTGCAAGGAATCCACAAGGTTTGACCGGGTATGCCGCAGATAAAAAAATGTCCCGACCCCCTGACCCATCACCAGCACCAGCAGCAGCACTGCAACAAACTTTCCCGTAATCGACTTGCCAAAATTCATACTACCCCTCATGACCCTGACCACCGACGCCTCCGCCGCAACTGTGAGACGGTCTCTCCGTCAGCCTGAGCAAAAATGAAATGCCTTCGCCTGCTGCGCAACTCCGGTTACGCTACATCTTTTTAGTAATATATGGCAATTATGTCAAGGTAGATTATTGTCCAGCATGACAAAAAACGCCACACAACCCGCCAAAACACTGGGGATATGGTAATTACAGCTTTTTTCGTGGCGGATGGTTTCGACGCGCTCTCTCTTCCGTCCTGCTCCAAGGGAACCTGAGCCAGCTGGTTAGTTACAGTGGTCGTCAACCTTGCCGTGCCGGTTTTAAAGCAAAAGCTACGCCAGATTAGTCAGCAATGCCAGCTGCAACTCCTTAGCTCTATTCCTGAATTATCAACGCACTGGCTATCGGGCATGCAGGGCTTAGCCTGGCTCGGGTACGGCGGGCCAGCTGCCGTCAGTCCTGAAGAATGCCACTGACCCCTGCAGTTGTTCGGCCTGGGCAGAGAGCTCTTCGGCCGTGGCCGCCAGCTGTTCGGCCGCTCCGGCATTGAGCTGGATCACCTGATCGAGCTGCTGGATTGCCCGGCTGATCTGCTCTGAGCCACCGCTTTGCTCACTGCTGGCGATGCTTACTTGTTGCACCAATTCCGCATTCTTCTGGATATTGGGTACCAGTCTTTCCAGAAGTGCGCCGGCCTCTTCCGCCACTGCAACGCTGTCGGCAGAGAGCTGACCAATATCGGCTGCCGCCAGCTGACTCCGTTCGGCGAGTTTGCGCACTTCCGAGGCAACCACGGCAAACCCCCGACCATGCTCGCCTGCCCGCGCCGCCTCTATCGCTGCATTCAACGCCAGCAGATTGGTCTGCCGCGCAAGCTCTTCAATAATAGAGGTTTTCCCCGCGATCTCGCGCATGGCCTGCTTGGTCGCGGCCACCGCAGTGCCAGCCTCCCGGACATCGGCCGCGGCTTTAAAGCTGATCTCTTCGGTTTGTCGGGCATGATCGCTGTTGCACCTGATGCTGATGGCCATCTCTTCGGTAGAAGCTAACGCCTCCTCGGCGGCCACCGCCTGGTCAGAGGCTCCCCGGGCAATCTGCTGGGCACTGGCACTCAGCTGCTTGCTGCCGCTTGCCACATTCGCCGCGATGGCATTAATCTCCAATATGGCCACGGACAGCCGGCCGACCAGTATACTCACCCCTTTGGCAATGGAACCGATTTCATCCTCACTCCGCACCGCCACGCTGACCGACAGGTCGCCAGCAGTCAGCTGCTGGACGGCTGAGTTGATCTCATTAACCGGTTTTCTGACATAGACGCCAAACAGGGCTATCACTGCCAGCGCCACGATCAAGAGCATGGCCCCCTGGTAAAGCGGAATCAGCAGGATGCTCCTCTCCATGCTCGTCTGGACGGTTTGGACGACATAGTCAAGCTGGACGGTGCCAATTACTTCGCTGTTCATGTTGATGGGGTGGCTAAGGGCAAACGGCGCCTTGTCGCCCTGCGCCCGCCCCTTTTCCCTGATGACGCCGCCGTTTCGGTCAAGGAGTCTGACGGACTGAATGTCCTGGTCCTCCAACAGCTCGCTGAGGTAGGCGTCGAGGAGGGCGAAGTTGTAATTTAGGATTGGCTCTGCACTCACCCGGGCGGCCTGACTGACTGTCCGCTGCATCCTGGCATGAAGGGAAGATGTAAGGCTGGCGCGGGTATCCCGGAGATAGAGAAAGGTCCCCAGCCCTTGACCGAGAGCCAGGATGAGCAGCAGGATCGCGACAAATTTGCCCGATATGGATGACCCAATCTTCATAAGAACCTCACCAGCCCAGACCTGCGGCTGCCCGCCTGCCTTGGGCCGTCAAATCGTTACGAACATTCATCTACCTCCGCTTATCGGCAAGATAAACGAAAACTGAAACGTCTCCTACCTCGAAACAAGAAGGGCCGGCTGACAATGGTCAACCGGCCCTCCTGGAAAAAAACTCAGATGCACCTGCCCGCTGCATATGGTCGCGCCGGCTCCTGGACTTACTCCGTACCGCTCAATTGGAAGCTACAGATTTGCTCACCGCGCTGCGCTTCTTCCGACTGGCACTTTTTTTCGCCTCTCCGGTAAGGGAGAGGATGTCCGCCATGGTCGCCTTCCACACCCCCTCCTCCTTCACCAGCTTGAACGGCCTGGTGCGGAAGTCGATGGCTGAACCGACGAGCTCCATGCCGACTTTGGCCCGAAGAATGACTGTACTGTCGTCCTTCACCGTCACTCGCACTTCCTGGAGCTGCTCCCAGCAGCAGGACGGCCGGCGGAGAGAGACGGCAAGCTTCTTGATAAAGGCCTCCTTGCTTTGGCTGCCACTGGCAATGGTTCGTTCATAAAGCTCGGCATATTTGCCGTCACGCCAAAGCTCCAGAATCTGCGTAAAACCCTGCTGCGCTTCAAGCTTAAGCTCTTCGCCACCCATGTAGGGCATCTTTGCTGCCGCGAAAGTTGCGCAACAACAACACCCCAAAGCCACCAACGAAACCAGCACCTTTCCCATGGCCTTCCCCCCCCTGAGATGAACTTTCGCTAATACTAATGGAATCCGCCCCAAGACGCAACAATATTCTGGTCTAATTACCCTGGGTTCCTCACCGGCCGCGGGGGTAATGCATTATCTAGGCTTACAGGGTCCGTTCGGCCGCCTCGGCAAAGAGCTGCAACCTGGCCATCAACAGGTTGAATTTGGCCGGCTTGAGCGACTGGGGGCCGTCGGAAGAGGCATGCTCCGGGTCGGGGTGTACCTCGATGATCAGGCCATCGGCGCCGGCAGCCACAGCGGCATAGGCCATCGGCGCCACGTAATGGTAATGGCCGGTGCCGTGGGAAGGGTCGGCGATTACCGGCAGATGGGTTTTCTCCTTCAGCACCGGGATCGCCGAAAGATCGAGGGTATTGCGGGTAGCGGTCTCAAAGGTGCGGATTCCCCGCTCGCAGAGGATCACCGCCTGGTTCCCCTCACTCATGATATATTCGGCGCTCATCAGGAACTCCTGGATGGTCATCGACATTCCCCGTTTCAGCAACACCGGGCGTTTCAGTTGGCCGACCTTTTTCAGCAGGGCAAAATTCTGGGAGTTGCGCGCTCCGATCTGCAGAATATCCGCATACTCGGCCACCAGCTCGGCAGTCTCCGGATTGACCACCTCGGTGACAAAGGGGAGGCCGGTAAGCTGCCGGGCCTTGGCCAGGAGCTTCAGTCCCTCCTCTTCCAACCCCTGGAAGGAGTAGGGGGAGGTCCGCGGCTTGAACGCACCGCCTCTCAACATCTGGGCCCCGGCGGCCTTGACCGCCTCCGCCGACTCGATGATCTGCTTCTCGCTCTCCACCGAACAGGGGCCTGCCATGACGATAAGCTCCCGACCGCCAATGCTTACCGCTTCACTGATTTTAATGACGCTTGGCTCCCGTTTCACCTCTTTGGAGGCAAGCTTGTACGGCTGCAGGATCGGAACCACGCTCTCCACACCATGCATCGACTCAATCGACTGAAGCACCAGCTTGCCACGATCATCCCCCACCGCGCCAATCACGTCGCGAGTGGCGCCGTGAATCACGTGCGGCTGGTAGCCGCACTCCCTGATCCGCTTCAACACCTCATCCCGGTCCTGTTTAGCTGCGCCTGCTTTCATGACAATGATCATCCTTTCGCTCCTTTTGTGGCGTTGATAAGTGGCCGAAAACGCAAAAGGCCGGAGGAATCCCCCCCGGCCTTGGTCTCTGCTATTGGTCTTAACAACTAAAAAAGCCGGGGGTCAGTTCCTGTCCACCCTCGGCTTTCGGTCTCGTTTACGGTTTGTTCCAGCTCCCCCTAAATCGCACCTCTACCCTGGGCAGACGGCCTAAAATCAAAGCCGTACCAAAAGCAAAAGTTCGCAAAGGTGACGAAGCTGGTGGAAATCATAGCGGTATAATTACTGAACCAGCCGTTACCTGTCAAGAGAAAAATGACGGTGCTCAGCGAACAGCCCGGCCAGCCCAGGAAGCGACGCCTTGTTCGCCCACCTATCAAAAGCAAAGCCGGCATCCGCTCCGGACACCGGCCCTGCATCGGGTTGTTTCCCCCTTGGCAACTTTCGCTGGCATTTAATCCTTGCTGTTCTTCCCCAGAAATTTACAGAACACCCAAAACGCAAATATAACGGTCAGCAGAAAAACTCCCGCCAGCTCCAGTCCAAACCTTAAATTTGCCGTCGATTCCATGCGCCACCTCCCGTCCGTATTTATGAAAACTATGCTTAATTCCATAGCACCAACATGCAGGCCAAGTCAAGTTGTTTTATTAGCATACGTTAATCAATATACACAATCATATGGATGACTGCAGATTTGCCCCTGCCATTTCCCCTGGCGGGCCATTGAACAAACGACGGGCCCCTGCAATCCATCAGAGGACAAAGACAGGGGAAATTGCGGCAAACCCTTTGACAATACCTACCCTTTCCGCTAATTTGAACCGATGCTCGAATTCCTCAGCACCCCTGCTTACCCGGCCCTGTTCACCTTGAGCTTCCTTGCCTCGACCCTGATCCCCCTCGGGTCAGAGTGGCTGCTGGTGGCGATGCTGCTGAAAAAGGCCGATCCAGTTGCAGCGGTGGCTGTCGCTACGGCCGGCAACTACCTGGGTGCCTGCACCACTTATGCAATCGGGATATTTGGCGGCCCCTTCCTGATCCGCAGAGTGTTGCGCATTGATGCAGCGGCGGAGCTGAGAGCGGAGCAGATATACAGCAAATACGGGGCCTGGTCACTTCTGCTGTCCTGGCTGCCACTGGTCGGAGACCCGCTCTGTCTGGCAGGAGGCCTACTGAGGGTCCATTTTGTCCGTTTTTCCCTGCTGGTCTTTGTCGGCAAGCTGGCCCGTTACGCGGCCGTCGCTTGGCTTACCCTGCAAAGCGCGCAGATCATGAAGCAGTAGACGGAAACCACTACAAAATCATTTTCGCCACAGAGACACAGAGGTCTCGGAGAAAGCTTTAAATACAACCAAAAAACATTTCGAGTTTTTGCCAGCTTGAAATAACAGAAGATTAACGTTTTTCCTCTGTGCTCTCCGTGACTCTGTGGCAAATTTGCCTTGATTTGTCTTGATCTAGTTTCTCCCCGGAGGTTTGATGATTACCTGTCGCAAAATGACCCTCTCCAACGGCCTGCGTCTGGTGGCGGTGGAGATGCCGCACCTGCACAGCGCCGAGATTGCCATCTACCTGCGGGTGGGTGGGCGCAACGATCCGCCGACCAAGGCCGGGCTTTCCCACTTCCTCGAACACATGCTGTTTCGCGGCACCCAGGAACATCCCTCCAACCTGGAGCTGGAAACCGCCTTTGAAGCCATTGGCGGCAGCGTCAACGCCGCCACCGATGCCGAAACCACCTGCTATTACTCCCGCGTCCATCCGGAGCATCTGGCCGAGGGTGTCCGACTCTTCTCCTCCATGCTGCTCCGCCCCACCTTCCCCGGCCTCGACATCGAGAAACGGATCATCACCGAGGAAGCCCTCGAAGATATCAATGAGCATGGCGCCGAGATCAATCCCGATAACTTGGCGAACCAATTGCTCTGGCCCGGCCATCCCCTGGGAATAACCACCGTCGGCTCCCTGGAAACCATCGCCAGCATCAGCGAGTCCGACCTGCGTGGCCACCTGGCAAGTTTCTACGTGCCGGCCGGTTGCGTGATCGCCATGGCTGGAGATATCCATGCCGAAGTGGCCTTCAAGGCCTGTGCCGAGATTTTTGGCGCCTGGAGCGCCCCGCCGCCCCCTGCGCCAACCCCTGCAACCTCTCTGCAGAGCACCCCGCAAACCAGTTTTGTCAAGGATTCCGCCAGCCAGGTGAATCTGCAGCTCTCCTTCCGCGGCTTTGCCCGCCCAGACCAGCGCATCATGGCCACCAGGCTGATCCGTCGAATCCTCTGCGGTGGCGGCAGTTCCAGACTCTATCTGGCCCTGCGAGAACGGCTGGGGATCGTCTATTCGGTCGATGCCGGCATCTCGGCCTTTGAGGAAACCGGCGCCTTTTCCATTGAGCTTTCCACTACCACGGAAAACCTGCCGCTGGCCGTGGCCGAGGTCCTGTCTGAGGCACGGCGGCTGGCCGTGGAGCCGATGGAGCCCAGCGAACTGCAGCGGATTATCCAGAGCTATTTCTTCGATCTGGATTACAGCCGGGATTCCACCTTTGAAATGCAGGTACGCTATGGCTGGGGCGAACTGATGGGGGTGGCGCGCGACATCGAAGCGGACCAGGCAGAGGCGGCCGCCCTCGACCCGGCAGCGATCCAGGCAGCCTCAGCCGAGCTGTTCGCCCCCCACAACCTCAACCTGGTTGCAGTGGGACCGTGGAAAGCTGCAACCAGGCGGAAGGTGGAAAAGCTGGTGGATAATTATGCGCAGGAGTGGAGGTAACGTCAACGAACGGCTGGATAGAAAGAGCGATTGGACGTCTTTCGTCCACCACAACCCAACAGGAGGTGTTCCCATGAAACCATTCATGTCGAGCTACAATGCCCAGTGCTACGCGCTTATGCGGATCGTCGTTGGCTTTCTGTTTCTATGGCACGGCGCCCAGAAACTGTTCGGCATTCCGAGCCCTATGCCCGGCGGAGTTCCTTCTTTTATTATCTACGGTGCCGGTCCGATCGAGCTGATTGGCGGCACCCTGGTCATGATCGGGTTATTCACCAGCTGGTCGGCCTTCATCGTTAGCGGTGAGATGGCCGTCGCTTACTGGATCGGGCACGGAACGAAGGCGCTGCTGCCGATTGAGAACCACGGGGAGCTCGCGGTGCTTTACTGCTTCGTTTTTCTGTTCATCTCCACCCATGGGGGCGGGATCTGGAGCGTCGATGCTGCGCAGAGCCGAGAATAGTCAAGGCTAAAAGCAGACGGGCCAGACTAAAGCATAAAAAATCTTGGTGATGCTCTTCACTCAAACATAAAGGATAAAGGGGCCAGATTTATTTCAGTGGAAATAAATCTGGCCCCTTTTTTTGTTTTTTTGCTTTCTCGTGGGATTGATGCTTGTCGTATTTGCGTTTTTTACCCAGGAAAAAGGAGGCTCTAAGCACGAATGACGCCCGGTATTGGATATTTGCCATATAATCCACTGGTTAGCTTTGTCCTACCCCGGATTGGCCGTGGCTGATAAAGCGCATATTAATGTTTGCCTACAAAATCGCTAAGGTTTTATATAGAAGGTTAATAATAATATCTTGACAATCTAAAAGCGAACGACTATTTTGGCCTCCAACTGGGATGTTAACAACAATAAATAAGGGGCCAACAATGAACAACGACGTATCTAGCGTAAAAGTTGCAAACTGTCTAACCGTCTGCGCAAAGGTGCTCATCGCCTTTGTCACCCTGCTTGTCGTCGCGTCTTTCCATTCACAGGCAACCGCCGCAGAGACTGTAATGTCAGACAATTTTAATGACAACTACGCTAATTCTCTCCTCTGGAGCACGACCAACGTGGTTGGAACCGGCCCTTCCCTGTCCGAGACAAACCAAAAGCTAGAAATCTATTTTCCCAGCTTTTCCAATGGATCGGCTTTCGGTGCTGGTTATTCGAGCGTTTGCAAGCTGCGTGGCGACTTTGACGTCCAGGTCGACTACGAACTCCTCCTCTGGCCGTTTGCCAATGGAGTTAGAGTGGGGCTTGCCGCCGCAAATCTAGGTTCTCCCGCGGCAGTTGAACGAACCAACTTCAGCGCCAATATCTCTAATGACGTTCCTGGCTGGCCGCGGGAGGTATACCTTGCCCACTTCAGTGACGGAGTTAATGGCATTACCGAGTCTGCTGACTTTGCCGGAAAATTGCGACTGGTACGAACTGGCGACCAATTGACAGGTTACTATTTTGCTTCCGGCGGCTGGGTCCCGATAAACACAGCATATACTTCCACAAATGATACTGCCGTCAGCCTCTCAGCCTGGAGCCATGACAACATATTTACCGGCCAGGACGTTAAGCTGGCCTTCGACAATTTCATCGTGAACCGGGGGCTGGCAGTCTGCCAGGGTAAGATCGCCGTGCCAATTGATATAAAGCCGGGAAGTTCCCCTAACAGCATCAATCTCGGCTCCGTCGGCACCGTACCTGTGGCAATTCTGAGTACGGCAAGCTTCGATGCCACTCAAGTAGACCCTGCTTCCGTTACATTGTCTGGGGCTGCCCTAGCTCTGAAGGGAAAAGGGACGCAGATGTATTCCCTAGAGGATGTTGATGCCGACGGTAGGCTTGATCTGGTTGTTCACGTCACAACGAGCGCCTTGCAGCTGAACGAAAACGATACCAGCGCAATCCTCGAAGGTCGTTTGTATGATGGAACGCTGGTGAAGGGAAGCGACACGGTACGTATTGTACCCTGATGTCCTGTAAGTGCAACAAGGTTGCCAGAGTATTTCCTAAAGGGGCTGCCAGTATCATTGGTAGCCCCTTTCCTTTCCAACGGCTGGGCGACGAAAGATCGAGAAGGCCATATTCAGCAAAGAGGTATTCCACAGCCTTGGGAAGAAGACGTTATTGTGGCGGTGCGAGTTCCGTGGAACGATATACTCCTGCCACTCTGAAGAAACAGTACTCGGCGGGAGAGGTGGAGCTGTAAGTGCAGGACTTTAGGGGCTTCCAGACTTTTAGAGGGAGAGGTAAGTGATATTGGCGATTCAGTATTTCAGTTCAAGAACTTTTGCCCGCACCCGGCCGACGATGGCGCCCAGCGGCGCCAGCTCAGCCGGCGAATCTCCTTCCACCAGCTTTAAGTGGGTCGGATCTGCCGGGACCTGGCCAAGGGTTGGGTCCACCGCCAGCCACCCCCCCGCGTAACTTTCGGCCCAGCTGTGATAGACAAAACCCTGTCCCGCCACGTAGACCAGGCCTGCTACGGTCTTGGTCGGGATGCCAGCCGCCCTCGCTAGCGCGTTGTAGAGTTGGACATGGGCCAGGCAATCACCACTCTTGGTTTTCAAGGTCTCCATCGGCAACGGGCTGTCAGCATCGGTCAACCGCACATTGGCCGCCACCCACTGGACCAGCTTTGCCATTATCCTGGCGAAATCTTGCTCCGCCCCGATAATCGCGCTGTTCCTCGCTACCAGCTCCGGATTTTCGGTGAGCAATCGCTCAGCTCCTTCCAAATAGACCTTGGGTATCCCGTTATCCGGCCCGGCGGCGGCTCCCCGGGGCACCATGGAGCTGTAAGTGGCAAAGATCGCCCTCTCACCATCCAGGCGTTCGGTCCGCTGGCCCGGGCCATCTAACAGCGGCACCGTGACGGGAAAGGGGGCCAGCTCAACCCGAACCCCTTTCAAGCCGCCCAGCTTTTCCAGGGGCCGATCCGGCTTGACCAAGCTGAAATCTCGAACTACCCCTTTCCCGGCCAGGGCCGCCTCATAGAGAAACCTACCAATGCTCTGCTCGTCAGTGGCCTGGGTCACCACCAGCCCATCCCGCACCGATTCACGGAGAGTATTGCCTGGCAGGTCCACCCAGATGTCGTTATCCACCACCGGATACAGGTCATTTTGCAGGTGGATGACCGGAGTGCCGTCAGGGAGCTTTTCCGCTCCGACCAGCGTGACCTGCACCTTCTTCACCTGCAACGCTTCCGCGTCGAACGTCCGTATCTGGTAGCGCTTGCCCGGTGCTCCGCCCTGTTTGAGCGGGTAGAGATTGAGGAGCGGGGCCGGGTAGACCGCTCCCTTTACTTTCAGCAGTTTCTCCTTTTTCACCCCCCCTGTCTCCACCAGCAGTCTGATTCCCTGGGGAATCACCTCGCCGTTAACGGTCAGCGAGCGGCCGTCGATCTTCTCTTCGATGGCAAAGGAGCTGAGCGCCAGGTCTCGGTTGACAAGATAACGCTCCCGGGAAGTGGCCTCACGGGAAAAGGCGAACACTACCATCCTGGCGCTTCCCTCGTTGTAAACCTCGTAGCCAGTGGCGGTTTGGCTGATTCTTAGATGAGCAAAGCCAACCCGCTCATCATTCATGCTGATGCTAAACCAGCGATCGCCAACCGGCAGCGTGGCAAGAGGGGGGATCACCGCAGCGCCTGCCGGCAGCAACAGGGCGAATGCCCAGCACAGAGCCAGTAGCGGTAAAACAAAAACAGGGTGCAGTCGCATCGGATAATTTCCTAACAGTTCTTCAGCTGGGACGGACGGGCCATCGCTTTCACTCGGTGAATACCGGCTCCTTGGCCGCTTCCGGACGTGCCTCCGCTCGCTCCAGCTTGCACTGACCGGTGGCGGGATGCTCGTCGCCTCTCTGGTCCCGGTACTTATTCAACAACGAACCGGCAAATTCCAACAACTCCTCCTGTCCTGCGAGAGGAAGGCGGCGGAAATCGTTGACAAGCCTCTGTTCATCCAGTTTATAATCCATAAGGGCCACTCTCCTTTGCCTCAAAGTGAAGCAAATATACCACAATCAGCCTTCCCTGACAATCCGGGAATGCCGCCGGTCATCCGGCCACTCCGGATGGGCCCGGACGAACCTTGCTGGCTTTCCAGAAACCATTATATATTCCAGAGGTTAGCACATATTTTTGCTTGCGGCAAACGGGCATCAGCGCTATAATGGTTTCAGAGATATAGAGTTGCGAGGGTCGAAAGACCCTCATCTGCCCTAGCTGACTTGCCCTCCTAGTCACTAGGGTGTTTTTTTGCCCACACTAGAATGTGCCACTTCCTGCACATATATTTATTTGTGTGCCATCTATTGCACAATTATACGATTTCCGTTATACTCGCTTAACGATAACAACGCTGCAGATGCACAGCAGGCGAGGTCCCATGGAACCAATTGTCACTATTCGGGAGAAGTGCCGCAAATGCTATTCTTGCGTAAGAAGCTGCCCGGTCAAAGCAATCAAGGTTGAAAATAACTACGCCGAGATCATCTTCGACCGGTGCATCGGCTGCGGCAACTGTCTTAGCAACTGCCCGCAAAAGGCCAAGGTGGTCACGGACAAGATCGGCACCACCGAGCAGCTGCTGGCCTCAGGCCAGCCGGTCATTGCCGTGCTCGGCTGCTCTTACCCTGCATTCTTTCATAGTGTGCAACCGGGCCAACTGGTGACGGGGCTGAAAAAACTCGGCTTTGCCGAGGTCCATGAGGGATCCCATGGGGCGGAAATGATTGCCACCAGTTACGCCCAGGCCATGGAAAAATCCGCCATCCCGCTCATTTCTTCGCACTGCCCGGCGGTGGTCGACCTGATTGAGCGGCACTATCCCAAACTGATCAAAAATCTGGTCGGGGTCGTTTCGCCGATGGTGGCCATGGGGAGATATCTGCGGAACGCCTGGCAGCAGGAAATCAAGGTGGTCTACTTAAGCTCGTGCATCGCCGCCAAATTCGAGATGCAGGCAGAGGAGACCCGGGATGCCATCGACATCGTCCTTACCTACCGGGAACTGGAAGGAATCTTCCGCGGCCGCGCCATCTCCCTCGGTGCCCTGCCGGAAGAACCCTTTGATGGGATCAGACCGCACCTGGGCCGGCTTTTCTCCATTGCAGAGGGGACCTTCAAGGCGTTTTCTATCGCCACCGACCCGCTGGAGACCGAGATTGTCACCGCCGAAGGGGAAGTGAACACCATGGGGATCATCAGGGATATGGCTGCCGGCCGGATCACCCCGCGCATCGCCGACATCCGCTTCTGTTACGGCGGCTGTATCGGCGGTCCCGGCAAGAACAAGGAACTCACCGAATTTTACAAACGGAACATGGTTATTGCCCATTTCAAGCGGGATCTCCCGTATACCACCGCGGCCAGGTACCTGGAGTCAGGCCGGCCCATTAACCTGAGCCGTTCCTTTGCCAACAAATATGTGCGACTGGACGTACCCAAGGGGAAGGAAGTCAAAACCATTCTGCAGTCCACAAACAAGTTCACCCAGAAGGATGAACTGAACTGCCGTGCCTGCGGCTACCGCACCTGCCGTGAATACGCGGTGGCAGTTTACCAGGGGTTGGCCGATATCGAGATGTGCCTCCCCTACCATCTGCACCAGCTCGAGGAAGACCGGGGGCGGCTGATCCAGAAATACGAACTGGCCCGCCGCGAACTGGATCGGGAATACGGCGATGAATTCATCGTCGGTACTGACCGGAATACCATTGAGGTTCTCGATCTTATCAAGCAGGTTGGCCCGACACCGACCACTGTCCTGATCCGTGGCGAATCCGGGACCGGCAAGGAGTTGACCGCCCGGGCCATCCATCGCTACAGCAAAAGAAACGACAAGCCACTGGTGACGGTGAACTGCACCACCCTCACCGATTCGCTGCTGGAAAGCGAGCTGTTCGGCCACAAAAAAGGGTCGTTTACCGGAGCCATTGCCGACAAGAAGGGGCTTTTTGAAGCGGCAGACGGCGGCACCATTTTTCTCGACGAGATCGGCGACATCACCCCCAAACTGCAGGCCGAGCTGTTGCGCATGTTGGATCAGGGGGAAGTCCGGCCAGTCGGCGGCAACACCACGAAAAAGGTGGATGTGCGCTTGATCGCCGCCACCAACAAGAACCTGGAAGAGGGGGTCAGAGATGGCTGGTTCAGGGAAGACCTGTATTACCGCCTGAACGTCTTTGCCATCACCATGCCCCCCCTGCGCAGCCGGGTCGAATCGATTCCGCTCCTCGCCCACCACTTTCTGGAAAAGACCCGCACCAAGCTGAACAAGAACATTGATGGCATCGAAGATATGGCCCTCAAGGCGATGCTTCGTTACCCCTGGCCCGGCAATATCCGGGAGATGGAAAACATCATCGAGCGAGCCGCGGTCCTTACCCACGATGAGATCATCAGGCTCGACAATCTGCCGCTCATCTTTGCCGAAAACTATGCGGAGGGGGCAGACCAGGGATTTGACACCGGCGGCTCTTACAAGGCGGAACGGGGCAAACATCTGCTCCGGGTGGAAAAAGAGCTGCTGATTCGCTTTTTGACAGAAGCGGGAGGGAACGTCTCAAAGGCGGCCAAATTGGCAAATATTCCGCGTCGCACACTGTATCGACTACTGGAAAAGTACGGGGTAACCGGCAAGGGAGTAAAAAAACAGCTTACCCCGCTGGGCGGCGGTCAGAGCCCAAAATAACTGTGCCACTTGCGGCACATTTGTCCCAGAGGCCAATATACTACGGCGTCCTACCGGTAGGAAATAACGCTTCATTTCGGCATGTTAGATGGAATAGCGAGAGAAACACACAGGTTGGCACGGTTATGGCATGAGTATTGTATTCGGTATAAACAAACGAGGGACGGCACCACGAGGAGGTCCTACCATGGGCAGAATGAGAGAAAATCCACGTTATAATGTGATCTCCATGAGAATCAGCGACGAAGAGCGCGAGATGTTGGAACTGCTGGTCCAGACCACCCACAAGAGCGTTTCGGACATCATGCGCGAAGCAATGGAACTGATCACCAGCCAGCTGGCCAAGTCGCAGATGGGGAAAAAAGCCGCCTGACGAAAGGGCCCCAGCTGCGGCCCTTTAATATGGCACGCACCGGAAGGCACTGATCTCGTCGCCGGGATAGCGCCAGCACCTTCGGCGTGCCACGCCCAACCTGAAGCTTGAGGTCACCCAGGCTGCAGCAACGAAACTTCCCCTACTTCACCTTCCAGGTGGTCCCCTGCGGCGCATCGAAGAGGACAATGTTCCTGGCCAGCAGATAGTCACGAATCTCGTCACTCCGCTTGAAATCCTTCGTTTGCCGCGCCCGCACCCTTTCATCGATGAGCCGTTGAATTTCTTCCTCAGCCAATTCCAGCCCGGCCAGTTTTCTGCTGTTGATCCGCTCCAGATAGGCGGCCGGTGCCGAGCTAAACACTCCGAACACCTCTCCTGCCTCCGCCATCTGCACCTTCACCTCGGTCAGCAGCGCCGACAATGCCGGACCAGCTTCCCCTTCGGCCAGGGCACGGTTCACACTGCGCACCAGGTCAAATATATGACCGATCACCAGGGCGGTGTTGAAATCATCATCCATCGCTCCCCGGAACCGCTCGCGGAAACTGCGGCTCTTCTCCAGGAGGTCCCGGCCAGCCTCATTTAGCTCAGCCGGCTGCATTGTTTCTGCAGGATGACCGGCAAGGAACGCCTCGATCCCGGCCAGGGCGCTGTAAATCCTCGCCAGCCCGGCCTCGGCTTCGTCCAGATTCTGGTCAGAGAAGTCGATGGGGGAACGGTAGTGGGCGGTGAGGAGGAAGAAGCGCAACACCTCCCGGTCGTATTTCCCCAACACCTCTTTGATGGTAAAGAAATTCCCCAGCGATTTGCTCATCTTTTCCGAGTTTATGTTGACAAAGCCGTTATGCAGCCAGTATTTGACAAAGGGGTGGCCGGTGGCGGCCTCCGACTGGGCGATCTCGTTTTCGTGGTGCGGGAAAATCAGGTCCTTGCCGCCGCCATGGATATCAAAGGTCTCTCCCAGATATTTTATGCTCATGGCGGAGCATTCGATGTGCCAGCCGGGCCGCCCCTTCCCCCACGGGGATTCCCACCAGGGCTCATCCGGTTTCGCTTCTTTCCAGAGGGCG
Organism: Geobacteraceae bacterium; assembly: GCA_025356035.1. Taxonomy (GTDB): domain Bacteria; phylum Desulfobacterota; class Desulfuromonadia; order Geobacterales; family Geobacteraceae; genus JANXYN01. The sequence continues at coordinate 43,302 of JANXYN010000098.1, forward strand.
AAGTCCATCGGATGGCGTTTTTTCTCATCAACCTCAATCCGGGCGCCGGCCTGCATCTCCTCCAGGTTCCGCTTGGAGAGTTTCAGGTAGGGATCAAACCGCTCCACGCAGAAATAGACGTCGCCACCCACCTGATAGGCGAATTCCTTATCTATCAGAGTCTTGACCAGCTGGATAATCTCCGCCATATGCTCGGTGGCCTTCGGCTGCATGGTCGGCAGCTCCACCCCGAGCTGGGCCATGTCACGGTCAAACTCCTCGATGTAGCGGTCCGCGATTACCCGGTAGGAAACCCCTTCCTGATTGGCCCGCCTGATGATCTTGTCGTCGATGTCGGTATAGTTCCGCACATAGGTCACCGCATACCCCAGTTGGCGGAGATAGCGAAAGATCACGTCAAATACCACATTGGCCCGCGCATGGCCGATGTGGCAGTTATCATAGACCGTCACCCCGCAGACATACATCTTGACCTGACCAGGGGTGACCGGAACAAACTCCTCTTTCCTGCCAGAAAGTGTGTTATACACGCGTAGTGTCATGCAATTCCTCGTTTCACCAGGATCAGTAACGGGCCAATCTAGCACAAAGCAACCGCCCTGTGAAGATATTATCCCGCGTGTAAACCCGCCATGCTGCTTGAATCAGTGGGGCCGGCTCTGCTTCAGGATCTCTGTCACCTTGGAGACAATCCCCGCATCGGTAAAAGGCTTCCGGATGTAACCGTTCGCCCCGGCATCAATCGTCAGGTGGCGCAGTTCCTCGTCGGTTTTGGAGGAAAGGAGAACGATCGGGATATCCCGGCTGAAATCCTTTTCACGCAGCAGTTTAGCCTTTTTGTTGCCATCCAGCAGCGGCAACATCACATCGAGAATGATCAGATCGGGCCGTTTTTTGGCAAAAATGTACTTATTGGCATCTATCCCATTCAACGCGGTGAGCACCGTAAAACCGGCCTCCTCAAGGGCATCACGGGCCATGGCCAGCACCAGTGAGCTGTCATCTACGATCAGAATTGTCCCTTTCCCCATAACTCAACTCCTCCATTAATACGCAAAGATCTTACTGACGGCCTTGGGAATACCGGCAAGCGGCAACACTTCATCTGCCGCATCCAGCTCCAAGGCTGCCTTTGGCATACCAAACACGGCGCAGCTCTGTTCATCCTGAACAATGGTAACACCACCCTGCAGCTTAATCCGGCGCAGTCCTTCGGCGCCATCCCTCCCCATGCCGGTCAGGAGCAGGGCCACCACCTCGCCACCCCGTTCACTTGCCAGTGACGAGAAAAGGAGATCAATGGAGGGGCGACAGCAGTTGACCGGTGCATCGTCAGTCAGCTTGATCCGATCGCCGCAGACGATCATGTGCTGATCGCTGGGCGCAACCAGTACCTCCCCCGCGCGGAAACCGTCACCGTCTTTGGCCAACCGGACCGCAATGTCGCTTTCGCGGTCCAACCACTGGGCAAAGCCCCGGGCAAAGCCGCTGGCAATATGCTGGACAATGAAAACAGTGGCTTTCAGATCGGCAGGCAAGCTCTTGACGATGCTCATGACCGCTTTTGGCCCACCGGTGGAAGCGCCGATCGCCAGAATGTTCCGGGCCCCGCCGGCATGACGAATCGCCGGCAACTCACTCTTCGGCAGAGTGCGCCGATAGTGGCGGATCACCTTGATCCTGGCCAGCAACCTGACCCTTTCGCTGATCCGTTCGGCAAAGCGGCTTGCCTGATCGGCCTCCACCCCGGCCGGCTTCTCCATCACATCGAGAGCCCCCTTCTTGATGGCGGTAAAGACGAGACCGACTTCCCGGTCTTCCACGGTGGCCGACAGGACTAAAATCGGCGTGGGATTACGGGCCATGATTTCCTCAATGGCGGAGAGGCCGTCCATGACGGGCATCAGGATATCCATAACGACTAGATCCGGTTTCAACAGCTCGGTCATGGCCACGGCAACCTTGCCGTTCTCCGCTTCTCCCACCACCTGGATATCGGCGGTGGCCTGGAATATGTCCTTCAGCACCGCACGGGTCAGGGCCGAATCATCTGCCAGCAATATCTTGATCATCAATAGACCGCCTCATTGAAAAACAGTAACCAGTGGCAGGTAAAAACAAAAAAGCATAAACTTGTCACGCGTCACTAATTACGAATCTTAGCCGATCAGCGACTCGACCGTGTCAAGAAGTGCGCCCTGCTCGAAGCTCCCTTTAATGATGTAGGCCTGGGCCCCCGCCTCCATCGCCTTACGCTTGTCTTCATCACGGGAGAGCGATGAAACGATCATGATCGGCACGTCACGATACTCTTCCAGTCCCCGCAACCGTTTGGTCAACTCAAAACCGTTGATGCCAGGCATCTCAATATCAGATATGACCAGGTCAAAGCGCCGGCCAGCCACTTTTTCCAAAGCATCTTCGCCGGAGATGGCAATCTCCACCTCATAACCGTGGGAAAGCAGAATACTGCGCTCCATGGTCCGGGTGGTGATGGAATCGTCAACCACCAGTACCTTCCCCCGGGAAATTACCGCCAGACTCTCCTCGAAAGCCTGCCGGAACTTGCCAGTGGCCGCCCCTTCTGCGCTGGCAAACAGATCGGGAACATTCAGGATCAGCGCAGGTTCTCCATCACCAAGGATGGTGGCGCCGGAGATGAATGCAACACTTTTCAGCTGCATGCCGAGCCCTTTAACCACTATTTCCGAACTGCCGATATTCTCGTCAACCGAACAGGCAAGACAATGACCCCGGAATTTGAGGATCACCAGCGCGATCTTGCCCCCCTGCTGAAAACGCTTTTTCTCGGGTAAGCCGAGCATGGTTGCCAGCGAAACGAGGGGGGTGGTGACGCCGCGGACGGTGATGACCTCCTTGCCACCGACACTGGCCAGCTCGTCCCCCCGGATCTTCATGGTCTCCTGCACATAATTGAGGGGCACCGCAAAGGATTGACCAGCACTGACCAGCAGCAGGGCCTCGATCACCGAGAGCGTGAGCGGCAGATGCAGGGTTATTTCGGTATACTGGCCGACTTCGCTGGCTAGTGCCAGGGTCCCTTTTACCTGCTCGATGTTGTTCTTGACCACATCCATGCCGACGCCCCGCCCGGATAGATCGGTAACTTCATCGCTGGTGGAAAACCCTGGGCGCAGGATCAGGTAAAGCGCCTCATCATCTCTGAGCAGGTCCGCTTCTTCCTTGTCGATCACCCCCCGCTGTAGCGCGGTCTGTTTCAACTGCAGCGGATCGATGCCGCGGCCATCATCCCGCACATCGACCCTGACACTGTTCCCATCGTATCTGGCGGCGATCCGGATCGTCCCTTGGGCCGGCTTCCCCCTCATTAACCGTTCTTCGGCCGACTCAAGGCCATGATCGATGGAATTGCGCAACATATGGAGCAGCATCGGCTTCAGATTTTCCAGAAGAACCCGGTCAAGCTCGATGTTCTCGCCGGTCACCACCAGCTCCGCCTCTTTCCCCTGCTCCCGGGCCAAGTCGCGCACCATCCGCCGGAACTCTTCGGTGATGGTTTTCAGCGGCAACATCCGCAGCGCCATGGCCTTGCCGTGAAGTTCCTGAATCAGAAAGCCTTGGTAGAGAACGTCCTCTTCCAGACCACGGGAAAAAGCTTGCAGCTCATGGGCCTGGGACAGATTACCGGTACCGGTACAAAGCCTTTTTAATGAGGCGGACCGATTCTCAAAGCGCCTCTGATTGATGATCAGCTCGCCGACCAGGTTAACCAGACTGTCCAGGGTGGTTACCTTGGCCCGCACCGTCTCGCCGATCCCCACTTCATTGCTGGCTTGGGACTCCTTGAACTCTCCGCCGGTGAATTCCCCCCGGTCAAAGGCTGCCACGAACTGCTCGATATTGACCGGCGACTCCTGGCATTCGGTAAGCGCCCGCATCATCCGAGTGATGGCATCGTTCCCCTTCAACAACAAGTCGATGACCGGGGCGGAAACTTGCCGCTTCCCCCCCTCCACGTCCTTTAGCAGGTCCTCCATCCGGTGGCCGATGGCGCTGATATCCGCAAAACCGAGCATCTGGGCCGACCCCTTGAGGGTATGGGCGTTGCGCAAAAGCTCATGGATCAGCTCCGCGTTGGCCGGTTCCCTCTCCAGGGCTAGCAGGCCCTGCTGCAGGGAGGCAAGATGCTCATCGGCCTCCCTGCAGAAGATGTCGAGATATTTGCTCTTCTTCGTCATCTAGACCTCTTCTTCAACCAGCTCTTTCAGTTTATCGGTCAGCTCCATGATTTCGGCGATGGCCGCTTCGGTCTCCTTGGCGCTGGACGCCACCTGCTTGGCCACGTCCCGCACCTCCACCATGGTTTCCGCCATCTGCTCGGAGGCCGAGGTCTGCTGCTGAGTCGACAGGCTTATCTCCCGAGCCGCCCTGGTAGTCTCCTCAACCATCGAGAGAATATTGCCGAACGAGAGCTGTACCTTGTCCACCAGTGCGGAGGCGGAATCCACCCCCTTGGTCCCCTCTTCGGTTACCATGATGGTGCTGTTGGTCGCCTTCTGGATCTCTTCAATCAACCCCTTAATCTGTCTGGTGGCGTCCACCGTTCTCTCAGCCAAACGTTTTACTTCCTGCGCCACTATGGCGAAGCGTTTGCCGGCCTCTCCAGCCCCGGCGGCTTCAATGGCGGCATTGAGCGCCAGCAGATTCGTCTGATCGCTGATTTCGTCGATGATCTCGACGATCCCACCGATTTTCTGGCTGTTATCCCCCAGTTGCAGCATACTCTCGGCAATGCTCTGCACTTGTGTCTTCAGCCGTCCCATGCCGCCGATGGCGTTATTCATCTCCCTGCTCCCCGCAGTGCAGGTCTGATTTGTCTCTTCAGCCATGGATTCAACCGAGCGGGAGTTGTCGGTGATCTGCTTGGCGGTAATGGCAATTTCTTCCGAGGTGGTGGTCACCTCCTGCACGGCACTCGCCTGCTGGGTGGCACCGGAAGATTGCTGGGCACTGATCGCCATCATCTCGTTGGCGGAACTGGACAACTGGATGATTGCCTCCTTGATGGAAGCGATCAGACGGTTGCTCTTCTCGATTTCCAGTTTAAGATTTTTCACGATCACCGTGGTCATTTTGTTGAACGCCACGGCTAGGGTGCCGATCTCATCCTGACTCTCCACCGGCACCGCTTCATCCAGATTGCCCTCGGTGATGCGCCGTGCCGCGTCGGTCAGCTTCAGCAAAGGCCTTATGGAACGGCTCACCACGTAAAAAATGGTACAACTGGAGACCAGCAGCATCAGCAGCATGGAGCCGATAATCTGGTAGCGAAGCGCGGCGATCTTCTGGTCGGTCTTCTCCATAGAGAAACCGATCCTGAACCCCCCCCAATGCTTGCCGTAAACAAACACCGGCGCGGAGATGTCCCACATCCGCTCGCCGGTATCCCGTTTATAGACCTGCTGTAAAAACTCCTGCTGGTTTTTCGCCGCCTTGAGGCCGACCTCGTCGTTAAACAGCCGCTTGGTCCGGTTGCCGACCCTATCTTTCTCCGGATCGCCGGTCAGGGGCCGGGTGTATTTTGTGTTGTGGGTGGGAAGATAGCCATTGCGGTCGACCAGCACTGCAAACACCACCTGGTCGTCCTTCAGGTACTCGTCTTCCAGCTCCTGGATGGCATGGTCGATGAAGCTGTCGTATCTGGTATGGTATTTCTGCGGGCTGGTGCCGGGGATCGGCTGGTAGTTCTGATCGAAGAGATCGTCGACAGTAAACTTGCCGCTGCTGACGGCATCCTCGAGCACCCGTTCAATCAGCTTGGCCCCGGTGAGCGCCTCGATACGTCCCTTGGAGAGGAGTTCCTCTTCCATGCTGACGCTGCGGGATCTGACAAAATAGGCCGTAAACAGGGCCATGATGACCATCATCACCATGATGAGAATGGCTGCGATTTTGACTGAAAGCTTATTGAACATGGATCCACCTCGTACAGGTTAAAGTTTATACCGCGCCAACCTTCACCGCGACCGCGGGTCAGGCATTGGGCTGTGGCACGCTACCGGACGGTCATTGCTGCTCAACCAAGATTTCTGGTGCCTTCATAAGTTTGACAACATCGAGCAGGACCACCAGCTGTTCCTCCAGTCGGATCTGGCCGCGGATGAATTCCCGCTGGGTCCCGGAGAGCGACTGCACTACCGGCTCAAACCCCTCCAGGGAGAAGGATTCCACCCCCCGGACACTCTCGACCAGCAGCCCCGTTTTGAACTTGTCCCCTTTAACCACGATAATTCTGCCGCTGGCAGTGATCGGTGGGGAGGGAAGCCCCAAAAGCGGCCTGATGTCGATGGCAGCAGTTATTTCTCCCCGCAGGTTAAAAACCCCGACGATCAACTCCTGGACCCGCGGTACCTTTACCAGTCGGGGAATCCGGATAACCTCCGCGGCGGAGGTTGTCTCAAATGCAAACAGCTCCCCGCCAAGCAAGAAGCTAACGCACTCCAGCTGTTCACCTTGGCTCTCCTCAACCGCAGAAAGTCCCTGCCAGTACTCCTCCCGCATCTCGTGGAGGATGGCCCCGATCTCGTACCCCCCCCGTTTTTTCTCATCCATCTTGTCACCCATGACCATTCCCCGCCATTTTAACCTCCAACCGGTTTTGCTCTGCAGCTACGCCACGTTGGCCAACTCGCTGCTGACCAGCCCCAGGAAAACCTCCCGGGAAAGCCCGCCCGAAAAGGGGATGATGATTTCCTCCGCGCATTTTTCCAGTAGTCTCAGGCTGTTTTTCAGCTCCCGGACCCCTTCCCGTTCTCTTCCCAGGCGAAAGTAGAGTTTCCCAAGGTTGTAGTGCGACATGACAAAATCCATATTAAGCAGTATCGCCCGCTGGTACTCCCCGACGGATTCCATTGCCCTGTCGGACATCTCCAGTACCAGACCCTTAAGAAAATAGGCGTCGGCAAATAGGTCGTCAACGGCAATGGCATCCTCGCAGGCCGCCAGCGCCTTCTGAAAGTGGCCGGCATTGGCCTGGATAAAGCCCTGCATCACCAGCGCACCGAGATGCCAGGGGTTTTGCTGCAGCACCTCCACCAGCAATTCCCCTGCCGAGCCGAAATCCTCGGCATCAAACCGGTGCTGGGCGCTCCGATAAAGCTCCTCAGCGTCAACGATCGGTACCGCTGCAACAGGTGGCGGAACCAACCGATAGGGGAGTAGGGGTGCCTGGCTGGAACGCAGCAACCGTGCCGTCCCTGAGCCGGCGGGCTTCCGCTCCTTGCCCAGCATTGCCGGCTGCTTGCAGGAAATCTCCTGGCCGCTTTTCCGCCGATAGTAAAAGCCACCACACTGGGAAATCCGCTCAAAGCTGGTCGAAATCTGGATCATCGTCTCGGCATGGCCGAGAAACAGATAGCCGCCGGGGTGGAGAGTGGCGGCAAACTTCTCCACGATCTTCCTGGTGGTGGCAACACTAAAATAGATCATGACATTACGGCAAAAAATCGCATCAAGTTCGCTCAGCTCGCCATTGCTATCGGGAAATTGGGCGGTCTGCAGGTTCAGATGGGAAAAAACCACCAGCCGTTTCACCTCATCCTTGACCAGATAACTCTCGCCAAACCGGTCGAAATATCGGTCCAGATAGTGCTGTTCGGTTACCCGCAAAGCCCGGGCACTATAGACTCCGTCCCTGGACCTGTTCAGCGCCCGGTTGTTGATATCAGTAGCGAGTACTTTGATGTCCCATTCCTGCCAGTCAGGGAGCGCCTCCATTATGGTCATTGCCAGTGAATAAGGCTCTTCCCCGGTGGAACAGCCGGCTGACCAGATCCGCAACCGTTTCTCACCCTTGCGCCTGATCAATTCCGGAATGACATTCGTCCGCAGCGCCTCGAAGTGGGCTCCATAACGGAAAAAGTATGTTTCGCCCACGGTGAGAAACTGTAGGAGCTTTTGCAACTCCTGGCGACTCTCTTGGAAGCGGCTCAGATAGTTGAAATAGTCCCGATAAGAGCTGATCTTCAACACCCGCATCCGGTTGAGCACGCCACGCTCCAGGATTTTCAGGTTGCGCCGCTCGAAGTGGAGCCCGCTATGGAGAATCAGATAGTCATAAAACAGCTGATAATCTCCACCGGCAAGGGTGCCGGCCGACAGCACTCCCCTCTTCCTCCCGCCGGCCTTGAGCAGCTCCATGTCTTCAGCCAACCGTTCCAGATCCACGGGCTTGGGAATGAAATCAAAAACTGTCAGTAGTTCGTATTCCAGATCCAGATGGGCCGAAACCACGATGATCGGAATGTGTCTGGTTTCTGCCAGCCGCTCCAGGCGCTGGATCAGCTCATAACCGCTGAGGCCGGGGAGCACCACGTCGAGGATAACTAAATCGGGTTTTTCCTGCCTGACCGCCTCCAGACCTATTTTGCCGGAGTGGACGCACGATACGGAGTGCCCGTCTGCCAGCAAAAAGGCAGACAGTTCGTCGCAGAGGGTCCTGCTCTCCTCGATGATCAGGATATGCAGCGATTTCTTTCCCGGCACCTTGCGCTACCCCCCATTACCTGCCATGGCTGCCGTCACCCCTTCTCCTGGCCATTGTTGGCCCATGAATCACGCAGGGTTACGGTCCGGTTGAAGACCAGCGCGCCGGCCGCAGAATCCCGCTCGTCAACACAGAAATAGCCCTGCCGCTCGAACTGGCAACGGCTTCCCGGCAAAGCTCCGGCGAGGCTCGCTTCGATCCTGGCTGAGGTAAGGACCTCCAGGGAGCCAGGATTGATGAAGCACTTGTAATCCTGCCCCCCCTTGTCCGGGTTAGGCACCCCAAACAACCGGTCATAGAGACGGACCTCGGCCGCTATGGCATGGCGGGCCGAAACCCAGTGGATAGTCCCTTTCACCTTGCGTCCCGCCGCCGGACCACCGGTACGCGTATCTGGATCGTAGCTGCAATGGACCACCAGAATGTTCCCCGCCGCATCCTTCTCCACACTGGTGCATCTCACGATGAAGGCGTAGCGGAACCGCACTTCCTGCCCCAGCGTCAGACGATGGAACCCCTTGGGCGGTGTCTCCAGGAAGTCATCCCGCTCGATATAGAGCTCGCGGCAGAAAGGGACCCGACGACTCCCCATCTCCGGCCGTTGCGGATGGTTGGCCGCCTCGAATTCCTCCACCGTCCCTTCGGGAAAGTTATCAATGATCACCTTTAACGGCCGTAGTACCGCCATCGCCCGCGGCGCCTGAGCATTGAGATCTTCCCGCACGCTCTCCTCCAGCAGGCTCATGTCGATCCAGCTGTCGCTCCGGCCAACCCCGATCCGCTCGCAGAAGGCACGGATCGACTCCGGCGTATATCCGCGCCGGCGGAGTCCAACCAGAGTAGGCATCCGCGGGTCGTCCCAGCCACTCACATCACCATCCTGAACAAGCTGCAGGAGCTTACGCTTACTCATCACTGTATAGGTAAGGTTCAGTCGGGAGAATTCATACTGTCTGGGGTGATAGATGCCGAGCCGATCGAGGAACCATTCGTAGAGGGGGCGGTGGGACTCGAACTCCAGGGTGCAGATGGAGTGGGTGATCCCCTCTATGGAGTCTGACTGGCCATGGGCGTAGTCATACATGGGATAGATACACCACTTGCTCCCCACGTGGGGATGCTCGGCATGGAGAATCCGGTACATGACCGGGTCTCGGAGGTTTAGGTTGGGAGAAGCCATGTCGATTTTGGCCCGCAGCACCTTTGAGCCGTCCGGAAATTCCCCAGCACGCATGCGGCGGAACAGATCGAGGTTCTCTGCCG
>JANXYN010000118.1 GCA_025356035.1 Geobacteraceae bacterium
GTCGGCCGGTTGTGACAGTCAGTGCAGTCCATCCGGCGCTGGGTCGCTTTGGCGATCTCCGCTCTGGTCAGCGGTTTCTCGCTGTCCAGATATTCGATCAGCTTCCCGCCTTTATCCTTGATCACGATATACGGGATATCCTGGCGTTTTTTATCCCTGGCGATGTAACTCACCTCGGTGCCGATATGCCAATGGATTCCTTTGGCATGGGGCGACTTGGGGGTACCACCAATGTTGATCAGCATGTTAATCTCACGTGGCGTGTTGGCCTCGTTGGGGGCATAGTGATAGAAGACCTTCTGCCGGCCTGAATAAAATTTCTCCGGCCAGTGGCAGTGCTCACAGGTATCCCGGGATGGACGGAGATTTTCGATGGGGGTTTCGATCGGCGTTGGGTAGACGTGTGCCACTACTGCATAGAGCTGCTTCATCCCGGAAATTTTGGCTTTCACGTACCAGGCCGCACCGGGGCCGACGTGGCACTCCACGCAGCGTACCTTGGCATGGGGAGAGTTGCTCCAGGCAACGTGTTCCGGGGTCATGACCGGATGGCAGAGCTCGCTGCAGAAGCTGGTCGATTCAGTGAACTCATACCCTTTCATGGAGGAGATGACCACGAGCAGCACAAAGACCACGGTTGCAGAAATGAAGAAGATGAACAGTCGGCGTTTGTGGGGATCATTCAGGTCAAGGCGCGGATAAGGAGGAATTTCTCCAGGGGCACTAACCCGGCGCAGGGTCCGCACCCGGTACATGCCGAGTGGCACCAGTAACAGGCCGAAGATCAGCATGCTGGGGAAAGCGAAATAAGTCAAAATGCCGAGGTAGGGGCTTTCGACGCCGGTAATGGCCTCCAGGGCCAGAAAGGCGATGATGAGCCCCGCGGCCAGGACCGCCAGGATCAGGCCGATGAGGCTGATGAAGTTGTAAATGTAACCGACCTTCTTCTCTTCTGCCATAATTCCTCCAGGTTGGAATGTCCAGTTGCAAACATATCAGCTACAACTTTCTTGCGGCAGCTGTTGCACTGTTGCACAAATTTGAAACAATTTACAACGGAGCTCTTCCACTTGTCAAACCAAAAAACCGCAACTGCGCGTGCGCTTTTCTTGATAGCATGGGATTAAAATGTATGAATAAGAAAAGGTTTGCTGGTCAAGGGGGGAGTATATATACTATAAAAAACTGCGAATTCAGCAAATTACAGCGTAGCAATATTTAGGGCAGGGTTGCAGCAGAGGAGGAAGGGTCGCATGTTGGAAAGTCCGTGTGAACATCTGGAAACCATTCTGAACAGTGTTGCCGACGGGGTGTTTACCGTCGACGAAGAGATGCATATTACCTCCTTTAATCGGGCGGCGGAGGAGATTACCGGCTTTAGCGCCGCCGAGGCGAGGGGGCGCAAGTGCTTCGAAATCTTTCGCACCGGCGTCTGTAATTCGTCCTGCCCGCTCCGGGAAGCACTGGCTTCGGGAGAAGCGGTCATCAACCGGGAACTGGATATTACCGACAAGAATAACCGGAAAGTGCCGATTTCCATTAGTGCCTCGGTATTGCGCAATATCAGGGGGGAGGCGGTGGGAGGGGTGGAGACCTTCCGCGACATCTCCCTGATCACGATCCTGAAGCGGGAGATCCTGGAAAAGTATTCCTTCCGCGATCTGGTCAGCCGCAATCCGGTCATGCGCCGGCTGTTCGACGTACTTCCCGATATCGCCGCCAGTGAGGCGACGGTGCTTCTCAATGGCGACAGTGGTACCGGCAAGGAGCTCTTTACTAAGGCGATTCATGATTTGAGCCCCCGTCGGGAAGGGCCGCTGGTGGTGGTGAACTGCGGCGCCCTCCCCGAACAGCTGCTGGAGGCGGAAATCTTTGGGTCGAAACGCGGTGCCTATACCGGCTCAGTGGAAAATCGTCCTGGTCGCCTAGAGATGGCCCAGGGGGGTACGCTGTTTCTCGACGAGATCGGCGACCTGCCATTGCCACTCCAGGTCAAGCTGCTGCGGGTCTTGGAAAACAAGGAGTACCAGCCGCTCGGCGCCCGTCAACCGCAAAAAGCGGATGTCCGTTTTGTCACCGCTACCCACCGGGATCTGGAAAAAATGGTCCTGGAAGGGCAGTTTCGCCGGGACCTGTTTTTCCGGATCAATGTCGTGAAGATTAAGATCCCGCCGTTGCGCGAGCGCCCCGAAGATATTCCGCTGCTGGTGGACATCGCCCTCGACCGCTTCAATCAGCGCTATGGTAAAAAAATCCGCGGTTTTTCCTCGGAAGCGCTGCAGCTCCTCTTTAACCATAGCTACCCGGGGAATGTCCGTGAATTGCTGAATATCATCGAGCAGACTGTGATCCTCTGCCGAACCAGCGAGATTGGCATTGAGCAGTTGCCGGCATTTTTCGACAGCGGCGCCAAACCGGAGCAGAAAGAGTCCTCTCCCCAGGGGCAACTCTCGCGGGAGACGATTGCGGAGCTGCTGGCTCGGCATAAGGGTAACCGGAGCCGGGTTGCCAGGGAGCTAGGGGTGGACCGGACCACCCTGTGGCGCTGGATGAAACGCTTCGACTTGGCTGATCAGTGATGCACTGTTGCGTGTTGCAAAGACCGTGTGTGTTGCAACATCCTGTGCAACACACACGGTAGCACCCACCCCAAGCGCCTAGAATTGCGGCACATTACATATAAAAATATGAATATATAAATTCGCAGTTCTCATTAAAAGCGTTGCAACTGCAACGTTTCAAGCCCCGCTCCGCACCTTTCAAAACACCCCCCCCTCTCGTTGTAACCCACAATAATCATTGCACAAAAACAGAAAATTTGCGGGACTGGCAGAAGTCGGCACACTGTTTGGAATAGGGAAAGGCATGGACATCAATCAGCAAGTGCATCGGCTCGTAAAAATCGCTGTTCCCTATTATGGAACCCTATCTCTTCCGCCGCTGGGGCTGGCACGGATTTATTTCGTTGCCAAGGTTGATCCGGCAACCAGGACGGCAGTCAATATCGAACTGAAGGTCTGGAATCCGAAGCAGAAGCCGAACCTTTCCATCTGGCTGCGGGAGCTTGGCATTGCCGGAGTGATTTGCAGCGACAGCGGCTCCCAGTATCAGATCGCCCTGAATAGCGAAAATATCTGGGTGCTCTGGCGGCAGCAGGGCGAGGTTGAGGAAGTGGTGGAGCGTTGGGCACGGGGCGAGATCGAGGCGCCGGCTGCGTTCAAGTGCCAGAACCCGACTAACCTGTGGTGTGCTGGCCAGTATGAAGCGATGGACGGTGCGACTTTTCAGCAAAAATTGGCCAATTACCCACGTTTTTGATGGGTGCCTCACTAGATAGTAAGCTGCAGCGTGGCCAGCGGGGCGGTTCCGTCTGGCTGCAGTGGATAAACTAAATAAGGAGAAAGATTATGTCAGATGAAGTAAAAGCAGCGGTGCTTTCCTTGGTCGGGTCCGATGGCCTGGTCTGGGAACGGCTCAAGTCGGGGAGCAAGGGGTATTATCTGCTTCTCATGGTTACAGGTATCCTGGTGGCGGCAGCAGCGGTGGCCGGGGTTCAGGCAATGGTAGTCGGCCATGAGCACTTCTACAACACAACACGGGAAGTGCCATGGGGCATCCTCATTTCAACCTATGTCTTTTTTGTGGTTACCTCCACCGGTCTCTGTCTCGTCTCGTCCATCGGCCATGTGTTCGGCAACGAGAATTTCATGCCGATTGCCAAACGGTCGGTATTCCTCTCCATTGCCACGATCCTCTCAGGCTTTTTTATCATCGCTTTTGAAATCAAGATCCCGTGGCGGATGGCGATCTATAACGTGATCTCCCCCAACCTCACCTCGAACATCTGGTGGATGGGGACCCTGTATGGTGTCTATCTGATGTTCATGCTCGCCGAATACGGTTTTCTGCTACTTGATAAGCATAGGTATGCCGTAATCTGTGGCTTTAGTGGAGCAGTTGCCGGTATTGCCGCCCACAGTAACCTGGGGGCAGTCTTCGGCCTGTTGATGGGGCGTGAATTCTGGCACGGACCATACATGCCCATATATTTCATCGCCTCCGCCATGATGACCGGCACGTCGGTGATCATCCTGTTCCACTTCCTCGCCTACAAGGTCAACAAGGAAGAGATGGGACCGCCGATGAAACATGCCCTGGCGATAACGGCAAAGCTCGGAGTGCTGCTGATTTGCACCATCCTCTTCTTCACCATCTGGAAAATGGTATCCGGCATCGCCGGTCAGCCGGCCGGCAAATATGAGGCAGTAATGGCGCTGGTCAAGGGGCCCTTTGCCATCAACTTCTGGCTGTTCGAAATCGGGATGGGGATGGTGTTCCCGTTGATCCTCTTCGCCGGCTCCAAGGGGAAGAATCTCAGCATGATGTTCCTCGGCGCCGCTTCCATGATCATCGGCATCTTCGTCATGCGCTATGACCTGGTGGTTGTCGGGCAGGCAGTGCCGGTGCTGCACGAACTGGGGGTCAACGAATACAAGCATCTGCTGAGTTACTCCCCGTCACTCTATGAAGGGATCATTACCATTGGCGGCTTTGCCATGACCGCTTTCCTGTTCCTGATCGGCGAGAAACTGTTCGCTGGCCATAAGATGAGCCAGCATTGATAACAGCGGCCAATATCAGCCGCAAGTACTTTGAACGAGGGATACTACATGAAACCAACCAATATTGATCTAGCCGCGCTCGCCAATGAAGGTGTAGAAAACGTTGCCATGAAGGATCGCAGACATTTCCTGAAAATGGGGCTGGCAATCACGGGAGTTTTTGCGGGAGGAACGCTCTTCTCCGCAGTCTCCGTGGCCAACAAGGTGTTTGCCTCTCCCGCGGAATTTGCCGACAAATATCCGTACAAGCCTCACTACAGTATGATTATCCACCAAGATCGCTGCATCGACTGCGAGCGTTGCGTTGCAGCGTGTGCCGAAACCAATCATGTGCCGCATGAGGGGTACCGCACCAGGATTCTGCAGCGGGACGTGCCGGACGCTATCGGCCAGAAACGGGAGTTCATTCCGGTGCTCTGCAATCAGTGCAATCTGCCGCAATGCACCCGGGTGTGCCCCACCAAGGCCACCTATAAAAACACCAGCAATGGCATCGTCATGATGGACACCAGCAAGTGTATCGGTTGTCTGACCTGCCAGGAGGCCTGTCCGTACAACGCCCGCTACTTCAACGAGGAGCGGCAGGCGGTGGACAAATGCAACTTCTGCTTCGACACCAGGCTGGCCAAAGGGGAAAAACTCACGGCCTGTGCCAATGCCTGCCCGGCAAACTGTAGGGTCTTCGGTGACCTGTCCGATCCGACCAGTGAAGCTTATCGCACGGTACATCAGATCGAGCGGGCAGTGTGGGTGCTGCGTCCCGAAGCAGGGACCAAGCCGAACATTTTCTATACCAAAGGCTAAGGTCTTAAGCGTCGTAGCGAGTACCAGTGTGTGACTTAATCTAACCGAGGTAACCAATTATGAAATATTTAAAGTCCATTATCGCCGTCGTCATCTTCCTGCCGATGCTCCAGGCGGGCCAGGCAGTTGCCGCAGAGAACAGCGCCCATGGCGGCGACATCATCTACACCAAGCCCCTGCAGTCGGTCACTTTTTCCCATAAATCCCATGTGGAAGAAACCGGCCTGAGCTGCGATCTCTGTCATGCCGGTCTGTTCGAGATGCAGGCATTGAAGATTCAGGGGAAAAGCAATTTCACCATGGCTGCCCTGGCCAAGGGTGAATATTGCGGCGCTTGCCATAACGGCACCATGGCATTCGCCTCCACCACCCGCTGTGCCAGCTGTCATAGTGGGGTCAAGGGGGGGAGGCTGGCCCAGAATCACGAATAATAAAGTTTGATGGCCGTATCGGCCGCCTAAGTTAACGGCTCCAGGAACATCAACGGATATTACATCATTACTCACGTAAACTGAAGGTCAACACTCAACTGAGGAGGCTGCACAATGGAAACGATCAAATTTGGCTTGTTGCTGTCAATCATCCCCTTTACTGCGATTTTTCTGATTATTACCATCTGGTGGGCGCTGGTCGACATGTCGCTGCAGAAGATTACCGGCATGAAACGGACCCTCTGGACGCTGGCGGTTATTCTGGTCCCGCCGTTCGGCGCCCTGGCTTACAACTATTTTGCGAAACAGCATGAAACCGAGCAGGGCTATGGCCAGGGATTCAATGGTGCAGAACTGGTGGCAGCTGCTGGCAAAGAGGAATAGGCAGCCGAGCAGCTTCGGTAGGTACAGCGCAGTCAATACGACAAAAGGGATGCACTCATGCATCCCTTTTGTCGTTATTGAGCACGCCAAGCGCCCCTTCGTTTGAGGCTGCCCGGTTTGTACTGCCGATAACTACGCAAACGGTGGATATGGACACTCCCTGAAAAGCGGACCTTGATTTACTGATAAATTCAGCTATACTGGGGAAAATTTTGGGGGATGACTATCGTGGCCTTGGAAGATCAGGAACAGCTGAGGATCGAAAAAATCATCAGAGGGGTGGCCATTTATCTGTTGAGCGGGGCGGCTGCCTTCAGTCTGGAAGTGGTTGTCTATGTCGGCAAAGGATGGCTGGAGGGGCCGTACTGGTGGCTCACCACCTTCCTGGGGGTCGGCATCTGGTTGGTTGCGCCCTATGCCGGCTTGAGCGCCCTGATCCTGAAGAAAAAGCATACCCTGCGCCAGCTGGTCTTGCTCCTGTTCGGCTCACTGGGAATTGTGGCGTTCGGCATTTTTATCCTCCTCGATGGCTTTTTCGTTCACAATGACCCGCGCAGCTGGATCATCTATGTGCTGGTTCCCATTTACCAATGGATTGCGGTGGCTGCCACCGCTGGCATTAGATACTCGATCGGCCTCAAAATAATGCTGTAGCATGCCCACCCTGTCAATTCCCACGCAGCGCCAGGCAGCGTGGAGCTGTTCCATTCAACCCATCTCCTTCTATCTTCTATCCCAGATCCAGTAAACATGGCTGTATGCCTGGGGCGCAGATATTTGCACTGCCGGTTGGCTGACTGCCGCCGCTAGCCCTTGACAATTGTTGGCTCATTTGATAGCTTCGCACAGGTGCCGGCGGCACAAGGCGGTTGACCAGTAAGCATAGGCCGCACAATTCTTCAAAACGGTACAGAGGAGTAGCCGATGCATAAAAAGCTGTTTATCCCCGGACCGGTCGAAATTGCCCCGGAAATTCTCCAGGCCATGTCTACCCCCATGATTGGCCATAGGATGAAGGAATATGCCGTGCTCCACAAGGGGGTCAAGGAAAAGTTGAAAAGGCTCCTGGAGACCGAAGACAGAGTTTTTCTGGCAACTTCCAGTGCGTTCGGGGTGATGGAAGGGGCAGTGCGCAATCTGGTGGGAAAGCGCTGTGTCAATTTCTGCAACGGTGCCTTTTCGGACAAGTGGCATGATGTCACGCTTCGCTGCGGCAAAGCGGCCGATGCCGTCAAGGTGGAATGGGGCCGGCCCATAACTCCGGAACTGGTGGAGGCGGCGCTTGCCACCGGCAAGTATGACGCCATGACTTTGATTCATAATGAAACCTCCACCGGTGTGATGTCACCGCTGCCGGAGATTGCCGCGGTGCTCAAGAGATATCCCGAGGTCATATCCATCATCGATACGGTCTCTTCCATGAGCGCCATGCGGATCCCGGTTGACGAGCTGGCCATCGACTGCTGCATTTTCGGGGTGCAGAAGGCCTTTGCCCTGCCGCCGGGGCTGGCTGTGTTCACCGCCAGCAACAAGGCCCTGGCTAGATGCCAAACCATCGAAGGGCGAGGCTATTACTTTGATTTTATGGAATTTGCCGCGGCCGACGAGAAGGACAATACCCCTTCCACCCCCTGCATTTCCCAGATCTATGCCCTGGACCGGCAGCTTGACCGGATCTTCGCCGAAGGATTGGAGCCTCGCTGGCAGCGGCACCGGGCATTGGCGCAGCTGGTGAGAGACTGGGTGCAGAGTCACGGCTATGGCTTTTTCACCGACGAGCCCTATCGCTCGTTGACCCTCACCTGTGCCACTAACCTGATCAACACTGACCTGGCGGCGCTGAAGAAGGGAGTCGCCGAGCGCGGCTACGCCTTTGATGACGGCTATGGCAAGATCAAGGGAAAGACCTTTCGCATCGCCCACATGGGGGATTTGCAGCTGGCGGATCTTCGTGAGTTCCTGGCGGTTATGGACGATGTCCTGGCGAAGCTGTAAGACAAGCAACAACCCGCAAGAATCAGGTTGTTGCTATTTGCTCGGGCATAAAAACAAAGAGGGGGGTGCCAGATTGGCACCCCCCTCTTTGTTTTTATGCGGTCAGCGACGGACGGCGGTTAATGCCAGCCGGTCCAGAATGCATAGATCATCAGAGCGGCCAGTAGAAGGCCGGTGAAGAGGGCGGTAAAGCCAAAGCCCTTGAAAAAGAATTCGTAGAAAATGCCACTGGACTTCTTGACCCGGAATTGATCGGTGACCCCAGCCTGTTCGTAGCGTCGCCACTGGTCGCCACGCTCCTCCAAGAACTCATGCTTGGCGAGCTGGCCGTTGAAGATGACGAAGTCCATGGGAAACTTCTCGGGACGGCCGTGGGTGTTGAAGAAGTGGACCGTGAAAATGAAACCGGTGGCCAGCAGCGCCTCGTCCGAGTGGATGATGGTTGCCACGTTGAAGACCCAGCCGGGGAGGAAGCTGCCAAAGAAAACCGGGAACCAGAGCATCAGGCCGGAGCCGCCGATGGCGAACATCCCCCAGAAGACCGCCAGGAAGTCGAACTTCTCCCAGTAGGTCCAACGTTCAAAGGTTGGCTTGGGCCCCTTGAATAGGAACCAGCGGACCATGGCGGTGACATCCTTGACATCACGGAGGTTCGGGCAGAGGGAGTCGGGGCCGAACAGCCGCTGCAGCCAGTTCCCCTGTACATCCCTTCTGATGAAGAGGAAATGAATACTCATGGCGATGGCGGCGAAGAAGTAGACGAAGGTGATCACCGCACAGCCCCGGTGGATCAGGCCGGCATTTGCGGAACCGCCGTAAAGGTCAATGAACAGTTTGGCCCACGGTTGGTTGCTGAATTTAAGGGGGAGGCCGGTCAGTGACAGGCCGAGGAAGCTAGTTATCACCAGCAGGTGGAGGAAGATGTGGAGGCTGTTGAAGCGGCGGTACTGCTTGTGTCCGTCAGGGATCACGTGCGCTACGTGCCCTTCCTCAAGGGCCGCCTGTTTTTCGCGGTTTTCAACGAAGCCTCGGAACATCCAGAGGAGGGTGTGCAGCCAGAATACATCGAAGACAACCACCAGTAGGCCGGTCATCAGGACAAAGGTCCAGAACAGGATCGGGTATTTCTGCCGGTCGGAGGGTTCGCCGTGGGCATAAAACTGGGCAAAGAGGGGCGTGGCATGTTTGTGACACTGGCTGCAGGTTGTGACGAGGTTGGCAGGGTAGACGCTTGATTTGGGATTGTTGGCTGGCAGGACGGAGTGGGCCGTATGACAGTCGGCGCACCCGGCCACCTTTTCCGGATAGCCGAGCCGGTAATTCTTGCCGTGGTAACTATCCATGTAGGACTTCACCGCAACGGTCATCACCCCATTGCGCTTCATCATCGCCTCATCGGCATGGCACTTCATGCAGACCTTGCTGTGGAATTCACGCTCGGCATGGGAACCGTGCTCACCGAGCGGCTTGATGGCGTGCAGGTTGTGACAGTCGTTGCAGGCCGCGGAATCCTGGTTGCCGGACGCCACCGCTTTGCCATGGACAGAGTCGCGGTAGCATGATTCCTTGTCGTGACACTGTACGCATTTGGCCACTACGACTCGTTTATCCTGTTTCCAGGCAGTGTGGCTATGGATATCGGTATGACAGTCGGCGCAGCGGACATCTTTCTGGACATGGACGCTGGCGTAATGTTCGGCATTTTCTTTCTTGTGGCAGCGCTCGCAGTGCACCTTTTCGACCTTGACTTTGCCCTCCATATGCCGAGTCAGATCGGTTATCTCCACATGACAGCTGGTGCAGGCGTTTTTCCCGTGCACCGACCCGGCAAAGGCGCGGGCAGAAATCTTGTTACTGTGACAACCAAGGCAGGTGGCCGGATCAATGGCCATCCCTTGTTGAGCCAGGCCAGTCCCGGCGAGGGTAACAAGCAACAGTAGGGTTGGGAGCAGTCGAGTGATCATCTGCAACATGCAATTCCTCCTGAACTGAGATAATTCAGCGCCCATCGGGGTGCGGTTTGCTGCAGAAACCTGCGGCAGCCGACCCTGACAATAACACCCAAATTAACTACTCTAAATGGGGACAACCTTAATACCGAGTTTGGCAAAAAGCAATAGAAAAAAATCAATGAAAATATGTATATATGACAATAAAGCGGCGTATTATCAGCGGATTGATGGCGTAGGGTTTGTGAACATTAATTAAATAAGGCGCCGCCTGTTATTGATCCAAGGTATTGCCTTTGGGTTAAAGCCTGGATCCAGGGGAAGAATCCCGATGGATGCCGGGTGCCGACCGGCTTTTCGGTATGGAGACAGTTTCAGTAGCTGTTGCTGGCCGGATCAGAGAGGAAAGGGCGCGAGGATTCCGCGACCAGAAAAGGGCCAGCTGATGACCCTTGCATTATGCACGGTTTTTGCTATTGTAATAACGCAAGACAGGGCGCAAGCCGGCGAGTCTTTTTTCCCTGAGGAGCGTAGATTCACTCCGGCGGGGGCGATTGCCCCGGTGGGGCTCCCTCGAGCCGGACCAAACCGGATGACCAGGCATGCTCGGGCAGCCTTGAATGAACAGATAGAAGGAGTCAGCGATGAAATGTCCTAACTGTGGTGGGAGGAAGGCGGTAGAAATCGATATCCATTCCGAGGGATTCTCTGGCGAGGAATCGCCAGTGAAGGAGTGTGGCAAATGCGGGCTGGTCTGGCGGGTAAGGGTCGGGCGTGATAGCACTGACATTGACATCATCAAACCGGCCAAAATAAAGGGAAAAAACTGACCAGCAGCCTGGCAGCGCCAGTCGGTAGGTGTGCGCCACCAGGCTTGGGGTCTAACTATGCTTAGATCGCGGTAAATTCCTCTTTCCCCGCCCCGCATACCGGGCAGACCCAACCGGCAGGGAGCTCCTCAAAGGGAGTGCCGGCAGCAATGCCGTTTTCAGGGTCACCCTTGGCGGGATCATAGACATACTGACAGATGGTGCAGAGCCAACTTTGCATGGGAACACTCCTCAATTATTCGTCATTGTTAAGCAGTCTGTTATTCCTGCCAGTGAATGCACTGCACCGGGCAGGCGTCGATTGCCCCCTCTTGAATTTCCTGCTCGGTTGCCC
>JANXYN010000173.1 GCA_025356035.1 Geobacteraceae bacterium
GGCAGAAACTCCTTCAGGAGCTTGCCGTCCTGGTCCATGATCTTTTTCACCAGATGCGGCCGATACACGGTCCCTTCATTGGCCACCGTGGCGATCATCGAGACAAGCTGGATCGGAGTCATCAGCACATACCCCTGGCCGATGGCTACCGGCAGGGTTTCGCCGCTGTACCACTTTTTCTTGTACTTATTCTCTTTCCAGGCGATGGTCGGGATCAGCCCCCCCTTTTCGCTTTCCAGGCCAACGCCCATCGGCGCCCCGAGCCCTAATTTACGGGCGTACGCAGCGATCCTGTCGACCCCCAGCCGTTCGCCTAGCTGGTAGAAATAGACATCGCAAGACTCTTTCAGCGCCCGTCGCAGGTTGACCCGGCCATGCCCCTTTTTGTTCCAGCAGCCAAACTTCTTCGTCCCCATGGTGTAGGAGCCGGTGCAGACCACGGAACTCTGCTCATCGATGACACCCTCCTCCAGGGCCGCCAGGGCAGTGACAATCTTGAAGGTCGAGCCGGGCGGATATTGTCCCTTCAGCGCCTTGTTCTCCAGCGGGTGGCGCCGATCATTCAGGTACGAGTCCCACTGCTGCGGGGTCATCCGGCCGGAAAAGAGGGCCGGGTCAAAGCCGGGATTGCTGACGAAGGCGAGGATTTCGCCGCTGTTGACATCCATCGCGACGGCGGCCCCGGCTTGGTCGCCGAATGCCTGTTCGGCCGTCTTCTGCAACTCCTGGTCGATGGTGAGAATCAGGGTGTTCCCCATCACCGGCCGCGACTCACGGATGTTACGCAGCACGCGACCGAGCGCATCCACCTCGATCTGCCGCCCACCATCGGCGCCATGCAGGTCATGCTCCCAGCTCCGTTCGATGCCGCTTTTCCCCACATAGTCACCGGGGTTGTATTCCTGGAAAGCGTCGTTGTCGAGATCCGCTTCGGTAATCTCGCCGATCGGCCCGAGCAGATGGGCGGCCAGGATGCCGTTGGTGTACTCGCGCACCGGCTTCATTTCGATATTGACCCCTGGCAGGCTGAGGTTATTCTCCTCCAGCACCTCCAGTTGGTCGCGGCTGATCCCGGAGGCAAGCACAATCGGGTAATACTTGGCCCGCCCCTTCCCCTTCTCCCACTTCTCTTCCAGCTCTTTCCGCTCCACCTTGAGAATCCCGGCAAGCCGGTCGAGCAGGGCATCCTTGTCCTGAACGTCCTTCTGGATCACCGCCACGCTGAACGAAGGCCGGTTTTTAACCAGCTCCTTGCCGTTCCGGTCGAGGATCCCCCCCCGGGAAGCGGCCACCGGCAGAAAACGGAGCCGGTTGTTTTCGGAAAGGTCGCGAAAGCTTTCGGTCTTGAGGATCTGCAGATACCAAAGCCTGGTGAAGAGGAGGAAGAAGACGGTACTGGCAAACAGCGAGAGGGTGACGATCCGTCTGACGGGCTGCTTCTCCCTGATGAACCGCTGGCTCTTCATCGGCTCTCCTCCAACTTTGCCAGCGGCGCAAAGGCAAAGAAGAGTGAAGCCATCAGGGCATTAACCAGGCCTTGCGGGAGAATACCGGAAAGGAGCGGCAGGTAGATACCAACGGCGGCGGAAAACATCATGAGCAGCAGCAGGTTGAGCAGACCGTTCAGCTGGGTCGCCAGAAACGCGCCGAGGACCATAAGGATGCTATTGTCCGTATAAAAGCGGTGCGCGGTCTGGTTGATCAGGATAAAGATAAACAGGTAGGAAAAACCATTCAGCCCGAGGTAGATGCCACTGAAGCAGTCCTGAACCAGCCCCAGCAGCAACGAAATGAGACTCCCCCCCAGCATCTCGCCGCGAAACCCCATGAACACGACGATGATGAGGAGCAGGTTCGGCTTGAACGGATCGTCCAGGTAGGCCGGCAGCAGCGTCACCTGCAGCACCAGTGCGACAACGATGACAATCAGATATTTTAGCGTCTTATTCATGGTGTTTCAACAGGATCAGCACCTCTTCCAACCGGGGGAGGTTAACCGCCGGCCTCACGTCAACCGTCTGAAAGATCCGGTATTCCCCCTTGTTGACCGTGGTCACCTCGCCGATCGGGAGTCCCTTGGGGAAGATCCCTCCCATCCCGGAGGTGACAATGATATCGCCGACGTTCACATCCTCGTCACGCAAGGCGAATTCCAGGGAACAAAGGCCGGCCTCCTTCCCTTTCACCACACCCCTGGCCCTGGAACGCAGCACTGTCCCGGTAATGGCACTGGCACTGTCGGTCAGCAGGAGGACCCTGGCGCTATTACTAGCCACCTTCACCACCTGCCCCACTACCCCGCCGGCAGCCACAACCGGCATCCCTTCGCGCAGACCGTCGGCTTCGCCGCGATCGATAAAAATCGAGAATGAGGGGGAATGATCCTCGCCGATGACCGATGCGACCAAGGAAGGGGTGTCAACGGCATGCTTCAGCTCAAGGATCTTCTTCAGCCGCTCGTTGGCCAGCAACGCGTCCTGGGCTTCGATCAGCCTGGTATTCTGGCTTTTGGTCACTTCCAGGAGCTGATGGTTCTCTTTGCGCACCTCAACCAGATAGAGATAGTCGGTCCAGAGAGAGAAGCAGAAATTGTTGATCCGGCTGGCGGTCCGGTTCACCGGCGCCATGAGATTGAGCACTCCCCGCTCAAAGACATTGGCATGGTTACGCTCACGGAGGTTCAGCGAATAGAAGATCATCACCGCGAACAGAGCGACCCCGGCGAAGATATAAAAGCGGTATTTGTTATTGAACTCAGCCATCGACGACCCTGGTGGAGAAGGTTGTAAACCTCCCCGGATTGTTAATCTAGGATAAACGGGGACCCTGCCATCTCTTCATGGCGAATCTCATCCACGGGCGACTTTTTCCCCACCCCGGCGTAGAGCCGGTTCGGAGCGTTGAACACAATCCCCTGTTCGATCCCGACGTTTTTATAGGCATGGACAATGCCGGGAGGAACAATTAACAGCAACGGCGCGTCCGCGCCGGCAAAAAGCAGTTGCTTGATTCCGTAGCTAGGGGAGTCCAGACGGTTGTCCCAGAGATAGACCTTGAAGTTGGACGGGCCGATAAAGCAAAAATAATCGGTCTGCTCCACATGCTCGTGGGGACCACGGACGACGCCTGGCAGGGTCATGGATATATATGCCATCACCGGCACCACCCCCGCATCGAGCTCGTCCGACCGGAACAACTCGGCGAGCCACCCCCGCTCATCGACGAATTTGGCCAAGGGTCGGGCAACCACGTCATGGATCCGCCCTTTGCTGAAGAGCACCGTTTTAGTCGCCATGGACCATCCCCCTGCTCAGATCTATTTCTTTCAGCACCCGCTCCAGGTAGTCACGATAGGAGGACTTCGGGGTGCGGCTGATCGCCTCCTGCATGCCAGCAGCGTCAATGAACCCCATGCGCAACGCTACCTCTTCGAGACAGGCGATCTTCAATCCCTGCCGCGCCTCCAGGGTGCCGATAAAGTGGCTGGCTTCGAGGAGACTCTGATGGGTGCCGGTATCGAGCCAGGCAATGCCTCGGCCAAGCCGCTCCACCATTAGCTCCCCCCGCCGCAAATACTCTAGATTGACATCGGTGATTTCCAGCTCCCCCCGCGAGGACGGTTTCAGCGCCCGGGCGATTGACACCACCTGGTTGTCATAGAGGTAGAGGCCGGGGACGGCATAGTTGGTCTTGGGGCTGGCCGGTTTCTCCTCGATGCCGACCGCCCGCCCCTGCTCGTCAAACTCCACCACCCCGTAACGCTCCGGGTCCTGGACGTAGTAACCAAAGATCCGGGCGCCGCTGGTAAATTCGGTAACGGCCCGGTCAAGCCCCATCTTGCCATAAAAAATATTGTCGCCGAGGATCAGACAGACCGGCTCGGTGCCGATGAATTCCGCGCCAAGCAAAAAAGCCTGGGCAATACCATTCGGCTCAGGCTGAATCTTGTAGGTAAGACGAATCCCCCAGCGGGAGCCGTCCCCAAGCAGAGTCTGGAAGCGGGGGGTGTCATGGACGGTGGAGATGATCAGGATGTCGTCGATCCCGGCCATCATCAGGGTAGCCAGCGGATAGTAGATCATCGGTTTGTCGTAAACAGGCTGCAGCTGCTTGCTGGCAACCATGGTCAACGGATAGAGCCTGCTCCCCGAGCCACCTGCAAGAATAATCCCTTTCTTAATCCCCATACGCTCAACGCCCCATTAAAAGATTCGAATCACTTTCAGCAATGACATCCGGCTCTTATGCCGGCTAGCGGGCACCTTTAATTTTTATCATAGGAAAAAGAAAACAGTCAAACAATTAATCCGCGGCGGTCAGGCTGCCGTTATCGCCTTGGCCGCAGCGAGCAGATCGGGAAAAAGCAGGGTCTGATCGGCAAGTCCCTGCGCCTCAGTGACGCCATAGCCAGTTTGCACCAGTAACGAGCGGCAACCGGCCCGCACCCCCGCCTCCAGGTCCGCCCGCTTGTCGCCAATCATGAACGAGGCCGCCAGATCGATGGAAAAATCAGCAGCGGCCCGCAGCAGCATCCCGGGAAGCGGCTTGCGGCAATCACACTCCTTTGCCAATCCAGCGTTGCCATGGTCAGGATGGTGAGGACAGACGTAATAGGCGTCGACTCCAGTGCCGAAGCCTGCCAGTTCTGCATCTATATACCGATGCAGCCGGTCGACCGCGGCCAGATCGAAGTAACCGCGCGCCACCCCGGACTGGTTGGTGATGACAATCACCAGAAAGCCGGCCTCCTTCAACAGCCTGATCGCCTCGGGGGCGCCGGGGATGAAGGCGAAATCCTCAATCCGGTGGAGATAGTCCTTCTCCTCGTTGATGGTACCGTCCCGATCAAGGAACACGGCACGGTTAAGTCTCGTCAAGAAAACCTCACCTTCAGCCTTCAGCCTGCCTCTCAGCCATATGTTTTAAGGATCTTCTCGATGATGTTGGTTGTCGATTTGCCATCGACGAACTCTACCAGCTCTACCCGGCCACCGTAGGCCTCCACCAGGTCCTTGCCGACGACTCCTGCCGGGGTGTAATCTCCCCCCTTGACCAGCACCATCGGCCGGAGGGTCTCAATCAGGCGGAGCGGGGTGTCTTCGTCGAAGATCACCAGATAATCAATGCAGTCGAGGGCGGCGAGGATGTGTGCCCGCTCTTCTTCGGCGATTAACGGGCGCTTCTCCCCTTTCAGCCTGCGCACAGAGGCGTCACTATTGAGACCGAGCACCAGCAGATCGCCCAGGGTCCGCGCCTTCTGCAGATATTTTACATGTCCAGCGTGGAGCAGATCGAAGCAGCCGTTGGTGAACACCACCCGTTTGCCACGCCCCTGTTCCGCGGCGATGATCGTGGCGAGGACGTCCAGATTCTTGATCTTGCTGTCGCTGTCTGAATGACTGTGGCCGATCTCGTTGATAATCTCGGTAGGGGAAACGGTGGAGGTCCCGACCTTGCCGACCGCAATGCCGGCTGCTACATTGGCAAGCCGGGCGGCTTCGGCAAACGCCATGCCACCAGCCAGGCCGAGGCTGAGGAGCGCCAGCACCGTGTCGCCGGCACCGGTGACGTCATAAACCTCGCGGGCCACCGTCGGAATATGGGAAACGCCGCCATCGCGGAGAAACAGCGACATTCCCTGTTCACTCCTGGTGATGAGCAACGCCTCCAGCTGAAGATCTTGCAGCAACCCAGCAGCTGCCAACCTGAGACTCTCGTCGTCGTGGATGGCGACACGGGAGGCGATCTCCGCCTCCTTGCGGTTGGGGGTGAGAATGGTCGCCCCCCGGTATTTGGTATAGTCGTTCCCCTTCGGATCGACCACCACCGGGATGCCGTGCCGCTCCCCGGCTGCGATGGCAGCAGCCAGGACCCGCGGGGTAAGTACACCCTTCAGATAATCGGAGACAAGGATCACGTCAAACTGAGCGGCATGCATCTCGATAAACTCGACGATCCGCGCCTCGTAGTCTGCGGCAACCGGCTCCTTTGATTCCCGATCGATCCGGACGATCTGCTGGTTGGCGGCAAGCACGCGGGTCTTTTTGCTGGTGGTGCGCTGGGGGTCCTCGAAGACAGCAGCCAGATCTGCCCCCTTGCCGGTAAAGGCATGGCGGAGAATGGTACCGTTTTCATCGCCGCCAATGACGCTACAGACCGAGACCTGACAGCCGAGTGCCACCAGATTGTTCACCACATTCCCTGCCCCGCCGAGCCGCAGATCTTCCCTGGTCACATCCACCACCTGCACCGGGGCTTCCGGCGAAATGCGCTCGGCCTTCCCCCAGAGGTATTCGTCAAGCATCAGGTCGCCAATCACCAGCGTCTTGATCTGCCCGGCATGGTTAAAAAGTGATTCGATGTTTTTGCGGTCCATGCAAACTCCTGAAAAATCAGGTAAAGGTAGAGGTAAAGAAATTCCTGTCTCTCCGTTCTTAACCTTTACCTCTGCCGTTGCCTGCCTTATCGAGTATTCCCGCCGCCAGCAGGGGGAGCATGATCTCATGGTGGCCGGTGATGGTATAGCCCCGGCCTTTGCCGGCGGTAGGGCGCTTCACCACGTTCTGTAACGGCCGGTAGTGCTGTTGCATATCGAAATTGGCGGTTGTGAAGTGGTCTACCTGGTGCCCGAGGTTCTGGGCTATGGAGAGCGCCTTGAGGAACACCTCCGGCAGGAGCACCGCGCTCCCCACATTTAGATAGACGCCACCATCGCCAAGTTGGGCGACTATCCCGGTGAGGATCTTGAAATCGGTGAAGGAGGCAGCGCCGAGCACCGCCCCATCTGCTGAAGGGTGCTGGTGGATGATATCAGTACCAATCGCCACATGGACGGTGACCGGGATCTGCCGCTCCCTACAGACGGCCAGCAGGCTCTGCTCGCGAAACGGGTTATTGTTGGCAATGATAAAACGCCCCAGCGCTTCCCCGTAACCGAGCCCCTCGGCGACACCGGCCCGCAAGGCGGCATTGATATCCCGCCCAGTCTCTTCAGCCATGCCAAAGGTCCCGCAATGGAGCACTGCCCCAACATCCTCGCTGGTAGCCCCGATCAGGGAGATCTCGTAGTCGTGGACCGAGCCGGCGCCGTTCAGGGCAAACGCCGTGATCATGTCAGCCTCGATAAGGCTCTTCAGCACCGGTTGCAGACCGCATTTGATAACGTGGGCGCCCATCGCCACAATCACCGGTTTCCCCTTGGCGCGGGCCTCCACCACGGCGTCGATGATCTGCAGCAAATCCCGGGCGCCAAGCTGGTCCGGCATGGCAGCCAGCAACTCCGCCACGCTCATCCCCCCCCTGACCGGCCGGGCAAAGTCGTCCCTGACGTTCATCTTGTTCTTGCGCTCCGCCAGTGGATAGGTCTGCACGCCGGCGAGGTCGATGGGTTGGTACTTCATAGGTGCTACCTTTCTCAAATACAGTGTGAGGTTCAAGGTTGCGGGTGTTAAACTTGAGACGCTAAACCTGGAACAGCCTCTTTTCTACCAGATCGCAGATGATGTGAATGATGGTGATGTGCCCTTCCTGGACCCGGGGCGTATCGTGGCTCGATACGGTCAGGGGGATGGTGACGAGCTCACGGATGGTCCCGCCATCCCTGCCGAGCAGGCCGATGGTGGTGCACCCCAGCTCGTTAGCCAGCTTCAGCGCGCCAAACACATTTTTCGACGAGCCGCTCGTGGAGATGCCGACCACCACGTCCCCGGCCGCCGCCAGCGCTTCCACCTGGCGACTGAAAACAGCGTCGAAACCGTAATCATTGCCGATGGCGGTAAGGATGGAGGTGTCGGTGGTAAGGGCGATGGCAGGGAGCGCTCGCCGTTCCAGCTTGAAACGGCCGACAATCTCGGCGGCGAAATGCTGGGCATCCGCGGCCGACCCGCCGTTACCCATGACCAGCAGCTTGTTCCCCCGCTGCAAGGCCTCGACCAGCAGCTCGACCACCTCGGCAATCTGCGGGGCAAGTTCGCGCTCCACGGTCTCAATCACATCGCGGTGGGACTGCAGCTGGCTCTTTATGGCTTGGATCATGGAGCTCCCCTTGGGAAGTGGTAATTACACGGTGCAATTCGTGTTGGCATGTTGCAGGGCCGGCAGGTTTTTGAAAACTGCCGGCCCTTGTCATTCAAAAGGCATGAAGGACCGAATCAAGGCCGGTAGCGCTCGAGTTGAACCGCATTGATATGCTGCTCCAATTCCGCAAAGGTGACAACGCCAGCCACCCCTGGAAACGGAATGCCATCAACGGCCGGCACCAGCCGGCAGCCCGGCTGATCTGCGCAGAGCCGCTGATGCGTTTTTTTTACGGCTTCCGCATGGAACAAAAAAGGGAGTGGGTTAACCACCATGTTTCTGTGCAGACGTGCATAGCCCGCCTTCACCAACTGCCGGTATAAAGCGCCATGGGCCAGGACAGTAAAGCTGTTCCCCTGACGGGCGCCGCGCAAAACCGTGTCGAGTCGCTGTTTTACCAGCCCAAAATCCGCCTGTTTGGGGAAATAGAGGCAGAAAGACTGTTCCTCCCCCCATCTGCTTTTGAACATCTCCTGGCTACGCTTCAGCAGATCCTCACGGCGAGCCTCCGATCCGAGCGGGCTCTCGTCGGTGAAATAGACCGGCGCCCCTTCGGCACTGAAGGTGAGAAATCCTGCCTTGTACGCCCGCCGGGAATAGTCCTTGAGGCAGAAGATGGCGCCATCCATGTCTTCGTCAAAGCCGCCGATCTTTTCGTAGAGCTGTTTCCGCAGAAACAGAGCGGCAAACGAGCCATGGGAAATCTCCATGGGCGGTTTAAGCGGAAACGGTCCCTTTGCCCCCTTGCTCACACCACTTTTGAGCCGGGGGACGATCAGACCTGCCTCGGGCCTTTCCGCGGCAAGTTTCAACACCGGAGTAAGCCAGCCGTCAGTGACCATGGTGGTACTTCTGACCACCATCAAATTCGGCGCATCGGCCATGCTTAATCCCCGGTTTAATGCCTTGATGAAACCATGATTATAGCCGCTGCGCAAAAAAAGCGCCCGCTCCATCAGGATCTCGG
>JANXYN010000193.1 GCA_025356035.1 Geobacteraceae bacterium
AAAAATGACTGAAAATGTCATGCAGTGGAAAGAGCAGCATGAACAGCTGGTGGAGGCTCTCGATTCTCTCGGCAAGGTGGTGACTCTTGCCAAGGACAAGGAATCCGTTGAGTATATGAAGAAGAAGCTGGCCGAGTATGATTTCGGCTTTACTACGGTTATGAGCAAGGTCCTGGAGGGAGAGATTCGCAATGCCGATGCCGCAGATGCAGCCATTGTCGAATTCAAGGACGAAATCCAGAAAATGGAGAATGGCTTCAAAAGTTTTGCCGAGGAAAGTAACAAAAGAATGAGCGGCCAGGAGCAGGTGATGAGCGGGCTCGCCCGGCGCATAACCACCATCCTGCTGGTCAGTATTTTCGGGGCAATCATCTTGAGTATCCTGATCGGTTTTTTTATCACCCGCAGCATCGTACTCCCTCTCAACGCAGCAGTCGAGGTGGCTAACCGGTTGTCAGAGGGTGACCTAACCGCTGCCGCGCATGTGAGTTCGACCGATGAGGTTGGACAGTTGCTGAACTCCATGAATCGGATGGTGGAAAATCTGCGGCGGATGATCGCCAAGATTCGGGATACCTCGTCCCAGGTGGCGTCAGCAGCTGTACAGATAAGCTCCAGCTCTGAAGAGATGGCTCGTCTGGCCGAGATTCAGGCCAGCGCTGCAGAACAGACTTCAACGACAATGGCGGAAATGGCCGTCTCCATTCAGAACGTGGCTGCAAATGCAGATGATCTTGCGTACCATGTGAGCGATGTCTCTTCAGCTGTTCAGGAGTTAGGCTCTTCAAGCGATGAGATGGCAAAAAACTCGGAAGTAATGGCGGTATCTGTTGCCGAGACTTCAGCCACCATCGAGCATATGACGCTCTCTATCGACCTCGTGGCGAAAAATACCGACGAATTAGCCTCTGCGGTGACTGAGACTTCGGCCACTATTGAGGAGATGACCGTTTCTATCGAGCAGGTGGCCGGTAATGCGCAGGAATTGCAACAGGTGGTGACCGATACCGCAGCCATTGTCGAACAGATGGCGGACTCGATCAAACAGGTGGCCCAAAACGTCGAAGAGGCCGACAAGGTTGCAAAGGCCGCCGCCAAGGAGGGTAGCGCCGGGCAGCAGGCGGTTCAGGATGCACTGGCAGCCATGAAGAAGGTGGCGGAGGTCATGGAGAAGACCGCTGCATCGATTGATAACCTGGGGAAACGCTCCGAGGAGATCGGCATAATCATCAAAGTGATTGACGAGATATCTGATCAAACCAATCTCCTCGCGTTAAATGCTGCCATCGAGGCGGCCCGGGCCGGTGACGCAGGTCGTGGGTTTGCAGTGGTTGCGGATGAGGTGAGAAAACTCGCAGAACGGAGCATGGGCGCCACCGCCGAGATTGCTCAGGTGATTGCGCAGGTCCAGGCCGATACCAACAATTCGGTAAGATATGGAGAGCTTGCGTCCTATGAGGCAAAGAATTCCATGACTTTGTCGGAAATAGCTGGCGGAGCCTTGGAAAATATCGTCGAGAGTATCGACAAAACCAGCAGCCTGATGTCACAAATAGCGGTCATGGCATCAGAACAGGCATCTGCCTCCGGCCAGGTAATCAAGTCAGTCGAACGGATGAACCAGTCTGCGGCGTTGGTGGCGAAAGCTTCCAGGGAGCAGGCGGTGGGGAGCCGCCAGATACGGATATCGGTGGAAAGTATGAACCATACAACGATTGAAGTGGCCACTGCCACCCGGGAGCAGGCCAAGGGGAACAAGCAAATCAGGGGCGCGATGGAAAATATGAACGGTGTGACCCAGCAAGTCATGTGTGCCACCCGGGAACAGGCGCTTTCTGCTCGGCAGATTGTGAAATCGGTCGAAGCGATGAACAGTATGACCCAGTCCGTGGCAAATTCTACGGGAGAACAGAAGCAGGGGGGAGAGCTGATAGTAAAGTCAGTGGAGCAGATAAGTGACAAGGCCCGGGAAAATCTCTCATCAGTCGAGCAGCTCTCCCGGTCGGCGCAGAGTCTGTCGGCCCAGGCTGAGGAACTGGCTGGACTTGTGGCAGAATTTAAGGTACAGTGATCCGCCGTTGAGAATTGCTAATGGTTGCATCAGCCGACCCTGCGAAGCCCGTGGCTAAATCTGCGGTGTAAATCGGGTTATTCACAAGGCCTCAATGTTATGCTGAATAACCTGCGGGGCCTTTTTTGTGCCTTAGCGGCGGCAATCACAGAGAGAGGGAGAATCTGCTCATGATCCAGAAGACGGTACAGCACAGTTTAACAGCAATCTGTTTCATCCTTACCGCGATGCTACCAATGGTCCACGCTCAGGAACCGTTGCCGTTGCAAGGGCTACTTTCTTCGGCCCGTTTGAGCCAGGGGGGTGTGCCGGTTCAGTTTGCAGGCGCGCGGGTATCCGAGCGCCTGTTCGGCCTTCCCGGTCTCTCCAATGTCGGGCGGGTGGCGCCAGGGATTTACCGGGGTGCCCAGCCAGAGCTGGCTGGATATGCGACACTGCAGAAGCTCGGCATCAGGACCGTCATCAACCTGCGCACTACGTTAAGTGAAACGAAGGAGGTGGAGGCCGCTGGGATGCGCTCCATCGAGGTGCCGCTCAATATCCTGCAGGATCCCGACCCGGTCAAAATCAGGAAGGTGGTGGCGCTGATGGCCGAACCCGCCAATCAGCCGGTGTTCGTTCATTGTCGGCAGGGTCAGGATCGGACCGGTGCGGTGGTAGCGGTCTACCGGATGGAGATGGAAGGGTGGGCGATGCCGGAGGCCGCGGCGGAGATGCAGGCGTTCGGCTTCAACAACATCTGGCATGATCTTAAAAAATTTGTACGGGAGTACAAGAAGGTACCGGTCGGCCAGTGAAAGGTGGATGCCGGCAAGACGTGGTCAGGCCGCATGCCGGCCATTCTGGCCGTTCTGTATGGGGGGGATGTTGATCGTCAGCCAGTAGTTGCTTAGTTCGGTCAAGGCTTCAACAAACTTGCTGTAATCCAGGGGCTTGACGATATAGCTGTTGACGCCCAGGCGGTAGCATTCATTGATGTCCTGCTCTTCAGCGGAAGAGGTGAGCATAACGACCGGGATGAGTCTGGTTCGTTCGTCGGCTCTGATGGCTTGCAGGACCTCGAAACCGTTAACTTTCGGGAGTTTCAGGTCAAGGAGAATCACTTTTGGCATATCGGACAAATTCCTCTCGAAGTAGGGGCCGGTGGCGAATAGATAGTCCAGGGCCTCAACCCCATCCTTTACCAGCATGACCTTGCCGGCAAGATTTTGCTTGCCCAGCGCCCGCAGGGTGAGTTCAGCATCGTTCGGATTGTCTTCAACCAGTAGGATTTCGCCAGCACTCATGCAGTTCCCCCTGTTCTGACAAGGTTAGCTTCTCCGGTCCCTTTCAGTAAATAATGCCAGTTTCCCCCCTGCGCCCGGTCCTTTTGTGAGATTTGTAAGTACTAATTGATAAATTCTATCACCAGTTGGTGTTGGCGTCAACTTTTAGCAGCTAAAACGCACAAAAACAGGGAGGCCCGGTTGGACCTCCCTGTTTTTGTGCTGTGGCGGCTCTTGTTGAAGTCTATCTCGGCATCGGGCAGTACATGTTGCCATAGGGCCGTTTGCTTTTGGGGAGGATCTTGACGAACTTCTCCTTCAGTACCTCAGGGAGCTTGAGTTTGAAGTCCGTGCAGTAATCCTGCAGGTAACCCTCCAGCTCTTTCCTGTCTGCCGCGTCGAGCTCGAATACCCCTACCTCTTGGGAGAGCTTCGCTTCATCCACGCCGCCGCGGACGTAGATGACGCCGCCATGCATGCCGGTGCCAAAACGGAAGCCGTGTTTCGGCTTGTGCGGGTCGTCGGTAAACATCCCGAGCAGGATCAGCACCCCGCCGGCCATATATTCGCCAAAGAAGTCGCCTGCCTTGCCGCCGACCACCAGGGCCGGCTTGTTGTCATTGTAGGATTTCATATGGATGCCGACCCGGTACCCCACATCCTTCAGGATATGGATTCGGCCGCCGCGCATGCCGTAGCCGAGCACATCGCCGGCGTGGCCGTTGATGACGACCTTGCCCGCATTCATGGTGTTGCCGATATTATCCTGGCCGTTGTCATTTACAATAATGGTCGCGCCATTCATGAAGGCGGCCAGGTCGTTGCCGGGGACGCCGTTGATGGTGATGGTCACTGGCCGGTTGATCCCGTCGCCGATGAAGTACTGGCCGTTGACGTTGACCAGCTCGATCCGGTCGCTGCCGGCAGCGACCGCCTCGCGGATTTGTCGGTTCAGTTCCTTGTAATATACGCCGTTTGCGTCGATTTGCATGATGTGCTCCTTGCGTCGTAGGTAAAGGCAGAGGTAAAGGTAAAGAAAAATCTTTGCCTTTGCCGTTTACTCTACCTCAACCTATACCTTTACCTGTTTTTTAAGCTACGCCCTTGTTCAGCTCCACAATGACCGGCTCGCCGCCGCGGGGGGACCAGATGCGGTCCGGGGCCGGGCAGATCTCACGAATGGCGGCTTCTTCAGAGGCCATATAGACAAAGTCGTCCTTGGTGGCGCAGACTAGCGGGCGGAGTTTGACCCGGTCGTTCAGGCCAATCAGGCCCTTGTTGCTGGCAAACAGGATGGCGAACGGCCCATTGAGGAGGGCGCTGCCGTAAACCTGGCGGATGGCGGTGAGGAGCTCGCGCTCGTCTTCGGGGTACGTGTCGATCATGTCCCAGAATGGCGACGCAAGTGCCATACTGGCCAGTGCCGGGGTCAGGCCGTGCTTTCTGATCAATAGGTCGAGCATATACGCCACCACCTCGGTATCGGTGAGCATGGTGCAAAGATAGCCGTACATCTCCAGATAGCGCTTGTTGATGCCGTAGGAGGAAATTTCACCGTTATGGACGATGGACCAGTCGAGTAGGGTGAAGGGGTGCGCCCCTCCCCACCACCCCGGGGTATTGGTCGGGAAACGGTTGTGGGCGGTCCAGATGTAGCCCTGGTACTCTTCCAGCCGGAAGAACTCGGCAATCTCCTCGGGGTAGCCGACACCCTTGAAGGCCCCCATGTTCTTGCCGGAAGAGACTACAAAGGCCCCGTCGACTTCGTTGTTGACCCGCATCACGTGCCGGACGATGATGTCCTCGTCGGTCATCTTCTGGAACTCGACCGCTTCCTTGTATTCTGGGGTCTGCAGGGGTTTGACGAAGTAGCGCTTGAATACCGGCGGGTTAGCTATGGCAGCAATCCGCCGGGTCGGGATGTCTTCCTGCTGCTCGATGTGGAAGTGTGTTTCCAGGTATTCCTCAGTGAGCTGGAGGGCCATGCCATTTTCGTACATGAGGTGGAACGCATAGAACTCTTTATAGTCCGGATAGATGCCGTAAGCAGCAAATCCGCCGCCCAGGCCGTTGCCCCGGTCATGCATCAGCGTGATCGACTTGATGATCACGCTCCCCTCCACCAGCTGTCCCGTCTTGGAAATAAAGCCGGTCAGGCCGCAGTTGGAGATGTCTTTTTCAAATATATGGGTAGGTTTAAGCTTCATTCTCGGTATTCCTCCAAGCATACTGATTACAGGTAGAGGTAAAGGTAGAGGTTAAGAACAGCGGGTTTTTTACGTCTACCTTTACCTTTTCCTTTACTTTACCTGTAGTTAAGCCACCTTCCCCACTGGGGCAAACAGGGCATCGCGGATTTCGCGGGTCAGGTGGATAAAGCCGAAATCGGGGGCGAGCAGTTTGTCCCGGAACTGGGTGGTGTCGACCTTCTCCCGGATCAGACCGGCAAAGATGCCGGCCCGCTCGACGTTTCCGACCAGCACGGCACCAACCACGATATTCCCTTGCAAGACCACCTTGCGGTACTGGTAGCTTTCCTGGTCGAGCCAGGTGAGGATCTCATATTCCTTGGGCTCTGCCGGGTTGGTGATCCCCATGGATATGGTCGGGACCTTGAACAGCTCGATGGAGTTCATGGCGAGCCCGCCGTCATAGCTCTTGGTGCCGCCGGCCATGGTTACCCCGGCAATATCTCCTTGAATATAGGCGTCTGGCCAGATTGGCATCGGATTTTTGCTGGCGGAGAAGAAGTCACGGGCTTCCGTCACATCGCCGGCGGCAAAAATCCCTTTCACCGAGGTCTCCATGGCGTCGTTCACCACAATGCCGCGGTTGATCTCAACCTTGCTCCCCTTCAGGAAACCGGCGGCAGGACGGACACCGATGGCAACGACCACCGTATCACACGGGACGAAATCTCCCGACTTGAGGGTAACGCCAGTGATCCCCACTCCTTCGCCCTCAACCTTGACCACCGTATCTTCGGTGATGACGTCGATGCCGTTGGCTTTCATCTTCTTCGCCACGATCCGGCCGGCAGTCCGGTCAAAGGCAGCGGAAAGGATCCGGTCGGCCAGCTCGATAATGGTGATCCTTTTCCCGAGCTGATGAAGTCCCTCGGCCGCCTTCAGGCCGATGAGACCACCGCCGATCACCACTACCCTGTCGATGTCGGCGGCGAGCCCCTTTAGTTTGGCCGCATCGTCCCAGGTGGTAAAGGTGAATACCTGTTCTTTCCCCGCCAGCCCCTCGATGGGGGGAACGAACGGGTCGCCGCCGGTGGCGATGAGCAGGCGGTCGAAGGGGATGCTGTCGCCGCTGGCCAGCTTTATCTGCTTCTTAGCAGGGTCCACCGCCACCGCCTCGCTGTTGAGGAGGAGATTAACCCGGTGCTGTTCATAAAAACCCTCGGGAAGATAGGCCATCCGCTTTTCGGTGACGGTTCCCCCCAACAGGTAGGAGATGAGAGGGCGGCCATAGGCGGTATGGCTCTCGCGGGAGATAACCGTGATGTTCCCTGTCGTATCGATGGTTCTGATCCCTCTGATGGCGCCCACTGCCGCCACCGAGTTGCCTATGATCACGTAGTTCATTTCTGGCTTCCTTCCTTGTAGACCAGCGCCCGGTTCGGACAGGCGTCAACGCAGGCCGGGCTTAACCGGTCAGGGCAGAGGTCGCATTTGTTGGCCTTCTTCTTCACCAGGTTGCGCTGGATCGCGCCATAGGGGCAGGCCATGACACAGGACCAGCAGCCGACACACTGTTCGGTGTCGATCCGTACCACAGCCTGGTCGTTTTTCTGGATTGCCCCGGAAATGCAGGCCTGCAGGCAGGCCGGTTCGTCGCAGTGGCGGCAGGTGGTGGAGAGGGAAATCACCCCGCCGTCCCACTCCTCCACCGTGCAGCGAGAGATGGAGCGGACCGGTTCATGGAGAAAGGCTTTGACCGGGTCCTTGGAAACTGAGTGTTCCGTGATGCAAGCCACCTCGCAGAGGTGACAGCCTATGCAGACGTCTTCCAGCGTATAGATTCGTTTCATACCTGATATTCCTTATAGAGCAAAATACATTTTAGATAGTTCCGGAACGCGGATTTTTTGAAAGATCAAGGCTGTCAAGGGATTGTGCGGAGGCGTACGAAGTTGTACGCCGCACAAACAAGCCCGAAGACTTACGCAGATCTTGCGGAAAAGCTGCGTTTCGCCTATTCTCCTGCCGGCATGACGCCGAGCAGATTCATGGCCTTTTCGGATAGCCCCACCGCCCGCAATTTGTAACGATTGCCGCGCAGTGATTCCAGGGCGTTGAGCCCCATTCCGCCGAGGATTTCCTTCATTTCGTGCCCCCAGGCATGGACCAGGTTCACCAGGCGCTCGGCGCCGAGTTCAGGGTTGAGACGTTTGGCCAGATAAGGGTTGTTGGTGGTGATCCCCCATGGACATTTGCCGGTATAGCAGCGCTGACAGAGGGTGCATCCCAGGGCTAGCAGGGTCGAGGTGCCTAGGTTGATGGCGTCGGCGCCAAGGGCGATAGCCTTGATGGCGTCCCCGGAACTTCTCACCCCGCCACCGACCACTATGGAGACCTGGTTCCTGATCCCCTCGTCGCGCAGCCTTGAGTCCACAGCGGCGAGAGCCAGTTCCATCGGGATCCCGACGTTATCGCGGATCACTTGCGGTGCTGCGCCGGTCCCCCCGCGGAAACCGTCGATGGTGATGATGTCGGCGCCGGCCCGGGCGATGCCGGAGGCGATGGCGGCCACGTGATGTACGGCAGCGATCTTGACCGACACCGGTTTTTCGTAGTTGGTGGCCTCCTTGAGGGCGAAAATCAGCTGGCGGAGGTCCTCTATGGAGTAGATGTCGTGGTGCGGCGCGGGTGAAATGGCGTCGGAGCCCATGGGGATCATGCGGGTCTCGGAGATCTCCCGACTAACTTTTTCCCCTGGCAGATGGCCGCCGATGCCAGGTTTGGCCCCCTGGCCGATCTTGATCTCAATCCCCACCCCGGCGTTGAGATACGCTTCGCTGACGCCGAAACGGCCGGAGGCAACCTGGACGATGACGTTCTTGCCGTACTGGTAGAGGTCTTTGTGCAGGCCTCCCTCGCCGGTGTTATAGAGGGTTCCCAGTTCCTTGGCGGCTGCAGCCATGGCCTTGTGGGCATTGAGGTTCAAAGCGCCGTAGCTCATGGCGGAGAAGATGAACGGGTACTCGAGTCGGAGCTGCGGGGCAAGTTTTGTGGCA
This sequence comes from Geobacteraceae bacterium, assembly GCA_025356035.1. GTDB lineage: Bacteria > Desulfobacterota > Desulfuromonadia > Geobacterales > Geobacteraceae > JANXYN01. Next base: position 8,582 of record JANXYN010000193.1, read on the forward strand.
AGTTTAGGCTTGCCGCTCTTTTTGTCGTGCACTACCTGGATCTGGTCCGGTTTTTTGCCAAGGTAGGTGCGGAGTTCCATCGGCTCGCGCAGCGGGTCAATGGACGGGTTGGTCACCTGGGAGGCGTCAAGCAACAGATGGTCCCAGTAAATAGGATACTTGGCCGGGTTCCCCATGGCAGCGAGGAGTATTCCGCCGGTGTCGGCCTGGGCATAGAGGTTTCTGATGTGGGCGCCGGACCACGACTCGTTCCGCTTGAACTGCTCCTCGTTCCCCCGGATGGTGATGGCGCCAGTGGGGCAGAGCGCCGAACAGCGGCGACAACCGATACAGAGGGTGTTATCCTCGGCGAGACAATCGTCCGCAGCCAGATACGAGTGGACCTCGTAGGCGCATTGCCGGACGCAGACCTTGCAGCGAATGCACTTGGCATCGCTCCGGTCGATGATGAATTCGTTAAATGATTCGTTGACGCTTTTATAAAGCACCTTGAAACCTCCTGCGATGCCGGTGGAGCTGCGTGTTTGATCCTGGCTGCAATTAACTCAGAGTTGACCTTAGTGCGATTTTTGTGCCAGTCGAATGGATTTCTGGATATTGTGGGTCGTTGCTGGCAAACATAGCGAAACTATTGATAATTACAGCCTGCAAAACATTAAAATTGGTACCCCGCTAGCCGTTGAGTGGGGTATGGATCGTTGTTTTTTTGCTAGCCTGTGTAATATATTTCGAATTTGCAATCTACAAATTCTACACAATTGGTTGGTGGTTGTGCAAGATAATATTTCAGGGGGAGAAGGGGGTCAGCCACCGTGCTTGGAACCTATCTTATTTCCGTTTACAAATACCGGCGTTTGACCTATAAAAGGTTGCCTGTATATTTAAGCGGAGGGCGTGGCAGGTAATTTATTTATCAAGGGGTGGGAGTGATTTGTGACAAAGGACCTTCAGCAGAGGAATTTTGACAAGGTGGCGGCGAGCTGGGATGAGGAACCGCGCAGGCTCAAGCTGGCAAAGGAGGTGGCGACAGCCATCATGGGGGCGGTCAGACTGGATTCCGGGATGGCGGCGCTCGACTATGGCTGCGGTACCGGGCTGGTCACCCTGGCGTTGCAACCGCATCTGGGGAGGATTACCGGGGCGGACAGCTCCCGTGGAATGCTCGACGTGCTGGAGCACAAGGTGCGGCAGCTGGGGCTAACCAATGTGACGACCCGGCTCGTGGATTTTGCCAGGGGCGAGCGGCTGGCAGAGCAATTTCAGCTGATTGTCAGCAGCATGACCCTCCACCATGTGCCGGATCTGGCGCCGCTGCTCCGGCATTTTTATGAGCTGTTGCAGCCGGGTGGAGTGCTCTGTCTGGCGGACCTTGACACGGAAGACGGCTCATTCCACTCCGATTTCACCGGGGTGGCCCATTTTGGGCTGGATCGGGTGGCGCTGAAAGGTGAGCTGAAGGAGTGCGGCTTTCGGGATGCGCGGGATACGACTGCGGCAACGGTGATAAAGGAGCTGGGCGAAGGGAGGATCCGCGACTATACGGTCTTTCTCATAACCGCCACAAAATAGGGTGGCGGTACGACGGCAAGAAAGTAACCCTAGCGGTTTTTGTTGACCTTGTCCGAGTATTTTTTGATGGAGTCCTCAAAGGTCTTTTCGATCTCCCCCTTCTGGCGGTTGTTCCGATAGTTGATTAGGCCGTTGATCAGGTAGAAGCTGGTGACGGCCAGGATCAACAGGTAGAATGACCTCAGCGCCAGCCTTTCCCAATTGAAGCGGGGGATCGCCTGGCTGTTATTGGCTGACTGGACCTGGCGGAGGGGGTTGTTTTTGAACTCCCTGATCCTCTTTAGCTCCACCTCCGAGATGTAATTGATGATCTGGTCCCGTTCCCGTTCATCAATGAACAGGAAGTGCATGGCGGTATCATGGAGGATTTCCGCGCCGCTTTCGAGCACGACCGGGTTGGCATAGACTACCCGGCCAACGACGGTGAGGATCTTGGGGCGGAACAGCGGTAAATAGATTTCCAGGTTTAACAGATCCCCATATCGTAACCGTTCATTTATCCTGGTTCTGATGCCACCGCCACTGATATTGGCGGAGATGGGCATCACCTGGTCCCAGTCGGTGGTTGGCGGGGCAGCCAAGCGTTGCTGCACTAGCCCCGGTCTTTGTTCGGCGGATAGTTCCTGCTGGCGCCGCAATACGCGTTGCGCGGTCCACTTTTCCTTGACTCGCAGCGGGTTCTGTTCGGCGGGGACAGAAAAGGCAAGCGGCAGGAAGGCATCTATTCTGAAATACTCGCGCAGTTCTGTGGTAATAATTTCACTGATCAGTTCCAGCAGTAGGTTGTCATCGTCATACTCACTGATGACGATCCCCCGGCAATAGTAGCTCACCCCTTCTTTGCCCACCTGGAGTTCCAGGATGGCGCCGATGCCGATCTGGGCATATTCCGGCAGGATCCTTCTCGATAGGCGCAGGGACAGGACGTTCAGCTCCAGCGTGCTGATGATGCCCCATTCACGAAAGACTTCCCCGCCAGTTACCGGGATGCCGATGCGGATGCGTGCGCCGGGTTTGAAGTACGTCTCGTAGTTAAGAATGTGTCGAATCATGGCAAATCCGTTGCGTGGCCCTGTTGATAAGGTGCTTTACTTTCATATCGGCATTTTCTGTAAAACAATTACCGGGAAATTACGCTGTTCAGTTCAGCCAGCAGTTGTTCCATATCAGCCTTGTGCACTCCGGCGCCATGTTGCAGCTCTTCTAGATCGGCAATTTGGCAATCGGAGCAGTAAAGCCCGTATTTTTCAAAGACTGCCATCGTTTGCGGATGGCGACGGATAATCTCGCCTATGGTCATTTCCTTGGTTATCATTGCTCCCCCACAGTGAATCGACATAATGAAAGAGGCGAGAATGGAATACGCCTCTCGCCTCTTTTAGAAGGATAACAAATCTAGATTTTTTAGCCTCTTGTTATTCGGTTATTTCAGGTTCTTCACTGCTTCCTCAATCCGGTCGATCCCTTTCTTGATGGTCTCCATGCTGATGGCGTAGGAGAGCCGGGCGTAGTTGTCTGCGCCAAAAGCAACGCCAGGGACCAGTGCCACCTTGGCATGTTCCAGCAGGTAAGCGGCAAACTCGGTGGAATTGCCGATGACTTTTCCCTCAAAGCTTTTGCCGTAGATCCCGGAAAAGTTGGGAAACGCGTAGAATGCGCCGGTCGACCTGAAGCAGGTGACCCCGGGAATCGTATTCAGCCGGTCGACAATATACGTGCGGCGTTTTTCGAACTCTACCACCATGGCGGCCACCGTCTCCTGGGAGCCGTTCAGGGCCTCCACAGCGGCTTTCTGGGCGATGGAAGTGGGGTTGGAGGTTGACTGGGACTGCATCTTGGTCATGGCCGCCAGCAGTTCCTTCGGCCCGGCAGCATAACCGATCCGCCAGCCGGTCATGGCGTAGGTCTTGGAGACGCCGTTTACCAGCACTACCCGCGATTTTAAAGCCGGTACCGCATTGGCGATATTGCAGAACTTCAGCTTGTCATAGAGGAGCCGCTCGTAGATGTCGTCGGAGATGATCAGAAAATCGTGCTTTAGACAGACCTCGCCCAGGGCTTTCAGATCGGCTTCGGTGTAAGAAGTGCCGGTCGGATTGCAGGGGGAGTTGAGAATCAGCATCTTGGTCTTCTTGGTGATTGCCTTTTCCAGCTGTTGCGGGGTGATTTTGAAAGCGCTCTTTTCATCGGTTTCGATGAATACCGGCGTACCACCAGCCAGCACCACCTGGTCCGGGTAGGAGACCCAGTAGGGGGCCGGGATGATCACTTCATCTCCTTCCTGAATATAGGCCTGGGAGATGTTGTAGAGGGTATGCTTGGCACCGCAGGCCACCGAAATCTCGTCCCTGGTGTATTCCAGGTTGTGGTCGCGCTTCAGCTTGGCAATGATGGCATCCTTCAATTCGTCAGTGCCGCCAACCGGCGTATATTTAGTAAAACCCGCGTCAATTGCCTTCTTCGCCGCTTCCTTGATATTTGCGGGAGTATCGAAGTCAGGCTCGCCGGCGCCGAAGCCGACGACATCCACTCCCTGAGCCTTGAGTGCTTTGGCCTTGGCGTCGATCGCCAGGGTAGGGGAAGGCTGAATCTTGTTAACGCGGTCTGCAAGTTTCATGTGTATCCTCCTTGTGGTTAGGGAATGGATTCCGCTGGGGGTAATCCTTCCAGCTAGATGAAATGTGGCAATCAGTTATGTGTAGGTTAACGGCGTTTTCAGCAACGCCTTGCGTTTGTTATCGCACATCTTTACGGTTCGATGTCCCTGTATTTGACGTCGAGGGCCCTTTTTACGATCGGCGGTACCAGCCCGTCGATGGGGCCATGGAGCGAGCCGACTTCCTTGACGATGGATGAAGAAAGATAGCTGTATGGCACCGAGGTCATCATGAAGAGGGTTTCCACCTCCTGGGAGATGCTCCGGTTCATCTGGGCGATCTGGAACTCATACTCAAAGTCGGAAATGGCGCGCAGCCCGCGAATGATGACGGTGGCGTTCTGGGCGCGGACGTAGTCTACCAGAAGCCCTTTGAAGGTGTCAACCTTTGCCCGCGGATTGCCAGCCAGCACGCTGCTGATCAGCTCCACACGCTCTTCGATGGAGAACAGGGAGTTCTTTACCGAATTACGGGCGACCGCCACAATCACCTCGTCAAAGATCCGCAGGCCGCGGTCGATGATATCGAGATGACCATAGGTAATCGGATCGAACGAGCCGGGATAGACAGCGATTTTCTTGGACATGGGCAACCTTTCTGAGAAGTACGTGCTGTGGTCAAGGTGCTGCGATATTCAATGCGGAGCACGCTGTATGTAGAACGCCAGCGTGGTGTCTCCGTAAATGCGCCGGTCAACTTCTTCGAGTGAGCCAAAGGCGGCCGGGATTTCTTCCCGCACCGAGAACTCGGCAACGACCACGGCCCCTTCAGCGAGCAATGGTGAGTCTGCCAGCTGGCCGAGGATGGCGGTCACCAGCCCTTGCTGGTAGGGGGGGTCGAGGAAAACCAGCTGGAATCGCGCGCTGCCTCTGGCCAGCGTGGCAATGGCAGAGCCGGCATCCTTGACCAGCAGCTGGCTTTGCTCGGTAAAGCCGGTCAGCCGCAGGTTCTGCTTAATGAGCGCCACCGATTCGGGGTGGTTGTCGACAAAAACCGCGTGGGCCGCACCGCGGCTCAAGGCTTCGATGCCGAGGCTGCCGGTGCCGGCGCAGATATCTATGATACTGGCATTGCCAAGTGAGCCAAACAGGCTGTTCAAAATGCTGAACAGAGCCTCTTTGACCCGGTCGGCGGTCGGTCTGATACGCGCTCCCTTTGGGGTAGCGAGGTGGCGCCCCCGGGCGGAGCCGCTGATCACCCTCACGTATGCTGCTCCAGGGCTTTGGCCAGCTTGGACGCACTCCCTTTGGCGCGAAAGGCGGTGAGAAACTCCTTGGCCTCCCGGTAGGCCATCTCTGCAATCTGTTTTATGTTCGCGGCAGGGATGGCGTCAATCTCCCCCTTGAACACGGCGGTAGCGTATTTGATGTTCTTCTGCTGTTCCTTGGCCCAGAGCCGCATGGCGTCCATCAGCTCGAGCGGCAGGCCGGCATAGGCCACATTCTGCCAGAGTGTGCCGATATTCCCCTTTCTGATGCCGAAGTCGGCCAGTTTTCCCACCAGCCGCAGCGGGGTGCCGGTGATGCCGTGCTGGACCAGCCCGGCAAGCCCGTATTTAACCGTCAGCAGATATATTTGCCTGGTCCGCTCCAGGTCGATGTCGACGATCTCCCCTTCAAGGTAGTTGCCGGTCTTGGAGCCGTTGTTGATCGCCAACAGCTGCGGTTTTATGCCATGGCTGGCAAGGCCTTCCAGAAAAGCCTCACTCTCCTCGACGGAGGTGAGGTCTGAGGAGCTCCCTACCGGCTTGACTTCGCCCAATTCGACTTCCAGGCCATACCCTTCCGCCATGACCGCATTGGCCAATCGGGCCGTCAGCGCAATGTTGTCCGGGAGCGGATTAAAGGAGGCGTCAATGGCAAATGAGGTATAGCCGGCAGCAATTTGCGCATTGATCAGGGCTGCCGCGCTGTCTAGCTCGGCCGGGGATGAATTTTTCACCGTAATGTGGTCGGCGTGAATGACAAACGGTTTGCTGAATTTGAGCTGCTCGGCATAGGCAATGATCGTGTCGCAGAAGGTCGCTGGGGTCTGCCCCGTATAACCGCCGTCAAGCCCCCCTTCGGTCTGGGTCAGTTCGAAGATCACCACGGCGTCGAGTTCCTCGGCGGCTTTCATGATGCCAGGGATGACATGCTTGATCCGCGGGTTGCAGGCCATGATGATCAGTTCCTGGTCCCTGAGGCCGGTGAACAGGTCCCTGCCGTTAAGGAGACAGATGCTGCTCTGGCTTCCCAGCTTGTGCCGGACCCGTTCCGGGATTCTGTTTAACATTGTTTTATTTGGCATAACTGGCGGTTTCCTGCAGCTGGCGAGGATGTACGAAAGAATTAAAAAAGTACCATGCTGCCGCCGCTTTAGTCAAGGATAACTTTGTTATTGACAGCCTCGGCCCGGCAGGTTTTAATTACGAGTGAGAAAGAAGGGGGGCAGATGACGTTGGAGAGTTCCTATGAAAGGCCAGATCTGGCGGGGTATGCAGCTAGAAGTGTAGAGACCCGTGGCCGTAAGCACCCGGAAGAGCTGCGTGATGACCGGCCGGCATTCGAGCGCGACCGTGACCGGATTATTCACTCCGCGGCGTTCCGTCGCCTGGAGTATAAGACCCAGGTCTTCGTCAATCACGAGGGGGACTACTACCGGACCCGGCTGACCCATTCGCTGGAGGTGGCCCAGATCGGCAAGGCCATCGCCCGCCGGCTCAAGCTAAACGAGGAGTTGACCGAGGCGCTCGCCCTCGCCCACGATCTTGGGCATACCCCGTTCGGTCACACCGGCGAAGAGGTGCTGAACCGGCTGATGGAAGGGTATGGCGGCTTTGAGCACAACCGCCAGTCGTTGCGGGTGGTGGACGAGCTGGAGGAGCGTTATCCAGGTTTCAACGGCCTGAATCTTTCCTGGGAGGTGCGGGAAGGGATTATCAAGCATGCGTCCCCCTACGACCGGCCGGTCGAGATCATGGCCGAATTTCTCCCCGGTACCGTCCCGACCATCGAGGCGCAGCTCATCAACTTTGCCGATGAGATCGCCTACAATAATCATGATATCGACGATGGACTCAAGTCAGGCTATATTACCGTTGCTCAGCTGGAGGAAATCCCGCTCTGGAACGAGGTCCACGAACGGATTGCGTTGCGCTATCCCGGCATTGAGCCGGCGCGGAAAAAATACCAGACCATCAGCGCGTTGATCGGGTTATTGATCAAGGATCTTACCACCACAACCGCCTCTGCCATAGAGGCTCATCATATCCATAACACGGCGGACCTGCGCCGAGTCAACCGGCAGCTGGTCTCCTTCAGCCCGGAGGTGGCGGCCCAGAACCGTGAACTCAAGCAGTTTCTTTTTTATAACCTCTACCGTCATTACAAGGTTGAACGGATGCGGGTCAAGGCTGATCGCTATCTTTCCCAGCTCTTCGAGAGCTATGTCAAGCATCCGACGCTATTGCCGCGCAAATACCAGCAGCGGATGGAAGTCGTCGGTCGGCAGCGGGTGGTCTGCGACTATATCGCCGGCATGACCGACCGCTATGCCCTCGATGAGTTCAAGCGCTTGTTCGAGCCGTACGAGCGGGTTTGATGGGGCGTGGGAATGAAACGCGATTGAGTCGGGATGTATAAATTGCTTCAGTCAAAATTTTGCTCTGGTTACAAAAGAATGGCATATACTCAGGAGGCTGGTATGGCAATGAAATCGTGGACACCCGCCGAGCTGCTGCAACTCTCAGGCGGCTATTGGAGCGCCTGTGCCCTGCACGCCGGAGTGAAGCTCGATGTGTTTACCCACTTGGTCGAGGGGGCGCATAGCTCGCCGGAGCTGGCCGCACGGCTTAATATTTCTGCGCGAGGCCTGTCCATGCTGCTCAACGCTCTGGCCGCCCTAGAACTGCTGGTGAAGCAGGGGGAGAGTTACGCGATCACCCCCTTTGCCAGCGAGTTTCTCGCCAAAACTTCGCCCCAGTACCTAGGCCATATCATCCTGCACCATCACCACCTGATGGCGGGCTGGGCCCATTTGGACGAGGCGGTGCAAGCCGGCGGCCCAATCCGGCCGCGGGTCTCCCATGATCAGGGAGAGGACGAGCGGGAGAGCTTCGAGATGGGGATGTTCAACCTCGCCATGCTGCTGGCGCCCCGGATCGTCCCCCGGATCGACCTCAGCGGCTGCCGGCGGCTCCTCGATTTGGGTGGTGGCCCTGGCACCTATGCCATCCACTTCTGCCAGCATAATCCGCAGCTCACTGCGGTGATCTACGACCTTCCCACCACCCGCCGGTTTGCCGAGCAGACCATCGCCCGCTTCGGCCTCGCCGACCGGGTCAGCTTCGAGGCTGGCGACTTCGACAATGAGGAGATCCGGGGGCGCTTCGACGTTGCCTGGCTCTCGCACATTCTCCATGGTGAGGGGCCGGAAGGGTGTGCTGCGATTCTGGCGAAGGCGGTGGCGGTACTGGAACCGGGGGGAATGTTGCTGGTGCAGGAGTTCATTCTCGACGATAGTCATGACAGCCCGCTCTTCCCGGCGCTCTTCTCGCTGAACATGCTGCTCGCAACCCCGGCCGGTAAGGCCTATTCCGGACGGGAGCTGTTTGCCATGCTTGCAGCGGCCGGTCTTTCCGACCTGAAGCGACTCCCCCTGGAGCTCCCCAATGGCGCCGGGGTAATCAGTGGCACTGTATCGAAGCATAAGTGATTCTCTACCGGTTTTATCCTGTTGACAGGCAGCCGCTCGCCGGTGTATGTAAGAGACGTTTTCAATTGGGGAGGGTGGCAGGTGCTCCTTGGCGCAGCAAAGCTTGACAAGATTGAGGTTGTTACTGCGGGGAGGGGGCTCTCGATATCGTGAATCCCGCCCTGTTCAAGCGTCTTTCCATTTTTTCCGTCCCTGCCATCTTCCTGATGGCGGCCTTTTTGGCTTTTCCCCACCTGGATGACCTGCCACCGGCCATTGCTGAACTTCTCCCGGTTATCCCCCTGTTCATTCTCGGTTCTGGGATGCTGCTCAGCATCTACTTCAACCGGGGGCGGGTGTTTGCCCTCTATGTCATGCTGCTTTTGGCCTGCTGGGCCAGCAGGTTGTTTCTGCCGCAAGGGGGGATGGCCCTTCCTGTTCTGCAGGTGATCTTCGCCGCCCTCTGTCTGCTCCTCCCCGCCAACATCGCCCTGTTCTGTTACATGCGTGAAAAGGGGATACTTTCCGGTGCCGGAAAGACGCGCTTGTTATTCCTGGCCGGCCAGGTGGTGCTGGTCGTCTGGCTGGTCAAATCGGGGCGGACCGATTTCTTGCACCTTCCGTTCAGCAAGGTAGAGGGTGGGCATCTGCTGACGGTCCTCAGCCGTACCCAACGGGCACTTCTGACCGCGGCCTTCATCTACATCGGCGGCCGCCTGATCAAGAGGCAGTCCCCCATCGACGGCGGTTTTCTGGCGGCATTAGCCGCTCTAGTCATCGTCTGCGACCGGATCACCACCCCGCATCTGGCCGAGCTGTTCTTTTCTGCCGCCGGGCTCACCCTGATCCTCAGCCTGGTGCAGGATTCCTATAATATGGCTTTTCGTGACGACCTGACTAATCTGCCGTCACGCCGGGCGCTGAACGAGCATCTGATTGGCCTTGCCCGCCCCTATGCGATCGCCATGCTCGATGTGGATCATTTCAAGCGTTTCAACGACACCTATGGCCACGATGTGGGGGACCAGGTGCTGAAGATGGTCGGGAGCAAAATCGGCGGGGTGGCTGGCGGCGGCAAACCCTATCGCTATGGCGGCGAGGAATTCACCGTCATTTTTCCGAAAAAAACTATCGAAGATGTCAAGCCCTATCTGGAAGAGCTGCGCAAGACCATTGCCGACTACCGCCTCTGCCTCCGTGGCAGTGATCGCCCCAAGGACCAGGAAGAAGGGAAAATCCACCGGGGCAAGAGCGCCGATCAGCATGTCTCGGTGACCATCAGTATCGGCGTGGCGGAGAGCAGTGAGCGCCTGCGGAGCCCGGGCGAAGTGATTAAGGCGGCCGATGCCGCCCTCTACAAGGCGAAAAAATGGGGGCGCAATCAGGTCTGCAGCTGATCAGGGGCGAAAGGCGGCGGGTGACCGCCGATATGGGGTGATGCCGGCCTCGGCGAGGCCAGGGCAGGAAATAAAATCTTGACTTCGCTGTTTTCTCTTTGCCATAATCGGGACGGCTGCGCAAGCATGACAAGCAGATAGACGACAATACTCAACCACCCGCGAGGGTGGGGCGGAAAGCCTACAGGGTCTCACCGAGACAGCCGGGTTGCCGAAATATCACGTCGATATTCCGCCCCGGTTTTTGCATTTAATTGGCGCAGTTCACGGTCCTGATGGCTGGTCATGGCTCCGCTGTTATACCTGGGAAGGAGAGGCAATGCAACGATTGGCCCTGCTGCAGGCGGTTGGTCTACTGCTACTGGTGGCGGCACCCTGTCAGGCAGCCAATGTCGGTTCTGACCTGAATAGCCGCATCCGGAATACGCCACAGGAAGTGATGGTTCAGCCCCCCCCGCCGACCGTGGTGGTGGAGGGACCGGCGCTGGTAATCGAGGAGCCACCGGTACTGGTTGAGCCGCCCCACCTCGGTTTCTACATGGCGATTGGCGTCCCCTATGAGATGTTCTATCTGGCCAAGCGCTACTATCTCCTGGCTGACGAGGTCTGGTACCGGTCACGTCACTACAACGGCCCATGGCAGGAGGTTTCTTTCAAGCGCCTTCCCGCTCCGCTCCGTAACTACAAAATGGAGCGGATCCGCCAGATCAGAGAGGAGCAGTACCAGTTCTTCGAAGAGGAGGGACATTACCGGGGGCGCTCTTTCCAACCTGTACAGGTGGGGCCGCAACAACCCCGCCAGCAGCAGGAACGAGACGACAATGATGATGACGACTGACCCTGATCCCGCCACCGGGCAGTTTGGCCGGGATGCATTTGCAGAAAGATCTGCCAACCTTCAATGAATGGAGAAAAAACGATGAAAAAGGGATCGCTACTCGCACTACTCGCTTTACTCCTGGCGGCGCCTGTCGTTCAGGCCTCCAACGTCGGTTTCGACCTGAACGTGAACGTCAGCAATCAGCCACGGGTGGTGGCACCGGCGCCGGTGCCGGTGGTTATTGAAGAGCCACCTGAGTTTATCGCGCCCCCGTCACTCGGCTTCTATGTGTCGGTTGGCGCCCCCTACGACATGTTCTATCTCTCCAGCAATTATTATCTCTATCGGGGCAATGTCTGGTACCGCTCTGTCGGTTACAACGGCCCGTGGGTATCGGTAAGATACGAGAATCTCCCCTATGGCCTGCGCAAACATCGCTATGAAAAAATCCGGGAGATCAGGGATGCAGAGTACCGGGTCTACGCGGAACATCAGGATCGTTACCACGGCAAGCATTTCCGCCCGGAGAAGCAGATGAAAGAACGGCGCAAGGAAGAAAAGCGGGAGTGGAAGGAAGAGAAACGGCGGGATAAAGAGGAGCGTAAGCACGACAAGCACAAAAAGCACGATGAAGATTAATAGGTAAGGGCACCCCTGTGTGGGTGCCCAAAATCTGGGCGGCCACATGGGGCCGCCCCTACCCGTTTTTTATTTCTTCTTTTTTTCCTTGGGCAGTTCGATCTTCGGCTCTTTCGCCTGCCGATAGAGGAGAATGGTCCGGCCGAGGATCTGGGTCACCTCGGCCTGGCAGGCCTCGGCCAGTTCATCTGCCACCTGGTGGCGTTCCAGCAGGCAGCTCTCGAGGATTTTAACCTTAATTAGTTCGTGAAATGTCAGGGCGTCACCGGTTTCCTTGATCAGCGCCTCGTTAATCTCCCCTTTGCCCACCATGATCACCGGTTTGAGGCTGTGCCCCAACGCCCGTAAATGCCGCTTTTGTTTCCCCGTCAACATAGTTGCTCACTTTCAGTTACTCGATTGATTAAATTTTCTCCCCGATGTATAGCATGGATGGCCGAAGAAGGCAATGGCCGGAACCGAGCGGCTTCCCTTATTCGTCCACTACCACCACCACGCGGAGCAGGTAACTGGCAAGCTCCTCCGCATATTTGCCGACAATCTCGCCATTTTGTTTTTCGGCAGCGGCTTCAATCTGGACGCCGAGTTCCGATACGGTATCAAAGCCAAAGCCCCCACCGGTACCTTTTAAATTGTGCCCCAGCTTGCGGATGGTCTCGTAATCCCCACTCTGCAAGGCCTGTCTAATTTTCTGCAGATCGATCCGCCGGCATTCGAGAAACAGGGGGACGATTTCCACGATGTCGCGATCGACCCTGACGATTATCTTACCTTGGGGTTGGCCGGTCATGGCGCGCCTCCTTCGGCAAAGCTGTGGAGGTAATCCAGCAGCTTGCTCTTTTTGACCGGTTTGGCGATATGGGCGTTACAACCGGCCTCAAGGCATTTTTTGATATCCTCTTGAAAGGCGAAAGCGGTAAGGGCTATGATCGGGGTGGGCGTCAGACCATGCTGCCGTTCCCACTCCCTGATGGTAGTGGTGGCGGTGTAGCCATCCATGACCGGCATCTGCATGTCCATCAGCACGAGCTGGTACCGTGCCTTCTTGAATTTTTCTACGGCCACTGCGCCATTCTCCACAAGATCCACCGCATACGACGCATAGGGGCTGTTTTTGAGGTATGACTGAAATAGCAACCGGTTATCCTCGGCATCCTCCACCACCATGACGCGGAGTGGCCAGAGGTCACCGGCTGGGTCCTGCTGAGCTGCCGGCGGCGGTCGGTCGGTGGGGTTTTCGTCAATCACCACTACCTTCTTGCGATTAGGACTGATTGAGCCGCTACCGACTGTTGCTGTTGACGCGAGCGGCTGTTTGCATTGAATGGTGAAGAAGAACGTCGTCCCCTTGCCAAGCGTGCTCTCCACCCAGATTTTACCCCCCATCAGTTCGACCAGTTTTCTGGAAATGGCGAGGCCCAGCCCAGAGCCGCCGTATTTGCGGGTGATCGAGGAGTCTGCCTGGGTAAACCCTTCAAAGATTGCTTGGATCTTCTCTGGGGGAATGCCGATGCCGGTATCGGCAACGGAAAAGAGGAGGGTCACTGCGGCGCTGTCCAGCTGCGATTGTTCAACCCGTAGCGAAATTACGCCCTGTTCGGTGAACTTTATCGCATTGCCGACGATATTGGTGAGGATCTGCCGTAGCCGGCCGGGATCTCCCTTCAAAAGGGGGGGGATAGCCGCCAATTGCCAGTTCAATTTCAGCCCTTTTTCGTGGGCACGCATGGCAAGGTCCTCGCTGGTTTTTGCCAGCAGCTCCTCCAGGGCGAACTCGATCTCCTCCATCTCCAGCCGCCCCGATTCAACCTTTGACAGGTCGAGGATGTCGTTGACCAGGTTGAGCAGGTTGTTGCCGGAGCGCTGCAGGATGCGGAAATATTCCTGCTGTTGTGGAGAAAGCGGCGTCTCCTGGAGGAGATCGGTTATCCCGATGACGGCATTGAGGGGCGTGCGAATTTCATGGCTCATATGGGCAAGAAACTCGCTCTTGGCGCGGTTTGCCACCTCCGCTCCGGCAATTGCCGATTTAAGTTCCTGCTCGGTTTTCCGGTGTTCGGCGATTTCCTCGTTTAGTTGGGCGTTGGTGAAGGCCAGTTGCTGGGTCCTTTGCTGGACGGTACTTTCCAGATTCCGGTTCAGTTCCTCCAGTTGCAGCTGCTGCAGATGCAACTCCTGCTGGGCCTGTTTGAGGGTGCTGATGTCCTGGGAGGCGCAGATGATCCCCTGGAAGCTCCCCTGTTCATCGTGAAGCAGCGCGCTTGAAGAAAGGACCGGCAAAGCTCTGCCATCCCGTGTCAGAAAGTTTCTTGCGACCCCGCTAGAAAATCCCTTTTGGTAGAGTTCGGCAAGATGCCTTTCGGTCTGAGCCAGGTCCTGTTCTGGAATGAACATGGTGAATGGCATGTTGATCAGTTCTTCCCTGCTATAGCCGAGCAGGGCACAGAATGCCTGGTTGACCAGTTGGATGGTGAGTGTAGGGGTCAGCACCACCAGCGCATCGTTCATGCTGTTGATCAGCTTGTCGGTGAATTCCTTGGAAACTGTGGTGCGCTGGAGGTTTTCGGTCATCCGGTTGAACGATTCGGCGAGGCGCCCCAGTTCATCTCTGCTCCCAATATGGATTCGATGGTCCAGATTGCCGTTGCCTACGGCCTCCGCACCCCTTTGCAGTTCGATAACTGGCCGGGTAACGGCGGTGGCCAGGGCGATTGCCAGCAAACTGCTGCCGAGGAGAATGCAGGCGACAATCCAGGTGGATTTGCCGATGGTATTTGCCACCCCTGTTGCGATGGTTTCCCGGGACATGCCGATGTGTACAACTCCGACCTCCCCCTGCAGGACGGGCGCAGCGATATCGTAAACAGCCCTGTTCTCGGTTTCCAGGGGGAGAATGTGATATCCCTTGCCGGGAGAAATGGTGTTGCCGCTGGCCATTGCAGCAGAGAATGTGGTACCAAAAGTCTGGGCAAGGATCTTCCCATTCTGATCCACGACGAAAATATATTCGATGTCCTCTTCGTTATTCCGGTAATCGATGGCAAGGAGTTGGATGGTGATGGTGTTTTCGGTAAGTATCGGGTTGGCCGAAACTTCAGCAAAATGCTTGGCAATTGAGATTCCCCGTTTTTGCAGTTCTTCGGCCAGCCGTTCAGCAAGGGTGACCCGGATGAAGACGAGGATGGCTGCTCCCGTGAAAAGGACCAGGCCGATCAGCATCAGCAGAAATTTTGTGCGCAGACTGGCGGTTCGCATGGCTGTCTAGCGGCTCCTTTGCCCTGGCGCTTGTTGTTTCAGCATGGTGCGGATGGAGTCATAATTTTTGTCGTCACCAGCCACAAAGCCGTCGAGCATCATCCCCTGCAAAATCTCGCGTCCTTTTTGATCCTCATGCATGTGCAACAGAATTTCCTGCAACTGCTGCTTGGTTGCAGCTGCGAGGCCTGGCCGGACCACCACCGGCGGGATGCCGCAGGGCATGGATTTTCGAATGATCTTGGTTTTTGCCGTGTATTCAGGATTGGTCTTGTTGGCATATTCCCAGATCAGGCTGTCGACTGCCGCTCCGTCCACCAGCTGCAGGGCAACTGCCTTGATCGACTTGTCGTGACCATAGGTATAGACATAGTTGCCAAAGAAGCTAGCCGGCGTTTCCTGCATGAGGGCCAGCATGTACATCGGGACTATTTTGCCGGTATTGGATTCCGGATCGGCGAAGGCGAAACTCTTCCCCCGCAGCCCTTTCAACTCAGTAACTGGGCTGTCACGGTGAACAATGATGTATGAGTAGTATACCGGCTTGCCATCTTTCAGGGGCATTGCCAACAGTTCCAGGCCAAACTCTCCGTGGCCGTCCACATAGGGCCCGGCACAGATAAATGCTGCATCGATCCGGCCGCTACGGAGCAGAGCGTTGATTTTCTTGTAGCTGTCCCGGTCGAAGAGCTGCACAGGCTGGTGCAGTTTTTCTTCGAGGTAGCGCTTCAACTGCAGGTAATAGACGTAACCTTCCTTGGGGGTGATCATGGCGCCCATCCCGATTCGAAGAGGGGGCTGCTGGGACTTTGCCGACGCGCTTTCTGGCGTGCCGACAGGCTGGAGACCGACCTTGTTTTGCTCCGGTTGACTACCGATGGCCAGACCGGTCAGTAACAGTAAGATTATTAGCCACTTCGCTGAAAATTGCCCCAGATACCCGATCATGACCCCGTCCCTTGATTATCCGTGAAGGTTTCGCCGATGGGTGAAATCACGCTATGCCACCGGCAAAGTTGTTGATGGCTTTGAGCAGCACGCCCTTTTTGAGCGGTTTGGTAATATGCACGGTACAGCCTGCAGCCAGACTTTTTGCCACATCTTCCTGGCGCGCGTAAGCAGTCAGGGCCACAATCGGGGCAGGGGGTGTGCCAGTTTCAGCTTCCCACGCCCTGATTCTGCTGGTGGCGGTGTAGCCATCCATTTCTGGCATCTGCATATCCATCAGCACCAGATCGAAGCCACCGCCAATGTATTTTGACAGGGCCTGCAGCCCATTCTCCGCCAGTTCCATGGTGTGTGGGGTATGTTTCAGATACGACTTGATCAGCAAGGCATTGTCTTCGGAGTCCTCGGCGAGGAGAATCCGCAGAGGGCGCTCTGCTAGCAGCCTGAACTCGACGGCGCGAGGCGGTAATAATTCAGCCTCATTCGGCACTCTTCCCGCATGCCCCGTCGGTAGCTCCAGGCAGGTGAAGCGAACGGAAAAATAAAACGTACTGCCGCTACCCACCTTGCTCTCCACATGAATTTGGCCACCCATCGCTTCCACCAGTCGCTTGGAAATGGCCAGTCCCAGCCCCGTTCCTCCATATTTGCGGGTGGTGGAGGGGTCTGCCTGGGTAAAACTGTCGAATATGCAGAGCAATTTGTCCTCCGGAATGCCGATACCGGTGTCGCGAACGGCAAAACTGAGCAGGCAGCTGTCACTATGTTGCTCGGTGACGGCCACTTCCAGGAAGACGGCGCCGTTTTCGCTAAATTTAATGGCGTTGCCAAGCAGGTTGGCAAGAATCTGCTGCAAGCGGTTGGCATCGCCCAGCAGCAGTCGAGGAACCTCAGGGGCCAGTCGACGGTTGAGTCCCAGTCCCTTTGCCTGGGCGCGCACGGCCTGAAATTCGATAGTTTTGTCGACCAGATCCAGCAGGTCAAAGGTGATGCTCTCCAGTTCGAGGCGGCCCGCCTCGATTTTGGAGAGATCGAGGATGTCGTTGAGCAGGGTAAGGAGGTTCTCGCCTGATCTCTGATACATTTGGACATACTCTTCCTGCTCCGCAGAAAGCCTGGTCTCGCTCAACAGGTCCGCCAGGCCGATAATGGCATTAAGGGGGGTGCGGATTTCATGGCTCATATTGGCCAGGAATTCACCTTTGGCGCTGCTGGCGAATTCCGCAGCTTCTTTCGCCTTGCGCAGCTCTTCCTCAGCCCGCTGGCGCTCGGCAACCTCCTCTTTCAACTCCCCGTTGGCCTTGGCCAGCTCCTGGGTGCTCTTCTGCAACGCCGCTACCATCTTGTTGATGGAATCGGCCAATTGCCCCAGCTCGTCGCGGCTGGTCACATCAATTCGGACATTGAGCTCTCCCCGGTCAATTCGCAATACTCCGTCAGAGAGCTTCCTGAGGGGCTTAGCAATGGCTCTGGCGAAAAATAGGGCGATCAGATGAAACACGAGAATACCGATGATGGTGAGACCGGTACTGATGGTGGTAAAGTGGCGGGCGATCAGTTCGATGCTCTCTGTTGGCACCCCCTGATGGGAGAGGATTGGGTAGAGGGCGTGTTCAAGAAGAGTGGCGTTGAGAATGCCCCAGACGGTAATGACCAGGATAAAGGCCACCATGATCTTGTTTCTGATGCTCGCGCGGATGAAGGGAGGCTGTTCCTGCATGGTGCACAATCCCCGCTATAGAGAATGAATCAGGTAGAGACCGCCGAAAAAAGTGGCAGTGGCTGCGGCAAATCCACCAAAGGCCATGAGGATCGCCTTGATGCCGTCATTGCTCAAGAGTTGCCGGATGTCTGCGTTGAGACCGATGGCGGCCATGGCGACGGACCAGGAGAGACTGTAAATCGGCGTGATAATAGGAGTGAGCGTCTCCAGGTAAAAGCCGCTATCGTGCCGGTAGATCCAGGTACCGCACACCCCTGCCCCAAGAAAGGCCCATAGTGACCAGGGAATATGGATCTTTTTCCGGATCAGGCTGGCAAAGAGCGGAATCGCCACCAGCAGCCCCAGATATCTCACCGCTTTAACCGATAGGGCGAGGGCGGCGAGTTCCCGTGGCGGTATGTCGCGGCTTAAGTGCGGGATATTGTCGACCGCGGATTTGACAAAGCCGGTGAACTGCAGGACCGCGCCGGCCAGGATGCCGTAGGTACTGCTAGTGAGGTCGAAGAGGGTGGCGAGAAAGGGGAGGATGGTAAACAGTCCGAGCAGCGCGGCCAGGGTCACTGCCAGCAGTGATACCGAGATGTCATCTGGCTCTGCTTCCAATGCCGGTGAAATGATGGCAATTGCCGAGGCGCCGCAGATGGCCGAGCCGGTTGCAGTCAGATAGGTAATCTGGCGCCGCTGGCCAGTCAATCTGCCGAGGATGAGGATGACGGCAAAGTAGACCAGCACCACCAGCAACAGCAGAATCAGCATGGCGGTGTCGACTTTGGCCAGCCGGTCGAAGTTGAGGTGTTTCATGGCGTAAAAAACGATCCCGACCGGGATGAAAAACGCCGAAGCGAGTTCGAAGCCGTGGCGGAGTTGCCGGCGATCGCCGACCGCGGTTCGAACAAGTATCCCGAAAATCAGGGCAATGACGAGTGGATCGGCATAGCTGGCCCCAGTGATGAGCGAAAGGCCGTAGCCTGCGCCACCGACAAGAATGGAGAGGAGAATTTCAAACCGGCCATTCTTCAGTAACTGCAGCAAACCTGTTTTTGCCATCGTGAATGCCCCTCTTTAATTAGCCGTGAAATGACAGCATCGGCTGGGAGGATGCTGTTATTTGCAGGCTTAGGATAACGTATTCACACATATTAATAAAGCTATTGATTCGACACTCCGCAGATATTTTGTGGCAAATCTTACCCGCAGCCCTCTGGCGGTCTTTACGTGCGCCAGCTCCACTGGTTGTCTGGTGATACTAAAATATGTAAAGCAAGGATTGTGCCTTTATTAATTCTTTTAAATAGTGAGGTGCCCGGTAACGGTCAGGATTATAATTTAAGCGGTGTTACTGGAAAAACAGCTGGATCCCCCGGCGTGGAAATTCCTTTACAAGCTGCGCAGCTTTATAGTAATTTGATAAGATTAAATTCTGCAGGAACCAGGCCCCATGGCATCAGAAAATATCCAAATTCAAAAGATCCGTAATTTTTCCATCATCGCCCACATCGACCACGGTAAATCAACCCTGGCCGACCGACTCCTCGAATTTACCGGCGCCCTATCCGATCGGGATAAGCAGGACCAGTTCCTCGACAAGATGGATCTGGAACGGGAGCGGGGGATTACCATCAAGGCCCAGACGGTGCGGCTCAATTACCATGCTGCTGACGGTCGTGACTACATTCTCAATCTGATCGACACCCCCGGCCACGTGGACTTCACCTATGAGGTGTCCCGCTCGCTGGCTGCCTGTGAAGGGGCGCTGCTGGTGGTGGACGCTTCCCAGGGAGTCGAGGCCCAGACCCTCGCCAACGTCTACCTTGCCATGGACATTAACCTCGAAGTCTTCCCGGTACTGAACAAGATCGACTTGCCGGCGGCGGACCCCGAACGGGTCAGGCAGGAGATCGAGGAGATCATCGGCATCGATGCCCATGAAGCGGTAATGGCCAGCGCCAAGGAAGGGATCGGTACCAGGGAGATCCTCGAAGAGATCGTCCGCAAGATTCCGCCACCGATCGGCGACCCCGCCAAACCGCTCAAGGCGTTGCTGTTTGATTCCTGGTACGATCAGTACCAGGGAGTGATCATCCTGGTCAGGATCATCGACGGGGTGGTGAAAAAAGGGGACAAGATCCAGCTTATGTCCAACCGGAAGAGCTACGAGGTGCTGAAGGCCGGCGTTTTCTCCCCGGTAATGGTGGAAGCGACCTCTCTCTCCGCCGGCGAGGTCGGCTTTCTCATCGCCGGGATCAAGGACGTGGGGGACGCCAAGGTGGGTGACACGGTGACCCTGTTGCACAATCCTTGCGCCGCAGCGCTCACCGGCTTCAAGGAAGTGAAGCCGATGGTCTTTTCCGGCCTTTACCCCATCGATACCAACCAGTACGAACAGCTGCGCGACGCGCTGGCCAAGCTGAAACTGAATGATTCATCGTTCTCCTATGACCCGGAAACCTCAGTGGCGCTCGGGTTCGGTTTTCGTTGCGGGTTCCTCGGCCTACTCCACATGGAGATTATCCAGGAGCGGCTGGAGCGGGAATTTAATCTGGAGTTGATCACCACCGCACCGACTGTCGTCTATCGGGTCCACAAGATCTCCGGTGAGGTGGTTACCATCGAGAGCGCCAACATGTTGCCGCCGCTGGGGGAGATCGACTACCTGGAGGAGCCCTTCATCCTTGCCTCCATCCATGTCCCCAACGATTATGTGGGGGGGGTGCTGGCGCTCTGCGAGGAGAAACGCGGGGTGCAGCGGGAGATCAAATACCTCACCCAGACCCGGGTGATGATCATTTACGAAATGCCGCTCAACGAGATAGTCCTCGATTTCTACGACCGGCTGAAGTCCATCACCAAGGGGTATGCTTCCCTCGATTACGAGCACCTCGATTACCGCAGGAGCGAGCTGATCCGGCTCAACATCCTGATCAATAACGAGATCGTCGACGCCCTCTCCCTGATTATCCACCGGGATAAGGCCTATTACCGTGGCCGCGACCTGGTGGCGAAGATGAAGGAGCTGATCCCGCGGCAGATGTTCGAGGTGGCGATCCAGGCCGCCATCGGCAGCAAGGTGATCGCCCGCGAAACGGTGAAGGCCATGCGCAAGGACGTGCTGGCCAAGTGTTACGGCGGAGACATCAGCCGCAAGCGGAAACTCCTGGAGAAACAGAAGGAAGGGAAGAAGCGGATGAAAAACGTGGGGAATGTGGAGCTGCCACAGGAGGCGTTTCTGGCCATCCTCAAGGTTGAAGGATAATAGAATCTAGGAGTCAGGAGTCAGGAGTCAGGAGTTAGGAGTTAGGAGTTAGGAAGATTTCTTCTGGATTCTGGCTCCTGGCTCCTGGATTCTCATTTATTAAATGTTAAAGGACCGAACTGAATGAGCGAGAAAACCAAAAGTATTTACCGGGAATACGCCGAGTCATTCATCATTGCACTGATCCTGGCGCTGATCATCAGGACGTTCCTGGTGCAGCTGTTCAAGATCCCTTCTGGTTCCATGGAGGATACCCTGCTGGTCGGCGATCATCCGCTGGTCAACAAGTTTGTCTATGGCCTCAAGGTCCCCATAACCGGTGACCGGATCTTCAGGATCCGCGATCCGCAACGGGGGGATGTGGTGGTTTTCAAATTCCCGAAGAACTATCAGTTCGACTTCATCAAACGGGTTGTCGGCATCCCCGGTGATGAAATCCGGG
>JANXYN010000208.1 GCA_025356035.1 Geobacteraceae bacterium
GGGGGCGGAGCGGGACCTCGATCAATCCCAGAAGAACCTGGGGACCGGGGTTGAATCGGCCAGTACATTCAAGGATATGGCTTATGGGGGGAGCGCCAAGGTCACCTGGCGGCAGGGGATACACCAGCTGCTGGCCGGCACTGATTTTGACCGTGGGGAGCACACGTCAAATTCCATCACGGGCCGCGAGCAAGAGATCAACAAGTGGGCCGCCTTTGCCAATGACTCCATCGTCATCAGCCGGTTTACTCTGACGCCGGGCATCAGGTACGATTATACAAGCACTAACGGCGACTTCGCCAGTCCAAGCCTCGGCGCCACCTACAAACTTGGCGACCATACCATTATGCGGGCCTATGCTGCCAGGGGTTTCAGTATTCCTCCTCTGGGACAGACATTCGGCATCGGTATCGGCAATCCTGACTTGAAGGTGGAAAAGGTCTGGTCATATCAGGCCGGCGTCGAATCGACCGTTCTAAAATACCTCTGGCTGAAAACCACCCTGTTCCGACACGACATCTCCGATGTCCTTGCCAGAGAAGTCGTCGCCGGGAACAAAATTACGGTCAATAAAGGTAAACAGAGGAGGCAGGGGGTGGAGGCGGAGGCAAAGACAGTCCCCTTCTATCACACCTCCCTCGCGGCCGGCTTCGCCTTTGTGGATGCAGAAGACCTGGATACGGGGAAGACCATCAGTGGCATCCCCCGCTATACGTATGATATCGGACTTCATTACGATGACGATGCCATTGGCAGGGGGGCGCTGACCGGCCACTACATCTGGTGGAACGCCGACCCTATCGTGATCGGCGGTTCAACTATCACCGGAAAGTATAGCGCCTTCGTCTGGGACCTCAACCTCAGCAAAAAGCTCTACACCCAGGACGCGGTGGCCGTTGAGGCGTTCTTTACCGCCCACAACCTCTTCAACGGCGCCCAGTATCATTACGGCTTTTTCCAGAACCCGGGGAGGTGGCTGGAGGGTGGTGTCCGGTTTAAATTCTAGAAAACCAAATAATTGACTGTGGAACATTATGTTGACTTATCAATTTATTTGAATTAATTTAAAACAGCTTGTACTGCAGTCTAAATCCAATGACATGGAGGTCGACATGGAGAAAGTTGTCAGCAACAGGAGCGTCACCGAACAGGAAGGAATCATCATTATCAGCGAAGGTAAGGAAACTCCTTCGTACTGGCCTTTAGCTTGTTGCAACTACGGTTTTGGCATATTTATTTAATTTAAGGGGCATAAAGAATCGCCGAAAGGGGAAAAGCTTTCCCCCTTTTTTTATTTCCATGCACCTATCCAGATACCTAAAAATCTACTCATGTCCCGACAGGCCCGGCAATCTTCTCCTCTATTCCACACGGCGCGGCGCGACCATCCTGCTGCCCGAGTCGATATTGCGGGCGGCTGAGGAGGGGCGGCTTGCGCCGGCCGACCAGGAAACCCTGGTCCGGCTCGGCTTCCTGGTACCCGATCCGGCGGCTGAACAGGAGGAGTTGCGCGGCTTGCTCGATGGGGCGAATCGGCACCGAAAGATCTTCAACGCCATCGTGGTCATGAACCTCGACTGCAATCTGGCCTGCACCTACTGCTACGAAGGACAACGGAAGGAAAAGCGCTATCTCTCGGATGAGACGGCGGAACTCCTCGTTACATTTATCGAGGAACGGGCCATCTCCCAGGGCAAGGAGGTCATCCTCACCTTCCATGGTGGCGAGCCGCTTTTAAGCCGGGAGCTGATCGGGGAGATCTCCGGTCGTTTGAAGGCCGCTGCCGAGGCGAAGGGGGTAGCGTTTGGCTTCAATATGATCACTAACGGCACTCTCCTGACCCGCAAGGTGGTGGAGGAGCTGGTACCCCTCGGCCTGAAAGGGGCGAAGGTTACCCTTGATGGACCAAAGGATATCCACGATCGGTTCCGCCCGTTTGTTTCCGGCAAGGGGAGTTTCGACCTGATCGTCAGCAACGTCAAGGAAGTCTGCGAACTGATCAAGCTCCAGATCGGCGGCAACTTCAGCCGGGACAACTATCGGGAGTTCCCCCGCCTCCTCGATTTTCTTCTGGAGGAGGGGATCACGCCGGACAAGATTCACCGGCTGCAGTTTGTCCCGATCACCGGTACCGCCGGCGACGCCATGCATCCTGACTTCAACGATGGCTGCCTCTCCGTCAACGAGCCGTGGCTCATCGAGGCGACCATTTTCCTGCGTGAAGAGATCATGCGGCGCGGTTTCAGCACCCCGCCGATCGTTATGTCCGCCTGCATGGTAGAGTTCGCAGACGACCTCGTGGTGAATCACGATGGCGCCCTCTTCAAATGCCCCGCCTTCATTAACTGGCAGGGCCTCAGTATCGGCGATCTACGAAGCGGCATCACTGACTACCGTGCCTCCCATGACCTCGACGCATGGAAAACCGACGAGTGCCTGGAGTGCGCCTACCTTCCCCTCTGTTTCGGCGGCTGCAAGTTCATGCAGTTGGTGCGGGACGGCAAGATTGGCGGTCTTGACTGCAAAAAACCTTACCTGGACGCCACCCTGGAGGCGCTGGTTCGGCAGGATGTCCAGTACCGCAAGTAGCGCAGGCCTTCGCTCTTTTCCTCCAATTCGTTAGCTCCTTTGCCGCAACATTCAGCAATAATCAACCAATCATCCCCTTGAAATAGCCGCGGCACGTAGCCGACTTTTTTGTTGATCTTCCATCTTCTGGCAAAAGATTAAAATTATGCTAGGATTTGACGTAGATCAAAGCGCTGCAGCGTAATTTCGATTATTTTCCATGTCAGCCATGGGTGGAGGCTGAATCTTCCATGGCGCTGCGTACCTCGAATGAAAAGGAGACACTCATGGTGCAGAAGAGAATACTGACAGGGGCGGTCATCGGCGGAGCCTTGCTTATTCTGGCACTGCCGGCTGTATCGACGGCGGTGAAGGAGAAGCCGGTGGCAAGTGACGGCAGGGCGGCTTGCTACGAATGTCATGAGGAGATCAAGGCGCTGAAAGAAGGGTCAAAGCACGCCAGGCTTGGCTGCACTACCTGTCATGACAAACTCAAGGAGCATCTGGCCAACTATGAGGTGAAGCCGGTGACCCTGATCGACGCGGCGCTCTGTGGCAAATGCCACAAAAATCAACTGGAGAGCTTCTGGAAGGTGGACTATGAAGCCCAGCCCAGAAAAGAAAAAGGGGTCCCCGCTGGCCGCTCGCCGATGATGGACAAGCTCCTCGCCCCGTATGGCTTCACCATCGAGCATAATGAGCCGCGCGGCCATGTCTTCATGGTTACCGACCAGTTCGTGGTGGACCGCTTCGCCGGCGGCCGGTTCCAGTATAAGGACAGCTGGTTCGGCGTCGACAAGACCGGCAAGACCTGGGACATACTGGTGGACAAGGGGCCAGATTTCAAGATGGCCGAGACAGCTAAAGCGGGGAATCCGACCTGTATCCAGTGCAAGACCTCCGACCATATCCTGAAGTGGAAATATATGGGAGAGAAGGATCCCAAGGCCAAGTGGGACAGGACCTCCGATATTGTCGCCGTGGCCAAGGACACCAACAACCCGGTGGGGTGTATCCACTGTCATGATCCGCACGGCACCCAGCCGCGGATCGTGCGGGATGCCCTGATCCAGGCGATTGCGGAAAAGGGCGCACCGATGTTTGCCGGCAAGGATGGCAAGACTGACCTGAAGGTCATGGACTTCCGAGGCTTCCGCAAGATTGGCATCATGCAGAAGGCCGATTCGCGCATGATGTGCGCCCAGTGCCATGTGGAGTATGCCTGTGGCAAAGGAGCCGAGTTTGACAGCGGCAAGGCGGTCGGCTATGACGACCAGCGTACCAATCATATGCCGCTTAAGGGGCCGAAGGAGCTTCTGGAGCACTACAAAAAGCAGCAGAACTTCTTCGATTTCAAGCATGCGGTAACCGGCGCGCGGTTGGTGAAACTCCAGCACCCGGAGGCAGAAACCTTTGCCGGGAGCGTCCACGACAAGATGGGGGTCACCTGCGCCGACTGCCACATGCCGCGGCTGAAGGACAAGGCGGGGAAGAGCTTTACCTCACACATGGTGATCAAGCCGAAGCTCCACGTGAAAGAGATTTGTCTCCGCTGTCATCCCAAATACACCGTCGAGCAGAAGCTCTACCAGATCGACGCCATCCAGAATTACACCAAGGGGAAGATGCGCAAGGCGGAATACTGGCTGGGGCAGCTGATCGACAGCTACGCCGAGGCCAAGCGCTGGGGGGTGGACGAGGCGACGCTGGCCAAGGCACGGGAAAAGCATGAGGAGGCCCACGTGCTCTGGGAGTGGTGGACTGCCGAAAACTCGGACGGCTTCCATAATCCCGACCTGGCCCGGGACACCCTGACCGCCTCCATCGCCGCCTCCAAGGAAGCGGTGGCACTACTCAACAAGGCGATCGAGGAGAAGACGAAGAAACAGCCGTAACAGACTACTTTTATCAATCAGAGACACTTATCATAAAAAAAGCCCGCACCGTCAACCGGAGTGGGCTTTTTTTATTGGAGGAGCGGCCCTCAGCCTTGTTCGATCCTTCCCAATAGTCGCAGCAGGCCGTCGAGGATGGTGATCGGGTGGGGAGGACAGCCGGGGATGTAGAGGTCCACCGGCAGGAGCCCGTCGACACCGTTACGGGCTTCCGGGGAATCGATGAATGGTCCGCCGTTGATGGCACAGGCGCCGCTGGCAATGACGATCTTCGGGGCGGGGATCGCATCGTAGGTCTTTAGCAGTGCCGCATGCATATTCTTCGTCACCGGCCCGGTCACCAGTATCCCGTCGGCATGGCGGGGACTTGCGACGAACTGGATGCCGAACCGCCCAAGGTCGTATGCCAGTGTGCCAAGGACGTTGACATCGGCTTCGCAGCCGTTGCAACCGCCTGCGCTCACCTGCCGAAGCTTGAGGGAGCGGCCGAACATTGAACGCATTTTGTTGTCCAGCGCCCTGGCCAGCTTCTGTTCTTCGTTGGCGTGGACCACCAGCCCCTCCCGTCGGTTAGCGGCCAGCTGATGATCGGTGCTGAACGAGATGGCGGCGTGGGGACAGACCTGACTGCACTCCGGGCAGAACAGGCATTTGCCCAGATCAAGGGAGAGGGAGCCGTTGCCGCTGATAGCCCCAGTAGGACAGACTTCCAGACAGCGCCTGCAGCCGGGGGGGCAGTTCTCCGGTTTAAGTACGGGGTAGCCGCGAAACAGCTCCGGCAGCACCGGCGGCTCCTTCGGATACTTCATGGTGCGGTGCCCTTGACTGATCCGGGCAAGAATGGCCTTTATCATATGTTGACCTCATAGACGAACATTGCAAGTGGTGAAACCTGATTCCACAGAATACACAGTCTCATAAGGAGCCAGGAGCCAGAATGAATAGCTTCTGAATTCTGACTCCTGACTCCTCAAGTTGGGTTACAAATCAAACCCGCAGTACGAAAGGTTGAAGCTCTTATTGCAAAGCGGGAAGTCCGAGATCTGCTGATCGCGCATGGCCATGGCAAGCCCCGGCCAGTTGTGGAAGGAGGGGTCGACGATCTTGTAGCGTGCAAAGCGTCCGCTCTGGTCGGTGATGGCCACGTGGCAGATTTCGCCGCGCCACCCCTCGGTCATGGCTACCGCCACCTGTTCTCCCGCCAGTGGACCCACCTCATGCCGACAGGAACCGCCAGGAAGCTGGCTAAGCTGCTCCTCTACAAATTCCAGAGAACGCTCCGCTTCCAGCCATCTGAGCAGGGTCCTGGCGAAGACATCTCCGCTCTGGCTTGATACGGTGGGGATCTGGCTCATCCTGAAGATGCCGAAGGGGTGGTCCTGGCGCACGTCCCTGGTGGCACCACAGGCGCGGGCTGCCGGGCCGACCAGGCCGAGACGGTTGGAGTCCTCCAGAGAAACGGCGCCGGTCCCCTCCAGCCGGGCCATCACCGACTGCGTTGACCATAAAAGATCAACAGCACTGGTCAAGTCCTTCCGGGCGGCCGCAAGCCTTCCGCGGAGATCGTCCATCTGGGGTAAGCCGAGATCAAAGCCGGTGCCGCCGGGACGGATCAGCCCGCGGCCAAAGCGACTGCCGCACAGAAGCGCCGTCATGTTGAGAAAATCGCCGCGGATCCGGCCGCAGAATGAAGATGTCGGGAGATAACCGATGTCGCCGGCGATGGCCCCGAGGTCGCCGGTATGATTGGCCAGCCGTTCCAGTTCCAGGGCGATCCCGCGAATCACTTCACCCTTTGCCGGCGGCCTGCATCCGGATAGGGCCTCAATGATCATGGAGTAGGCTTGAGTGTGTCCGACTGTTGTATCGCCGGCCACGGTTTCCATTTGGTAGAGGGTCTTTGAGTGCGGACCGCCGACCAGAGCGGCTTCTACGCCACGGTGCTGATAGCCCAGCGAGATTTCCAGGTGGTAGACATGTTCACCGTGGCACTGGAAGCGGAAATGTCCCGGCTCGATGATGCCAGCATGAACCGGCCCCACAGCCACTTCGTGGATTTCCTCGCCGGTGACCTGGTAGAAATCAATGACACCGGGAAGGATCTCTGTCTGCTGGCTCCGCCCCCAGGCTTCGGCGCCAGGTTTCAGGGCGCGGTGAAAACGGAGCGGCTTGAACCATGGGTGCCCCTCGGGGGCAACGCCCCACTGCTCGGCAATTTCTCGCTCAAACAGATGGGCTTGGGGAACCAGGGCGGTTATAGAGGGGAAAGTATCCTTGGCGGTGGAGCGGATGATCCCCATCATGCCGTCGATTTTGTAGGAGAGCACGCAGTAGAGCGCTGTGCCACTGTTGCTCTTGTCGCCGAACAGTGATGAAATCCGCCAACCGAAGTCGGTGGCGTCGATTACGGCCTGCAGAAATTCATCAAGGGGGAGCAGTGGGATTTCAGCGAGGGGGAACGCCTCTCCATTGTAGAAGATCCGGCCGGGAAAGTCGGTCATGACTTCACCTCCAGCAGGGCTGCAGCACCATGCAGTAAGTCCGCAAGCGGAAGAGGCATCCAGAGCCCCAGGAGGAGGATGATCCCCATCAGCGCTGCTGGCGGAGCCACCGTCAGAAAGCGGTCGCGATAGCCGGTTTCTTCAAGGTCCTGGGGTGCTTCTCCCATGACCACCGCAAGGACGGTGGTGGCCATGCCAATGAAGATAATGGCCAGAAAGAGGAGAAACAGGGCGCCGATCAGATAGTGCTTCTGGGCGAAGGCGCTGCTGATGATGGTGAATTCGCTGACAAACGGACTGAATGGGGGGGACCCGGTGATGGCGATAAAGCCGGCGAGAAACAGCCCTCCCGACCAGGGGATGCGTTGCAGTGCCCCTTTTACTACTTCACTGTTCTTGCTGCCGTAAGAACGGTGGATATTTCCCGACGACAGGAACAGCACTCCCTTGGTCAGGCCGTTGTTGAGCAGATGGAACAGGGCGCCGAACAGCGCCCCACCCCCGAGTCCCAGGCCAATGGTGAGTATCCCCACGTGCTCCACGCTGGAATAGGCGAGCATCCGCTTGAAATCTGTCTGGCGCACCATGAATACCGCGGCAAATGCCATGGAGACTACCCCCATCGTGATCAATGCCTGCTGATAAAAGCCGGTTGCGCCGGTTGCGATGCAGATCTGATAGACCCGGAGGAGTGCAAGAAAGGCGCAGCTGACCAGGCCGCCGGCCAACAGCGCACCGACCAGGCCGGGCGCCTCGCCGTAAGCATCCGGTTTCCAGGTATGGAGCGGGGCCAGTCCCATTTTGGTGCCGAAGCCGACCAGTAGAAAGACAAAGGCGGCGTTGAACCAGGCCGGTGACAGCTGTCGGGCGGCGGGGAGCAACTCATCCAGGAGCAGGGTAGCCTGATGATTTGCCACATAGGTGGAATAGGCAAGGAAAAACAGCCCCAAAAGGGCCAGAGCGATCCCCACCGAGCAGATCAGCATATATTTCCAGGTCGCCTCGATGGAACGGGCATTGTGATTAAAGTAGATCAGCGGCGCCATGGTCAGGGTGGTGGTTTCTAGTGCTACCCAGAGCAGCCCTAGGTGGTGAGACACAGTTACCAGGGTCATGGCGCAAAGACAGACCATCAGTCCCATGCAGAGGACCCGGTTGGACCGCTCCTGACGGAAGGCGAGGTAGCCGACCGCGTAAATGGCACAGGCAAGGAATAACAGGGTGATGCTGACGAGGACTACCTTGCCGAGCGGGTCGAGGACGATCCAGCCGTGGGGTGAAGGAGGAGGTGGGTAGATGAACGTCAGCAGGGTCTGGACCGTATGGATAATGGCGAAAACCGGCAATATCAGAGGTCGGTACCGATTGGAAGGAATGATCCAGGCTAATAACGCCCCAAACAGTGGCGTCAGCACAACTCCGTATAACATCAGGTCACTCCTTTAGGGCGGAAAGCCGTGTGGTGTCAATGGAGGAAAATTCACGACTGATGTGGTTGATGACAATCCCCATGACGAAAATGCCGACGATCAGGTCAAGCAGGGCGCCCGCTTCCACCATCATCGGCATCGCCTCGGTCAGCAGCAGACCGAAAATGAAGATGCCGTTTTCCAGGACCAGATAACCGGTGACCTGGCTGATTGCCTTACGTCTGGTGGTCAGAACCAGAAAACCGGTGATGAGCGTGGCGATGGAAGAAGGAATAATGAGTAGCCCCTGATGCTCTGGCGCCAGTGGCAGGCGGGCGGCAAAAACGAATGCCAGCGCGGTGGTGACAGCGCCGAGGAGCAGCGTTGGCACATAGCCGATGAACGGCTCGACCTCCCGCTTGATCTGTACCCGCTGCATGGCCCCGAACAGGAGCCAGGGGATCACCACCCCCTTGGCAAGAATTATCCCGCCGCTGATCAGGAGCAGGTGGAAAGAGAAATTGTTGATCAGGACGGGGAGTAGGCCAAGCACCACCCCCTGCAGGGCAACAGCACGGATTGAGACGGTCATCCGACTTGAGCCGAGCAGGATAAAATTGATCAGCATCACCAGCACCAGCAATTGATCGGCAAAAGTGTTCATGGTTCCTCACAGGCCAAGGGCCAAAGGCTAAGGTAGCTTACCGCAGTATCAGCAGCATTGAAAACGCGGTCAGGATGGAGGCCGCCACCAGCAGCTGGGGAATGCGCACCAGCCGGAGGCGGGCCATTATCGATTCGACTATGCCGATGGTAATGGCCAGCGCCACCATCGAGATGATGAAGATCCCCCAGTCCAGGAGGTGGTCACCGGTTTTAAACGGTAGGGCAATGTGAATAAAGAAGGCGCCCAGGATAAACAGCTTCATGGCTGCCCCGTACAGGATATAGCCAAACGCCGGTCCGCTGTGGTCAAGCACCATGACCTCGTGGATCATGGTCAACTCCAGATGAGTGTTCGGGTCGTCAAACGGGATCCGGCAATTTTCCGCCAGCAGGATGATGAACAGGCCGGCTACCAGTAGGACCAGTGAGGCGCCGGCGCTGAACCAGATATTCACCAGCGAATGGGTCAGCATGGTGGAGAGGGAAAGGGAGCCACTGATCCGGCAGAGCACGATTAGGGCGAAAAACAGGGTCGGCTCCACCAGGCAGGAAAAGGTGGCTTCCCGGGCCGCCCCCATTCCCTCAAAGCTGGAGCCGGTATCAAGGGCGGCGGCCATGGTAAAAAAGCGAGCAAGCCCGAACAGGTAGGCGAACAGGATCATGTCACCGGCAAAGGAGATGGGAGAAGGGTGATTCCCCAGAGGGATGAGAAGCGCCGCGGTGATGGTGGCGGCGAGGGTGATGATTGGGCCCGCCCTGAAGATCCAGGTGGTGGTGCTGCTGAAAACCGATCCCTTGCGGAGCAGTTTGAACAGATCGAAGTAGGGCTGCAGATACGGAGCCCCAACACGACCGGCAAAAGCAGCCTTGGTCTTGCCGATAATGCCGAGCATGAGCGGCGGCATACAGATGATGAGCACAAGGTGAATCAGCAGGTCTGTCATGGCTTTTCGCCTTTCATTTTGAGGGTCATGCAAAAAGTCTTTTATGGTGACCAGAGCAGCAGCAGCAACAGGGTAATGAAAATGTAGAGTATGTAGAGCGGCAGTTTGCCGTGCTGCAGTTTCCGCAGCTGCGAAAACCTCTCCTGTACTATGCTGAAAAAAGGGAAGATCACCAGATCCAGCAGGGTTTCCCGGTAACGGCTGGTGAACCCGGCCGGTTTCGGGAAAAAACCCGTTACCGCCGGTTGCCGGTAGCGGGGGCGAAGCGCTCCACCGAACAGCTTGACCAGAATCTCAGCGAAGGAGGAAGCCGTGTACTGAATGCGGGGAGTGGGGTTCAGATAACCACAACCCCAGGTGTCGCTTGCGGCGGCCGGGGAGCGCCTGAGCCCCCGCAGAAAAAAGCTGAGCAGCAGGGCAGCGAAGGCCAGCAGGATGAAACTGACTACCGTCAGCCAGCCAAGGGGCGGAAACAGGATGGCTGCGGCATCCTTGCCTTGCTGGGGGAGATAGCCGGATGAGATAGCTGGCATTATGAGGTCCACAGCGATCTTCGGGAACAGGCCAATGGCAATACAGAGCAGAGCCAAAAGCCCCATGGGAGCCAACATTTCCCAGCCTGCCTCATGGGCATTTGCTGCTTCAGCTGAGCGGGGGAGGCTACCGAACGCTATTCCGTAGACCCTTACGAAGCAAGCGATGGCAAGCCCGCCGATCAAGGCGAGGACCACAGCTGAGAGGGCCATGTAAAGAACGGCAGAACCGCTGCCAGTTAATATTGACGAAAAGAACCCGGCATAGAGGAGATATTCACTGACAAAGCCGTTTAACGGCGGCAGGCCGCAGAGAGCAACCATGCCAAGCAGGGACAACATCGCGGTGAGAGGCATGCGGCTGGCAAGTCCACCCAGCAGTTCGAGTTTGCGGGTATTGGCCGCATGGAGTACCGAGCCGGCACCGAGAAAAAGCAACGATTTGAACAGGGAGTGATTCAGGACATGCAGCAGTGCTCCGGCCATGCCGAGGACTAGCAGCGCAGGGCTGCCGGTAGTTTTGCCGATAACGGCAATGCCGATGCCGATGGTGATGATGCCGATGTTTTCGATGCTGCTGTAGGCAAGGAGCCGCTTCAGGTCTTGCTGGCCGATAGCGAAGATTACCCCGAGCAAACCGGCGATTACGCCGCTTGCCAGGACAACCATCCCCCACCAGAGCGGCGGGTGCGGGAAAAATGAGAGGACCCGAATAATTCCATAAATACCCATCTTCAGCATGACGCCGGACATGATGGCGGAAATATGGCTGGGCGCGTTGGCGTGGGCAGCGGGGAGCCAAATGTGAAGAGGCATCAGGCCGGCCTTCATGCCGAAACCAATCAGCGCAGCGATAAAAATCACGGTCGAGAGGGGTGACGAGGCATCGACTGCGCGCATGGCGGAAAAAAGGTAGGAGCCAGCCTGGCTACGCAATAGGATGAACATGACGAACAGGGCCAGTGTGCCAATATGGGTGGCCACCAGGTAGACCATCCCCGCTCGGCGCACCTCCTTTTTATGATTCTCGGCAGTGAGGAGAAAGTAGGCGGCAAGGGCCATCACTTCCCACGCCATGAGGAAAAGGACGCTGTTTCTGGCCATAACCACCAGCGCCATGGCCGCAGTGAAGAGACCGAGGAAGAAGGCGAGTTTTGGTGCTGAATCGGGATTGGCGGCAGCCGGCCAGTAACCTTTGGCGTAAAAGGTGCTACAGGCAGGAATAAGGAAAACCGGGAGGAGAAACAGGGCAGATAGAGGATCGATGCCAATTTCACAACTGTCGAATGGCAGGGTCCAGGCGATGACGAACGTTTCGTTGATGCCGCCATGCAAAATAGTCACTGCGCCGGCCAGGCCGGTGACGGCGCCCAAGACGGAGAGCAGCGCGGCCACATGCCCCCCCCAGCTGGCAGAACGCCTGGTAAATAGCCCTGGCACGCCGGCAACGGCGAACAGCAGCGTCCCGGCCAACACTTGCCCTGCGGGGTCGGCCAGCATCCCCAAAAACACCATCAATTCCTCCAGAAAGTCATAATCGATATCAATTACAGCAAGATCAGCAGCGCCAGCAGATCGGCTTTCGGCTAAACGGCATCAACCTTCTGCGCGGCTAGCTCGGCCTCGATGGCATCGACGGCCGTCAGAATTTCGGCAGGTGAAGCCCGGCGTTGCAGGGCGGCCTGGAAAATCTCATTGCGCAGGGCATAGGCCAGCTTTGACAGCAGATGCAAATGGACCCTCACCGTGGGGCTTATGAGCGTAAACAGGGTATGAACCGGCTTGCCGTCCATGGCTGCAAAATCGATCGGCTGGTCAAGAAAGCAGAGGTTGATTGCCGGGGTTGACACATGGAGCAGGATCGGGTTGCGCACGTGCGGGATGGCGATCCCGTCGCCAATGGCGGTGGTGCCAAGGGCTTCCCGTGCCAGCAGTACCTGCAGCAAAAAGTCTGGATCGACGCCGCTGGGGAGTTTAAAGGTAGCCACTACACTCTGCAAAACGCTTTGCTTGTCGCCACCGCGAATGCCGTAGTGGATGCCGCCGGCTGTCAGGGCTTCCGAGAGGGGCGGGAGCTGTCCTTCGGGCGGTTCCGGTGGGGCGAACAATTCAGGCGAAAAGCGGACGCCGTGATCTGTGGCCCATTCCAGGAGCTCCAACCGGTTTAGCCGGTATTCGTCGTTGATTTTGCAGGCGGGGAGCGACTCCTTCCTGATCCAGTGGGTGACGGTCTTTTCCGGGACCTGAAGCAGCTTCGCCGCTTCAGGGACAGACAATAACATCGTAGACTCCTTTGCTGACCTCAGACGACTTCAAATTATAAGTCTCCCGTCGCTCTCCGTCAATACTATTCGACAGGCTGGCCGGAGCATCAGATCGACCAGACCAGCAGTGCCACCAGCGTGGCAAAAACGTAGAAAATATAGAGATGCAGTTGCCCGTGCTGCACCCTGCGCAGCAGGGAGAATCGTTCATCAATGCTGCGGAAAAAAGGGGCGATGACCAGATCCAGCAAGGCTTCTGGCAGATGGCTGGCGAAGCTGGCCGGTCCGGAGAAAATAGCTTTCAGCTGCGGTTGCTGGTAGCGGGGGCGGAGCACGCCGCTTAAAAGCTTCACCAGCATCTCAGCGAAAGAGGAGGCGGTATACTGAATGCGGGAAGTGGTTTGCAGATAGCCGCAGTCCCAGGTAACGCTCTGATGGGAAGGCATATTCCGGCACCGCAAAAGAAATAGACCGGTCAGTAGCACCGTGAGAGCAATTAGCACTGCTGCCAGCACGGAAATCCAGGCAAGCGGGGCTAATGTCAGAAATCCCCTGCTGCCGATGACCTGCCCAGGTGCAAATACGGCAATCGGGGCGAGCAGGAAGTCAGCGAGCAGCTGCGGGACAAGGCCGATGCCGATACAGAAAACGGTCAGTACTCCCATTGGGGCGAGCATTTGCCAAGCCCCTTCAGCTGCCGCCAGTGGCGATTTGGTTTTGGGGTGGCCGAGGAAAGTGGCACCGTAAACCTTGATGAAGCAGGCCACTGCCAGCCCGCCGACGAGGGCCAGAGCGGGAGCCGCCAGAGCCAGAAAGAAGATGTCGGCTCCCGTCCCCCCTGTTATGCCGCCGAACAGACCGAGATAAATCAGATATTCGCTGACAAAACCATTCAGTGGCGGGAGACCGCAAATGGCAGCGGCACCGAGCAGAAAGTAAAAGGCGGTATACGGCATGGACCGGGCCAGTCCGCCCAACGAGTCAATCTCCCTGGTGCCGGTGGCATGTATGACTGAGCCGGCCCCGAGAAACAGGAGCGATTTGAAGAGGGCGTGGTTTACCACATGCAGCAGACTGCCAGCTATCCCGAGGATAGTGACGGGGATGTTGCCGGTGGCCTGACCGATCAGCGCCACGCCTAGCCCGATGGTGATAATCCCGACATTCTCGATGCTGTGGTAGGCGAGGAGCCTTTTGAGGTCGTGTTGACCGAGGGCAAATGCCACCCCCATTACAGCGGAAATACATCCGGCAATGAGCAGGAAGATTCCCCACCAGAGGGGCGGCAGTTGAAAAAACGTGAGTAGTCTGATCATCCCATAGATGCCGGTCTTGATCAGCACCCCCGACATGAGCGCCGACACATGGCTGGGCGCGCTGGCATGGGCGCTGGGGAGCCAGATGTGAAGTGGCATCAGCCCACCCTTTAAGCCAAAGCCTATGCAGGCAGTGATGAATATTGCGGCAGCAACGGAAGTTTGCGAATTCAGGGAATGTGCCGTCGGAAAGGAAAATGAGCCGGTCTGCGCCTGCAGCAGGGCGAACATGGCGAACAGCGCCAGGGTGGCGGTGTGGGTGGCGACCATGTAGAGGGTGCCGGCATCGCGCACTTCGGTCCGCTGGCTCTCCACGGTCATGGCGAAATAGCAGGAAATCGCCATCACCTCCCAGGCCATGAGGAACGTGATGGCGTCACGGGCCAGCACCAGGAGCGCCAGCGAGGCGGTCAGCAGGCCGAAGAACAGCGAGAGCCGGCGTTCGGTGCAGGGGTTTTTTGCGGCTGGCCAGTAGCCGAGAGCATAAACCGCGGCGCAGGTGGCAACGAGAAAGATCACCAGGAGAAACAGCGCGGAGAGAGGATCGACCCCGAGTTCCCCCGCACCAAACGGTAGGCGCCAGCCGCTTGTGTAGATCTCGGTCAGGTTGGTGCGTATAACCTGAATGGCGCCGATCGAAGCGGACAGGGCGCCCGCTAGCAGCGAAAAGGTGGCAATCTTCTGGCCTTGACCGGTGCCGCGCTGCAAAAACAGGCCGGGAACGCCCGAACATGCGGCGAGGAAAATGCCGAGGATGATGAGTGTGACAGGGGTCAACATAACCTGGGCAGCCATAGCCTTCTCCTACGTCGGATTTCCAGAAGCGGCGGTTACTGGCCTAGAATCAAGCCTTTCTTTATTCCTTACCCCTTCCCACCGCTTCGGTCAAGGGGAAAATAGGCGGCAGCTAACAAAATATATATTGACAAAGAAAGTTGTTGGGAGGTATAAAATTATATCCTCGATTTAGGCCGATTCCACCATAACCCCGTCCCTTCATGCCGAGATTTCACGACCCCAATAAGAAAAACCACCTATTAAACATAACGCAAACTCTCCTTTCAGGTCCTATATCCAATCCGCCTCAATTAGGCTAAAGTGCGTCAGCAGTCTTACCGAAATAGAATAGGTACCATCACCAAACCCAGCGCAATACGCTATAAGTGCGTCAAGCAGGAGAACAGATGAATTTACAGGAGTTAAAAGGCAAGAAGATCAATGAGTTGACGGCCATCGCCAAGGGGCTCAACATTGAGGGGGCGTCGAATCTGCGCAAGCAGGATATGATTTTTGCCATCCTCAACGCCCAGACCGAAAAAAATGGCATGATTTTCGGCGAAGGGGTGCTGGAGACCCTTCCCGATGGTTTTGGCTTTCTCCGTGCACCTGATTACAACTATCTGCCGGGGCCCGATGATATTTATGTCAGCCCAAGCCAGATTCGTCGCTTTAACCTCCGCACCGGTGACACGGTGTCCGGCCAGATCCGCCCCCCCAAGGAGGGGGAGCGCTATTTCGCCCTGCTGAAGGTGGAATCGGTCAACTTTGAGTCGCCGGAGGTGGCCCGCGACAAGATCCTGTTCGATAACCTGACCCCCCTCTATCCCCAGGAAAAACTCAAGCTGGAGACGGCTCCGGACAACATGTCGATGCGGGTCATGGAGTTGGTTGCGCCGATCGGCAAAGGGCAGCGCGGCTTGATTGTGGCTCCGCCTCGGACCGGCAAGACCATGTTGATCCAGAACATTGCCAACTCCATTGCGGAAAACCACCCGGAAGTCTATCTCATCGTGCTACTCATTGACGAGCGCCCGGAAGAGGTGACCGACATGCAGCGCTCAGTGAAGGGGGAAGTGGTTTCCTCCACCTTTGACGAGCCCGCTTCCCGGCATATCCAGGTGGCGGAGATGGTAATCGAGAAGGCGCGGCGGCTGGTGGAACACAAGCGCGACGTGGTGGTCCTGCTCGACTCCATTACCCGACTGGCGAGGGCATATAACACCGTCATTCCGCCTTCCGGAAAGATTCTCTCCGGCGGTGTAGATTCCAACGCCCTGCATAAGCCGAAACGTTTCTTCGGTGCGGCCCGCAATATCGAAGAAGGCGGTTCCCTGACGATTATCGCGACCGCGCTCGTCGACACCGGCAGCCGCATGGACGAGGTGATCTACGAAGAGTTCAAGGGCACCGGTAACTGCGAGATCCACCTCGACCGCCGCATGGCCGAAAAGCGCGTCTACCCCTCGATCCTGCTCAACAAGAGCGGCACGCGGCGCGAAG
>JANXYN010000047.1 GCA_025356035.1 Geobacteraceae bacterium
CCAGCGATCGAGAAGTGAGCTGTAATTCTGGTTGGAAAGATTGCTCATCAGTATCGCTATGCCGCCATTCACCCCCGACTCGGCCAGCAGGGATGCCTGCTGGCCGTCGGCATAGTTCTGCCGCAGGGTGGTATCCACCACCACTTCGTGGATGAATTCGACGGTCACCGCCACCAACAGGGCGCTCACCACCAGGGTTATGACCAGGGCAAAGCCCCGTTCGCTTCTCAATTAATTCACCACTTTCGGACTGGCAATGGCACTGAATGAGGTGAACCCTTCCCCCTCCTTCAAGCGGATGGTTATCCGGACCGCCGTGGGGAGCTTGCCGTTCATGTTAGATGCCGTGTTCCAACTTTTCTCCCACTTCGACTTCGTGTCGTCGTAGCACTCTACCAGGAAACCTTCCAGCTCCTCCATCTGCGGATATTCAGCTGGCTTGGCATCGCTGTACATCTCCCTTTCCTGCCGGGTCAGCACCAGCTTCTTGTCGTGCTCCACTAGCCGGTAGGTGACCTCGCGCTGGTCGGAACAGGGGAGCGAGCCGCTGCGGGGCGGCACGAGGCAAGTAAAGTTCAGGATGGAGGCCGGTTTGCCGAAGCTGTCCCGGTCCTCGACAACAAATTTCAGCGGGTTGGTTTTGCCTGCTGCCGTAGCCGCAACCGTAGCAGTGTGGAAGTAAGCGGCAGCGATCTCCCGGCGCAACAGATCGAAGGTGCCACGTAGTTCCCGGCGGCTTTCCATGCCGGCCGCCGCCGATTCGCGGCCGCGCATAATCGAAAAATAGGTGCCGTAGAGGGCGGCGCTGAGGATGACCATGATCGCCATGGCCACTAGCAGTTCCAGCAGAGTAAATCCTCTATTTTCGGTAGTGGACAAGGCTCAGGTTCCTCTTTTTATCGTCCCAGCTCACGGTAAGGGTCCATTTCTTTATGCTTGGAAGCAGTACGAATGGCTCAATCGTCAGTTGCCACTCCATATTGGGAAAATCTGGGGAAAACTTATCACTCTTCTTTTCCGGCGGAGTCAGGGGCATTTCCAGCTCTTCCAGCTTGGCCCGGGCCAGGAGAATGGCGACGGTCTCATCCCGGTCCCGGCCGACCACCGAGAGATGATGGCTGAAGGAGGTGATCACGGTAAGTAGCACCCCGGCCATGATGGCGAGGGCCACCATCACTTCCAGCAGGGTAAACCCTCTCAAGGCGCCACCTCCTGATATCCCTCGAAAACCTTGACGATCCCGCTGGCGGGATAGGCCATCACGGTGAAAAAACGTCCGCCTTGGGACTTGAGGTGGATGACCAGGAATTCGCCGAGTCCGGCCGGGCCGAAGTTGATGACCGTTTCGCCTTCGCTTACTTTGCCGGCGCCGGAGGTGACGATATCGGCCATGGTGATCCCCTCGGCCAGGGGCTGGCGGTTAAGCAGGTTGTCAGTGGTTGGCGTTTCGCTCCCGTCGGCGG
Source organism: Geobacteraceae bacterium (assembly GCA_025356035.1). Classification (GTDB taxonomy): domain Bacteria; phylum Desulfobacterota; class Desulfuromonadia; order Geobacterales; family Geobacteraceae; genus JANXYN01. Next base: position 1,464 of record JANXYN010000047.1, read on the forward strand.
CAAGTTTCATCACGCTGACCGTGGCGTCGGTCAAAGCCAGATGCAGACGGTAACTGGTCTTGCTGCTGATGGCCTGGTCTTGCAGGTACCTGATACGTGCCGCCAGAATCCGTGCGGAGCTCCTCAGTTCGGTAGCCTCGGTGGAGGGGAGGAGTGGAAAGACCAGTGCCGCCACCAGGGCGATGACGGCGATGACCACCGCCAGCTCCATGAGGGTAAAGCCGCTGCTCGTGCGACGTGCGACGTGCGACGTGCGATGCACTTTAGTGCAGGTTCCAGCTCTCGATATCGGCATTGATCCCCTCGCCTCCCCTGACGCCGTCGGCGCCGAAGGAGTAGAGGTCGTAATCGCCGTGCTCGCCGGGCGAGAGATAGACATAGTCGTTTTTCCATGGGTCTTGAGGAACGGTTTTGCTCTCCACATATCCTTCCGCCCGGTAGTTCTTCGGGATCTGGCCAATGGTCGGCTTTTCTACCAGCGCCAGCAGTCCCTGGTCGGTGGTCGGGTAGCTGCCGTTGTCCAGCTTGTAGAGTTTCAGGGCGGTTTCCAGGTTGCGGATCTGCACCTTTGCATCGGCAATCTTGGCGTCATCGGAGCGGCCGATGATCTTCGGCGCAACCAGCGCCGCCAGCAGTGCGAGAATGACCACGACGATCATGATCTCGATAAGGGTAAAGCCGCGGTTGTTCAATAGTGTCTGCTTCATGTCCATAGTCTCCTGTAAAGATCGCCGCGGTTACGAATACCGCGGCGGTCTGCGGTTGGTTTCATTTGATCAGCTGGTTCAGCTGGAAGATCGGAAGGAGCACGGCGATAACCACAAAGCCGACGCTGATTCCCATTGCCAGAATGAGAAGCGGTTCCAGCAGCGCCATGGAACGGGTGACGGAGGAGTCGAATTCTTTTTCAAAGGCGGTGCCTGCCTTGAGCAGCATCTGTTCCAGCTGGCCGCCACGCTCGCCCACCCCTACCATATGTACTAGCAGCGGGGGAAACAGTGGGCTCTCCTTCAGGCTGCCGGCCAGGCTTCCTCCTTCGGCGAGTTTTGCCTTGACCAGCTCCAGATATGCACGGTATTCGCGGTTAACAACCACCGCCGAGGTTATGTCGAGGGCCTTGATCACTGGCACACCGCTCTGCAGCAGCAATCCCAGGACCTTGGCGAAGCGGCTCAGAATGAGACGCTGCCAGAGCGGACCGACCAGCGGCAGTTTCAGCAGGAACCGGTCCCGTTTGAGGCGCATCGCCTCATCCTGCATCTTCTTCCGGTAGTACATCACTGCCGCTATTACCAACAGCACCAGCAACCACCAGAACCGATGGAGCAGGGAGCTAACCGTGATCAACACGATGGTGATGAAGGGGAGCGTCGCCTTATTGGACTCGAACACCACCACGATCTTCGGGATCACGAAGGCGAGCAGGAACAGCATGACACTCGTGCCGACCACCACCATCAGCGCCGGGTATATAAGGGCGGTCATCGCCTTGGTGGTGATCGCCTGCTGGTCTTCGAGAAATTCGGCAAGTCTTTCCAGCACCATTTCCAGTGCGCCACTCGCCTCGCCTGCCGCCACCATGCTGATGTAGCTTTCGCTGAAAACCGCCGGCTCGGTGGCGAGGGCCTTGGCCAGGTTGGTCCCTTCCGCCAGCCGGTCCCGGAGGCGAAACAGGACCGCCTTCAGCTCGCCCGGCTCTTCCTGCTCATAGAGGGTGGCGAGCGCTTCAAAAAGCGGCACGGCCGAACCGAGCAGAGTAGCCAGGCGCCTGGTCATCAGGGCCAGCTGCGGCAGGTCGACCTTGTTGCGGCGGAACTGCCAGAATGGCTTGTTGCTGGTTGCTGTCACCGGGGTAAGCTCCCGGAGAAAGAGGCCGTCATTTTTCAGGCGGAGTCGGGCATCCCTGTCGCTGTCCGCCTCGATGATGCCGGAAACTTCGCCGCCAGCGGCCTTGTATGCGCTATAACGAAAGCTCGGCATAATCCTCCTGGGTGACCCGCAACACCTCCTCGATGGTGGTGATGCCGGCTGCCACCTTAGCCAGGCCGTCGTCACGGAGGGTCCGCATCCCCCTGGAGAGAGCGTATTCCTTGATGACTCCGGTCGGGGAGCGCTTGATTATCATCGAACAGATCTCGGCATCGATCAGCAGCAGTTCGTAGATGCCGGTCCTCCCCAGGGTCCCCATCTGGAAGCATTTGTCGCAGCCACGGCCGCGGAAAAGCTTCGGCGGCAGCGCAATTCCGGCATATTCACGCTCCGCCGGGTACTCCTCACGGCAGTGGGGGCAGATCATCCGCACCAGGCGCTGGGCGAGGACCGCGGCAAGGGATGAGGCAACCATGAACGGCTCGATTCCCATGTCTATCAGACGGGTGATGGCGGTGGCCGAGTCGTTGGTATGGAGGGTGGATAGGACCAGGTGGCCGGTGAGGCTTGCCTGCATGGCGATTTCAGCAGTCTCCGCATCGCGGATCTCGCCGACCATGATGATGTCCGGGTCCTGGCGAAGCACGGAACGAAGGCCGTTGGCGAAGGTCAGATCGATCTTGGGGTTCACCTGGATCTGACCGACACCCTTCAGCTGGTATTCAATCGGGTCTTCAATGGTGATGATGTTCTTTTCCGGCGAATTGAGGTTGTTCAGGGCTGCGTAAAGGGTGGTCGACTTACCGCTGCCGGTGGGGCCGGTGACGAGGAGGATGCCACTGGTCCTGGCAAGGAGCCGCTCCATGGTTTTTACATCGTGGGAGTCCAACCCCATGTCGGCCAGGGAGAGGAGCCCTTTCCGTTTATCAAGCAGCCGCAGCACAACCCGTTCGCCGTGGGAGGTGGGGATGATCGAGACGCGGATGTCTACATCGCGACCGGCAACGATCACCCTGATCCGGCCGTCCTGGGGGAGCCGCTTTTCAGCGATGTTGAGGCTGGCCATGATCTTGACCCGGGAGATGAGGGCCTCCTGCACCACCTTCGGCGGGGTAAGCATTTTGTAGAGGATGCCGTCGATCCGAAACCGCACCTCCAGCTCTCGCTCGAACGGCTCGATGTGGATATCGCTGGCCCGCTCTTTGACCGCCTGAAACAGGATCGAGTTGAGGAGCCGGATCACCGGCGCTTCGTCGGTCAGGTCGAGGAGGTCCTTCGGTTCGTTGAATTCGGTGGCGATAGTGGAGAGCTCTTCCCCCTGCAGCTCCTCGACCACGTCCTGGGCTGTACCGGATAGTTTGGTATAGAGGCGGTTGATGGTATCGAGCACCACCTGCGGTGGGACCACCACCGGCTGGAGCGGCGTGCCGAACATCCCTTTTACCTCGTCCAGGGCAAGAAGGTTGGCTGGATTGCCAGTGGCAACGCAAAGCTTACCTTCCTCGAGCCGGAGCGGGAGAATCAGGTTGCTGCGGGCAAAAGCAAGCGGAAGGCGCGCAATCAGCGCCGTATCCAGGGATCCCTCGTCGATCTCCCGCTGAAACGGGAAACCGAGCCGGCCGGCTATCGTTTCCATGTCACTGTTTTGGTTCATCTGGCTTGTTACCCGGCAGCGTTTCGGTGGCGGCTGGTGTGCCCTTCGGCTGCAGTTCGCTGCCTAGGGTGAATGGCTCGTCGCTTTTTATCGCGGCATCGAATTTCACCTTCTGGTTCTCGGCAACCTCGTCCATTTCCTCGGCTCCTCTGATGATGCGCGGAGTAAGGACGATCATCAGGTTGGTCTTTGTCCGTTGCGTTTTCCTGGTCTTGAAAAAATAGCCGAGGAGCGGGATGTCGCCGAGCAGAGGGATCTTGTTGACGGTCTCCGTGTCCTGGTCCTGGATCAGCCCGCCGATCACTACGGTCTCCTTGTCCTTCACCACCACCGAGGTCTTGGCCGAACGCTTGGTAGTGGTTATGTCAACAGCCGCCCCCTTGTTGAGCGCATCTTTCACCGCGGATATCTCCTGGTAGATATCGAGCTTCACATACTCCCCCTCGCTGATTTGCGGGGTTAGGCGGAGTGTGATGCCGGTGTCCTTCCGATCGACACCCTGCTGGACGGTTCCGCCGGTAGTGGTAGTAGTATTGGTCAGAAACGGGACATTTTCACCGACAAAGATTTCCGCCTCTTTGTTGTCGGAGGTGAGGATGTTGGGTGTAGAAAGGACGTTGACCGCGCCGTTGGTGTCAAGGGCATGGAGAATCGCCGCAAAGTTCGCCGCACGCCCCAGGCTGAAGATGCTCTGGCTGGAAATGCCAGTACTGGCCAACTGGGACAGGAGCGTCGTGATAGTACTGTGTGGGTCATACAGGCCAATAGCACTGACGCTACCGGTTGCGCCGGCGCCGATAGTCCCCCACTCGACACCAAGATCCCGCAGCTTGTCCAGTGAGACCTCGGCGATCACCGCCTGAACGAAGACTTGGCGTCGACGCCGGTCGAGCTTCTGGACCACTTGCAGGAGGTTCTGGTAATCGGCGGGGGAGGCCATGATCACCAGGGCATTGGTTGCCTTGTCGGGAGTGATGGTGATCTTCCCCCCCTCGAACGGCGACTGCTGAGCGGGAGCAGCCGGCAGACCGGGAGCCGCCATCATCCCCTTGACCACCCCATCCAGTACCTTGGCCACATCTGTGGCATCGGCGTGTTCCAGGTAGTAGACGTTCACCTTGCCGCTTGCCTGGGGGGCGACCACGTCGACCATGGCGATGATCTTCTTGATTTCCTCTTTCTCGTTGTCGCGGCCAAAGACGAGCAGGGCATTGAGCCGGACATCTGGCACTACCACTTCGCCGCCTGCTTGCTGGCCAGGCTGTCTGGATGCTCTCGCAGCCACCCACTGGTTGACGACCTTGGCGGCAGTATCCGCCGTGGCGTTTTTCAGGAAGATGACTTCAGCGCCCCGGCGCCGCTCCTCCGAATCGATCACCTTGAGGATGTCGAGTATTTTGTCGATGTTAAGCGAGGAATCGACCACCAGGATCATATTGGAGGGGCCGAAAGCCGAAATATAGCCATCCTTGGAGATAACCGGCTGGAGAAAGGCAACTGCCTCTTGGGAGGTGATGTTTTCCAGGGGGATGAGTCGTGCCACGTACGTTTCGTTGACCGGCTCACGTCCCTTGCCACTGATGATGCGGGTGCCAGACTGCTTGGCGGAGCTGATCGGGACGATTTTGAAAACCTTGCCCGCCTCGATGATGGTGAATCCCTTCAGCTCCAGCACCGAGGTGAAGAGGTTGAACGCCTCATCGACGCTGAGTTTAGCAGGAGAGAAGACCGAGATCTTTCCCTTGACCCGGTCGTCCATGATGAAGTTCTTGTCGGTCAGCTCGCTGATGAACTTCACCATGGTAGAAATATCCACGTCGTTGAAGTTCATCACGATCCCTTTGGCCAGGGCCTGTGTCGGCCAGCAGAGGGAGCCAAGAAGCGAAAGATGCAGGACGAATTTGAATATGCGCTTGTTCAAGCGGGCCTCCCATAAAGCCAAGGCTCAAGGCAAAAGGCCCAAGGCTAAAGGGAAAAACGAATTTTGCTCTCCCCTTAGCCCTTAGCCCTTTGCCTCGTGCCAGCTTCTATCTTATATCATAGGTGAGCGACGTCGGTCGTCCCTCTCTTAACAGGTCGAGCTTGATCCGGCTCTGTCCCTTTAATACCGAAAGTGACTGGATCGCCTTCTCCGGTGAATCAATGGGAAAATCGTTAATTCGCAGCAGTACATCGCTGTTTTTGAGCCCGACCAGATTGAAAATCCCGCCGGATCGCACTTCTGTGACGCGGAACCCTTCCACCTTCCCCTCCTTGACGCTGGGGGTGAGCCGGGCGTCGGTCATAGCCTGGCTCATATTGTCTAGGGCGGCGTTGAGGGCTCGCTGGTCAATGACAAAACTGCCGGCGGTGACTTCCCTTGCCAGCATGCCAGGTTGGGCGGTGTGTGGGGGGGCAGCCGGCCCGGCTCCAGCGCTGGTTGGCGTCTGCAGGGTGACGCGCTGTCCGCCGACAGAAATCTCGACACTCTCCTTCTTGACCGCCACCAGCGGACCAAGATCGAACACCTTATCGCCAAGGCGAAATACCCGTTCTTCGTGGGTGCTGATCTGCTGGATGAGGGCAAAGGTCTCGCGGAAAGAACCAATGGCAGTACCTAACAGCTGTAAGTCTCCCTGAGAAACGCCCGGCGCTCCTGAGTTTGCCGTTGGCAGTGCTATGGCTTGCAGCTTCCCCTGAGTAGCTTTGCCGAATAATCCCTTCTCCATGATTGGCGCAAAGGCTTGCAGATCCCCAGCCACTGCCGGTACCTTGGGGGGAATGAGGGTTGTGCCGGATTTGACGAAGGTGTGCGAAAGGCGGAAGGCGACAAGGTCGGAGGCTATTACGGCGAGGACCGTGGCGACCAGCAAAGCAAGCAGCAGATTTGTCAGGGATAACTTAGTCATGGGGTAGGTTTATACACACTCCAGATCTGGACATACTAACAGAAAATTGATGCTGCGCAAACAAAATAACTCCTGCAGAATGGTCGGGCAAAGCTGGCGGCATCTGCTTCGGCGGAAGCTTTCTGTTCCTGGACTTCAGTTGTTGGATGTGCTACCATTTACCAGATTTGTTAATGAGGAAGGAGCCGGCTTATGAAGCCCATAGTGATTACCGCCGCCACCACCCGGGAGCTCGCCCTGCTGATCGACAACATGGGGAAAAGTGTCCGGTTTGGTACTGGTCATCGGGAGCTCTACGAAGGCCGGGTCGACGGCCGTAACGTGGTGCTGGCGGAAACCGGAATCGGGAAAGTAAATACTGCCGTCGCTGTGACGAGGCTGCTGGAGCGTTTTAAGCCGGGGCTTTTGATCAATACCGGCTGCGCCGGTGCTTACGAGGGGAGCGGTTTGCAAGTGGGCGACCTGGCCCTGGCAACCACCGAGATTTATGGTGATGAAGGGGTAGAGACCGCCGCTGGTTGGGAGCCCCTGGAATTAATCGGCATCCCCCTTGTGACCAGGCAGGGGAAGAATTATTTCAACAAGTTCCCCCTTTCTGCCTGGGCAGCGGAAAAAGCCGCCCAACTTGCCGCCAGAAAAGGTGTGCCCCTGCACCGCGGCACATTTGTGACAGTGTCGACCTGCAGCGGCACTGCCGTCCGTGGCGCTGAAATGGTGCGCCGGGCCGGCGGGATCTGCGAAAACATGGAAGGTGCGGCTGCGGCCCATGTGGCACTTATCTATGGCGTGGATTGCCTTGAAATCCGCGGCATCAGCAACATGGTTGAAGAACGTGACCTCTCTCGCTGGAATATTCCGTTAGCGGTGGAAAAGGCCCAGCGCTTCATCCTCAAATTCATCGAAGCAGCCACCGACCCCCACCAGTGATCGCGCGGCTGGCCGCTGTCGTCACCCTTACAACTCAAATGCAGATCGGACATTTTCATGCAACCACTGACCCTGGGCTATTCCCCCTGCCCCAACGATACCTTCATTTTCTACGCACTGGTTCATGGCCTGGTTAACGGTGGCATGAGCTTCAGTGAGCGGCTGGAGGATGTGGAGACTCTGAACGGGCTTGCACTGCAGAGGGAGCTGGATGTATCCAAGGTTTCCTACCATGCCCTTGGTTATCTCCGTGACGAGTATTGTCTGCTCCACGCCGGTGGGGCCCTTGGCCGGGGTTGCGGGCCGCTGGTGGTCTCCAGAAACCATCCGGACATGGTCCACCTGCGGGGGAAGCGGATTGCCATCCCCGGCCGTTATACCACGGCCTGTCTGCTACTGCAGCTGTTCGACCCCGCCCTGACCGAGCTGGTCATTCTCCCGTTCTACAAGATCATGGCGGCAGTTGCGCAGGGGGAGGTGGATGCAGGCGTCATCATCCACGAGTCGCGCTTTACCTATCCTGATTATGGGTTAAAGAGTCTCCTGGACCTGGGGGAATGGTGGGAGCGGGAAAGCGGCCAGCCGATCCCGCTCGGTGGCATCGTTGCCCGGCGTTCCCTGGGAGCCGAGCGGGTTGCGGTCATTGATCATGCGTTGCGTGCCAGTGTGGAGTACGCCTTTGCCCACCGAGCTGAAGCGGCTGCCTATATCCGTGCCCATTCCCAGGAGATGAGCGACGAGGTCTGCGCCGCCCATATCGACCTCTACGTTAACCGTTATTCCGTCGATCTTGGCGCGGAAGGGGAGGCGGCCGTTACCACCCTCCTCGGCCGCGCCGAGGGAGCCGGTCTGATCCCTTCCTCCACAAAGCACCTCTTCCGCCCCTGACCCTTCTTTCCTGCGGCTGAGCAAACTTTCCCCGTTTTTGCCCGTTCACCATCTCAACCGTAAATATTCTCCGCCGCCGCTTCCCCTTCATTCACTGCTGAAGTTAATCTTTTTTAAAGCCGTTTCATTCCCAGCCGATAAGTATAAACAAGAGCATTTACGCCGAGTCTGGCCTGCCTTATTATCGCCAGCCGTGGATAGGCTCAGAGGTGCGAAATCAAAGTGAACCTTAAGCTTGCAGTGCACCGTTCAATTCTGGTTGGCTCGGCTCTGGGAGTACTGTTCTGGATCTTGGAGGCGGTGGTTCACGCCTACCTTTTCCGTGACGGCCGGTTCCCGCTGGAGTTGCTGGCGCCGGGCCGTCATGAAGTCTGGATGCGCCTGGTGGTGGTCGCTCTGTTGGTGGCAGGAAGCTTCTTCACCAACATCACCGTTGCCCGTCGTCGGGAGGTGGAGCTCGCCTTGAACCAGGTGGAGAACGAAGACCGGACCATCTTTGAAAATACCGGCGCAGCCACCATTCTGGTCGAGGCAGATACTACCATTGTCAAGGCCAACAGGGAGTTCGAACTGCTCTGCGGTTATCGGAAAGTGGAAATTGAGGGGAGGAAAAGCTGGACTGACCTGGTTTCGCCAGACTGTCTGGCGTGGATGAGGGAATATCACAAACGGCGCAGGATAGATCCGGCAGCGGCGCCGCGGAACTATGATTGCAAGATCATCACCAAAGAGGGTGGGGAGAGGGACACAAACATCACCGTTGCCATGATTCCGGGGACCGGCAGGAGCGCGCTGTCGTTTTTTGACATTACCGACAGCAAACAGGCAGCGGCTGAGCTGCAGCAAAACCACCGGGAATTGAGTGCCATGCTGGGTCAGGTGCTGTACGCCAAGCGAGAATGGGAAATGACCATGGATTGCATCGAGCATATGGTCATTCTCATTGATGGCGCTGGCCTGATCAAGCGGTGCAACCGGGCGGTCAAGGAAATCGCCGCCCTGCCTTACAAGCGAATCATCGGCCGGCAGTGGCAAGAGTTGCTCATGGCGGATAAGGTGGAGACCGGCACGGTGTATGGGGATGGTATTGAACTGAGCCAGCCAGCCACCGGCCGCTGGTTTGTGCTGAATAGCTACCCGTTCAAGGAAGAAGGATATGAGGGGAGCTGGTCAGTTATAACCATGCATGAATCTACGGCAATGAAGCGGGTGACTGAAGAGGTCGAGCAGCGGAAGCAAGAGATTGAGGAACACCGGGAAAAGCTGCAGCTGGCCCTCAGGGAGATTTCCAGCCTTATCCAGCAGGTCGCCTGCCTGCAGGATTTCGGGGTTCGGTTCAAAAATCCGAAGCAGCGCAAGTGCTACGAGGTGATGGGGTGTGCAAAAGAGAATTGTCCCTGTTTCGGCCAAGAGCCCGAGCGTTGCTGGCAAACAGCAGGGAGCAGCAGCAGCTGTCGGACCAGTGATGCATCGTCAGACCTGGATGGCAATTGCGCCATCTGCCCGGTGTTCAAGGCCGCCACCTCTGATCCGGTCTATCAAATCGGCGAGCGCTTCAACAACATGATGTATATCGTCGAATCAAAAAGCCGGGAACTGGAGCGGGCCAACCAAGAGTTGAAAGCGGCCCAGGCCCAGGTTCATCTGCAGGAAGCGATATCCGTCGGTATCGGCGAGGACTCTTCGCTGAAGGGCTGAATGCTGGTTTGAAAGGGTGAGTGACCATGTCTGAGCTGGTTTTGTTCGTGTCTGACGAAGAGCATATCTTAACCGCCGCAGGAAGGCTGTTTGCCGAGAGTGGCCTTACTATCCTCAAAGCCGCCACTCCCCGTGACGCCATGGAGATCTTCAGGACCAACGAGATTGCGGTGATTGTCGCCGACGACCAGCTGCCTGGCATGCAAGGTATGGAACTGCTTGGCCGGGTAGAGGCTCTGGTGCCTAACACGATTAAGGTCCTGATGACCGACTCTGCAGAGATGGCGAAAGACATTGCCACTATCAACAGCAGCAAGGTCTTCAGAGTTATTGTCAAGCCATGGGAAGACGGAGTTCTTCTGGAGACTGTCCGTGATGCGGTCAGCCGCTACAAGGTTGCCAGGTCATTACGCAATGCCGATGAGGCGATGCTTAGCTCCCTTGCCCAGGCCATTGAGATCAAGGACCCTTTTACCAAGGGGCACTGTGATCGGGTGGCGCGCTATTCGATGATGATGGTCAAGGCGCTGGGGATTCCAGCTGACGATGCCCTGCAGATCAAATATGGTAGCTGGCTACATGATTGCGGCAAGATCGGCGTGCCCGAGGCAATTCTGAACCATGAAGGGCTCCTCAATAATGTTGCCTTTGCATCAATCAAGAGCCATCCACTGTGGGGGGCTGATGTTGCCAGGCAGGCCCATCTTTCTGAGGTGGTTGTCAATATCATCCATTACCACCATGAGCGCCATGATGGCACCGGTTACCCAAGCGGTCTTGCCGGTTGCTCTATACCGCTTGAAGCAAGAATCGTGGCGGTTGCCGATGTATATGATGCGCTGACCACTGACCGGCCTTACCGAAAGGCATATCCCAAGGGAAAAGCAGCAAACCTGATGATGGCGATGAAGGGGAACAGTCTTGATGGGGGTATGGTTGACGTACTATTTGACTGTTTCAGCAGGGAGGGTGGGTAGAACGCTGTCTGGCTGCGAACAGCGCGCCCCCCCCCCCCCCCCCGTTC
>JANXYN010000055.1 GCA_025356035.1 Geobacteraceae bacterium
CTCTTGCTGGCCCCGGATGAAAGGCAAACCCAGATCCAGCTCGCCTCGCTGGTGCCGCCCACGACAGGCGCACCCCCCTATACGATCGCTCCCCCCCTCCCCCTCCACCTTCTACACCTCAACTTTGCCGACTTCGTGGGGACCCGGGAAACCGAGCTGGAAAAGTCGCTAAGGGGGTCCCAGCAATCAGGCGGCGGCGCAGAGCGTGGGATTCTAATCTCCGTCACAAAGGAGGCGCGCGAAGAGGCGGAGGATTCTCTGGAGGAGCTGAAGGAGCTTGCCAGAACCGCTGGCGTGGAGATCATCGACACGATTATCCAGCGCCCCCGGCAATTCAACCCACGCTTTCTGATGGGGGAAGGGAAGATGCGGGACGTGGTGATTCGGGCCTTGCAGCTTGGGGTGACCATGCTGGTTTTTGACCAAGAGCTGTCACCGGCCCAGGTTCGCTCAATTTCGGCTATGACCGAACTGAAGGTCATCGACCGGAGCCAGCTCATTCTTGACATTTTCGCCCGGCGCGCCACCAGCCAGGACGGCAAAGTGCAGGTGGAGTTGGCCCAGCTGAAGTACCTGCTCCCGCGACTTACCGGCCGTGGGGTGCAAATGTCGCGACTGATGGGAGGGATCGGCGGCCGCGGACCAGGCGAAACCAAACTGGAGGTGGACCGGCGGCGAATCCGTGACCGAATTGCCAAACTGGAACGGGAACTGGAAGAGTTATCCCGCGGTCGTTACCAGCGCCGGCAGAAGCGGGTCAAGGCCGGCGTGCCAATCGTCTCCATTGTGGGTTATACCAATGCCGGCAAGTCAACGCTGCTGAACACCCTGACCCGAAGTGAGGTCTTCACCGAAAATCTCCTGTTCGCCACCCTCGACACCTCCACCCGCAGGCTCCGTTTCCCCCGGGAACGGGAGGTGATTATCACCGATACGGTTGGCTTCATCCGCTCCCTCCCCGCGTCCCTCCTCGGAGCGTTCAAAGCCACCCTGGAAGAGTTGCAGGATGCCGACCTCCTCCTCCATCTGGTGGACTGCTCCAATCCGCGCTTTGCCGAGCAGACCGAGCAGGTGTCAGCAATTCTGGAGGAACTCGGCCTTGGCGAAAAACCGCGGCTGCTGGTCTTTAACAAGTCAGACCTGCTCGCTCCGCTGAAAAAACTCGATCCCCTGGCCTTCATGAAAGTCCGCCAGCTCGCCCGCACCTCTGGCGCCATCTCCGTTGCCGCTACAGATAAAGCCTCATTGCAGCCGCTGCTGACTGAAATGGAGCGACGCTTCTGGGCGGAACCGGCCGCCAGCCTTCAGAATCGCCAGCATTAACCATCGGCTTTGACATTGACACCGCCTGAAAAATTCATTACAATGTAACCCCCTGCCCCCCATCCTGAACACCTCCCAGCCAGGCCAAGGTGAAAGATAAAGCATGCATAAGATCCTTATCCTCATAGGCGTACTGAGCGCCACCATTATCCAATCTAGCGGGCACGCTGCCCCCTTGCAGGAACTAATGGCCAGCAGCTCTCCCGCTGCAGTGACAAGCATTCAGCCAGCTGCTGAAGGTCCGGCACTGAACGGCGGGGTAAACGAAGCAGAGTTGCCGGCGTCCGACTTCTTCACGCTGAGTCCCTCGGAAAACCCACTCGCCGAGATCGAACTGAAGCTGCCGGTGGCGGAGCTTCCCGAATCGGATATCCCGCTCACCATCAACAAAAAGGTCGAATACTTCATTAAACTCTATCGGACCAACGGCCGCGAGGCTTTTGGCCGCTGGCTTTCTCGCTCTGAGCGCTACATTCCGATGATGAAAGAGGTCCTGAAACAACAGGGGCTCCCGGAAGATCTTGTCTACCTGGCCATGATCGAAAGTGGTTTTTCGCCCGATGCCTATTCCGTCGCAAGAGCAGCCGGCCCCTGGCAGTTCATGCCCGACACCGCCAAAGGTTTCTCGCTCAAGATCAGCCCCTGGATCGACGAGCGCCGGGACCCACTGAAATCGACGGTGGCCGCTGCCATGTATCTGAAGGAACTTTACACCCTCTTCAACAAAGACTGGTACTTGGCCGCAGCCGGTTACAACGCCGGTGAACACAAAATCCTGCGCGCCATCAACAAATACAACAGCAGGGATTACTGGGAGCTGTCCAGAGGCTCCTTTCTCAAACGTGAGACCAAGGATTATGTACCAAGGCTGCTTGCAGCGGCCATTATTGCCAAGGACCCTGCCAGATATGGCTTTGCCGATGTGGCCTATCTGCCGCCCATTGACTTTGATAGCGTGACAATCCCGGCCAAGACCGACCTGGAACTGGTGGCCACCCTCTGTGGCGTATCCCATGAGACAATCCGCCAGCTCAACCCAGAACTCCTCATGTGGTGCACCCCTCCCGATTATCCTGACTACGAACTGAAGATCCCGAAGGGGATGAAGGAGCTCTTCCTCACTGAGTACGCCAAGGTCCCCGAAGAAAAGCGTTTCACCGAAAAGGTCATCTACACCCACTATCGCGCCAAGCGTGGGGATACCTTGGCTACGGTAGCCCGACGGTTCGGCACCACAACCAATGTCATCGCGGATCTGAACAACCTCGGCCGCCGTCGCAAACTCGCGGGAAGGGCCCTGGTCGTGCCGGTGCAGGTTGACACTCTGGAGCGGACCGCCGCTGCTAGGGTGGCAGACAACGGCAAGCAAACCGCTGCTAACAAGGGGTTTACGAAATTCTACACCGTGAAAAAAGGTGACACGCTCGACAAGGTGGCAAAACGCTTCAACGTCTCCACGAGGGTGCTGGCCACCTGGAACAACCTGAAGGGGAAAGTGTCGCTGAAGCCGGGGCGACGGATCATCGTCGCCAAATATGTGGAGAAGAAGGGCGCAATGGTTTATGAACGGGAAGACGGCTAGCGGCGCAACGCGCCTCCCCTGCAACTGATTTTTGCCTGAACGATAACCTATGACCAAATTTTGCGGGAAAGGATATAACCCATGTACAACATCCTTATTTCACTCGGCACAGCAGTCGCCATCTTCCTTCTACTCTTTGTGGTCGCCGGGCTTTCCTGGTGGATTGCCCTACTCCTGGCTTTGCCGGTGGCTCTGCTCCTATTTTATCTGATTTCCCGCAACGTCATGACCAAGGTTATGGCGATCATGGAGACCGCCACCAAGGACTTCCAGGCCCAACGCGTGGACAAGGGAATTCGCGAACTGCAGAGTGCCGCCAAATATGGCAAATGGCAGATCTACGTCACCGGCCAGGTCAATTCCCAGATTGGGATGATCTACTACATGAAACGGGATTTTTCCACCGCCTTCCCCTACCTGGAAAAAGGATTTTTCAAGAACTGGGCGGCCATGGGGATGCTGGCGATCAGCTACATGAAACGCAACAAGAAGGATATGATGCGCGCCACTTTCGACAAGGCAGTGCAGTGGAACGCCAAGGAGTCGCTGCTCTGGAACCTTTATGCGTACTGCCTTGTGGAAACCGGCGACACCGGCAAGGCCAAGGAGGTGCTGGAAAAGGGGCTGAAAAAACTCCCCGGCGATGAACGGCTTGCCCACAACCTGGAGGCCCTCAAGGAAGGGAAGCGGATGAAGATGAAAAACTATGGCGAAATGTGGCTGCAGTTCCATCTGGAACGCCCCAGCGCGGTCATGAAACAGCAGGCGGCGTCCATGGGAATGCGGCGCAAGGTTGTGCGCAAGTAGACTCATAAAAAAGGGACCCGCGGGTCCCTTTTTTGTTGACAGTGCCATACCGCCCGGATTATTCTCTGCGCGCCGTTGACTTTGGCCGGGCCGCTTGCTAAAATAGCGCTGCATGAGGCATCATGGCCGATCTCATTAAAATCATCGTGGTCCTTGCCGTACTGGTTCTCCTGCTCCGGAAAAAGCTCAACTTCGGGGCGGTCATGCTGGTGGGTGCGGTCATACTTGGCCTCCTCTACCGCACCCCGCCACAGACCTTCCTGACCGGGGTGTTTCGCGCTATAGTGGCGCCGAACTCCCTGGAGATGACAGCAGCGCTGGTTTTTACCATGATCATCGAAAATATCCTGCGCACCACCGGGACGTTAAAGCGGATGGTGGAAAGCCTCGCCAGAATTCTTCCCGACGCGCGCCTGATCATGGCCGCCATGCCAGCCATGATCGGCATGCTCCCCTCACCGGGGGGTGCGGTGTTTTCCGCGCCCATGGTGCAAGAGGCGTCCGCCCGCCTCAATATCAAGCCGGACCAGCAGGCGTTCATCAATTACTGGTACCGCCACATCTGGGAGTATGTCTCACCACTCTACCCCGGAATGATCCTGGTAGCAGGCCTGACGCATCTCCCTTTTCAGCGGTTGGCACTGGCCAACGCCCCCTTTGCCGTGGCTGTAGTCCTTTTCGGCGCGCTGTTCTGCTTTACCGGTATCTCCACCAGCGTTGCGCGTCAGGAAACCAGAACAGACAGCGCCAAACACCAGGCGGTGTTGACGTTTCTTGCCGCCATCGCTCCGATCTTGCTCACCCTGGTCCTGGTGGTGCTGCTGCAGGTCAATGTAGTTGCAGCCATGGGCGGTGTTACCGTGGCACTGTTTGCCATCCACCGCTATTCCCCCGCCAAGATCTGGGAGTCGTTACGGCAAAGCGTCTCCATCAGGGCCCTTTTTCTTGTGCTAGGGATCATGGTCTTCAAGGAGATTCTCGAGGTATCGCTCGCCCTCAACGGACTCTCCACTTTTTTTGCCAAAAGCGGTTTTCCGTTGCTGCTGGTGTTGACGCTGCTCCCTTTTCTAGCCGGGCTGATGACCGGTCTGACCATAGCCTTTGTCGGGATTACCTTTCCGATCCTGCTGCCGCTGATGGGGGACGGTTCACCGTCCCTGGGAATGCTGGCCCTCGCTTTCGGTAGTGGTTTTGCCGGGGTGATGCTATCGCCGGTACACCTCTGTCTGGTTTTGACCAGGGAGTATTTCGAAGCGGACCTATCCAAGGTCTATCGCCGGCTCTGGGTGCCATCGGCCCTGGTGCTGGCGGCGGCGGTGATTCCGCTCTATTTCTTCAAGTAGCGTTGGGCGCGGACTCTGCGCCCCTATTTCAACTGAGGAGGCACACATGTTAAACAGGATTCTGCTGATTGCGGCTGTCGCTCTGGTTTCGATCTCGCTGAACGGCTGCATGGTTACAAAAAGCACCTATCTGAAGAAGGTGGCTGATGCGGAAAAGCTGGATCAGGACCTGGCTGCTCTGCAGAAACAGTACAAGGCGGCCAACGCCGAAAATGACGGACTGAAGACGCAGCTTGCCAAATTAACCGATGAGCTTGCCGGAGCCAACCGGGACCGGGAAAAACTGGCCACCGACAACAGGGACCTGCAGCAGGTGCTGAAGGCCAAATCTGACGCCTTGTCGAAGAATATCGTCGACCTGCGCCAGCGGATCGCCGACGTGGAGGCCGAAAATGCCAAATTGAAAGGGGATGTGGCGACCCTGCAGAAGGTCAAGGAAGAAAAGGTGCGGGAAGTGAGCAAGACCTACGAGCAGCTCCTTGACAAGATGAAAAACGAAATCGCCCAGGGACAGGTCACCATTTCGGAACTGAAGGGGAAGCTGACCGTCAACCTGGTGGAAGCGATCCTGTTTGATTCCGGCAAGGCTGAGGTCAAGCCGGGAGGCCTGACCGTGCTGCAGAAGGTGGTGGATATCCTCAAAAATGTCAAGGATAAGTCGATCCGCATCGAGGGTCATACCGACAATGTGCCGATAGTCGGCACCCTGACTAAAAAGTACCCGACCAACTGGGAACTGTCTGCGGCCCGCGCCATCAATGTTTCCAGATACCTGCAGCAGCAAGGCATCGACCCGGCTAACCTCTCCGCGGTTGCCTTTGGCGAGTATAAGCCGGTGGCCGTCAACAGCACCGATGAAGGGCGCGCCAAAAACCGGCGCATCGAGATCACCCTCGTGCCAAAGGAGTAACGCGGGCAGGCCGTTCCTATGAAAAAAGACGATAAACCAAAACAAACCGACGATTTCGCCCATACCCCGTTTCGGTCGCTGAAAGGACTGAAAACCGCGAAAGGCGAGGCGCCAAAGGCTAAGCCAGTGGTGGCCACGCCCCCTCCAGAAACGGCCGACCTGGACGATGCCGAGCTTTTTCTCCGCTCAGTCGCCGGCGTCAAAAAGCTGCTGCCGCAGGAACCGCTGCGTCCCGTCACCCGCCAGGAACCGGTCCCTACCCAGCAGCGACCGAAGGGAGACGATGAGGGAGAGCAGTTGTTTCTCCGGGCGGTGAACAAACTCGATGTGGTGTTTCACGACGAGCTTCCCGACGATGTGGTCCCGCTTCACCCGCTCCCCACCAACCGGATGCGCCAGCTGAGAAGGGGGGCGATCCGCATTGACTTCGAACTGGACCTGCACGGCCTCACCCGAGATGAGGCTGTGCAAAGCCTGGGAGAATTCATTCGTGGGGCTTACAACCGCGGCCAGAAAGCGGTGCTGGTCATCACCGGCAAAGGGAACAATTCACCGGGAGAACCGGTTCTGCTGGGAGCCGTGGCTGGCTGGCTACGGGAAGGGGGTAAGGCCATGGTTGCCGAATTCGCTCCGGCGCCAAAACAGCTCGGCGGCAGTGGGGCGTTTGTGGTGTTTCTGCGCGACAAGAGCAAGGGTGCGGAACCTGCCGCACAAACCAAGTCCTGAGGGCCTGGCTCAGCCAAGCACCATCCGGTTGGTAACCATGCGCATGCAATTTTGCTGGTTGCATTAGCGATTTTATGCTATATAATCATTCATGATTCTATTATACAGGGGAGGGTGAATTTATGAAAAAATCTGCGGTACTGTTATTGGCGATCGGCATCCTGTTCGGCCTGTCATTCGGCTGCGCAACACAGGAGCAGGTGAAGGGCCAGTTAAGCCCACTGGCGGACAAGGTAGACAAGCTCGATGGCAAAGTTTCTTCCATTGAGTCGAAATTAGCCGACGTGGCGAAGAAGAGCGAAGCCCCTGCAGCCGATTTTGAACAATTGAAAAAAGATGCGGCAGAAGCCAAGGCTGCAGTCGCCAAGGCTGAAGCAGCCGCTGCTAAAGCGGAAGCTGCAGCGACGCGTGCTGAAGCTGCTGCTGAGAAGGCGGAAGCTGCGGCTAGCAAATCAAAAAAGGCATTTGAACTGCAACAGAAAAAATAGTAGACAGTTACCAGAAAAAAAAGGGGGCACCTGCACGGTTGCCCCCTTTTTTGTCCCTGTCGCCGCCGCTGTCACTCCACCGATATATCCACAGGCAGGCCGCGCAGTTCACGGGCCGCCTGCCTCAGCTTGCTCCAGTCAATGTTTGCCAGTTCACCCCGTTGTTCCAACAGCCGACGTGCCTCTCGCAGATAGTTGAGCCCTTTGAGGCCATCATCCTTGTGGACCTCGATATAGACCCGATTCCCTTTAACCCCCACCTTGACCGGCTGCCGGATAATGGTGACCACCGCCCCAACTGGCACCAGCCTGTAGAACCCGGGCATATCCTCTGGATACAGCCTGATACAGCCATGGGTAGCTTTTCTGCCGATCCCCCATGGCCGGTTAGTGCTGTGAATCAGGACATCCCCCAAGGACAGCCTGAGAGCGTGAGAACCAAGCGGGTTTTCCGGCCCTGGCGGCACAACTGCCGGGAGCTCTGGATGTTCCCTCCGGATGGAGGCAGGCACATGCCAGGGTGGGTTTTCCATTTTCTCGATCACCCGGAACGAACCAACCGGGGTATTGGTTCCTTCACTGCCAATACCGATCGGGAAGGTCATGACCAGCGGCGTACCCTGCTGACTGATATAATAGTAAAGACGCATCTCGGAAATATTGATGACGACCTGTTTGGCCCCCTTTACCTCCGGCAGAATCCAGGATGTAGGGAGCATCACGGTCACTGCACCGGGCAGAAACGGGTCAAGGCCGGGATTGGCTGCGGTAATTTCGCCATAGCCAAGACTATGATCCCGCGCCACCTCCAACAGAGATTCACTAGGAGCTAACTGATAACTCCGCAGCGTGCCGATGACTGTTTCATCGGAGGAATAGGGATACGCCGCCGCATACAGCGGCGAAGCAACCAGACCGGAGAGGAGCAGCGCCGAGATTAGAAGGTACTTGCCAAGCATAGTTGGTTATGATAGCAATATGTGAGGCGTAATTCAAGCAGCAACACCCAACGGGAAAAGTTGCCTGGCACCGCCCCATTCTTCGCTGCTAAAGAGTGATCGTCGAAAGGCCAATAGATGAGCAAGCAAAAAGCCCCAGTCACCCCGGCAGTCCGGCAGTTGCGCCAGACACAGGTCGGCTTCACTGACCACGTGTATTGCTATGAGGAGAAGGGTGGCACCGCCCGGTCCGCTCGGGAACTTGGGGTAGCAGAGCACAGCGTGATCAAGACCTTGATCATGGAGAATGACCATAACAACCCACTGGTAGTACTCATGCATGGCGATCTGCAGGTCTCGACCAAAGAGCTGGCGCGACTTACCGGCGCACGCAGCATTGTCCCCTGCACTGCTGAAACCGCCCAGAAACTTACGGGGTACCTGGTTGGGGGGACGTCGCCCTTTGGCATGCGCCGGACCATGCCGGTCTACCTGGAAGAGACCATTCTGGCACTGCCGAAGATTTACCTGAACGGCGGCAAACGCGGCTACCTGGTCGGGCTCACCCCGCAAGAGTTGGTGCGGGTCCTGAGGCCGATCCTGGTCAAGGTAGGAATATAAGCGACGGCAGACGGGGTACGGGGGGGGATGATGGCGCTGGCTGAGATATTTCGGCAGGCCGCGGCGGCGGTAAAAAGAGCAAGCACCATGGTGATCACTGCCGGGGCGGGGATGGGGGTAGACTCCGGACTCCCGGATTTTCGCGGGGACCAGGGGTTCTGGCGTGCCTATCCACTCTATGAACCACTCGGCATCAGCTTCATCTCGGCTGCCAATCCCGACCATTTCGAACGGGACCCCGCCTTTGGCTGGGGATTCTATGGCCACCGCACCAACCTCTATCGTACGACCATTCCCCACGCCGGTTTCGGCATCCTTTTGGACTGGATTGCCCGGTTCCAGCTCGACCATTTCGTCGTCACCTCCAACGTGGACGGCCAGTTCCAGAAGGGAGGCTTTGCTGCCGACCATATCCTGGAAGTGCATGGCTCGATCCACTTTCTCCAATGCACCCTCCCCTGCTCTCCCGCCATCTGGGAAAACCGGGAGGCCATCCCGGTAGACCCTGCCAACATGCGGGCACAGAAGATTCCAGCCTGTATCAACTGCGGCGGAGTTGCCCGGCCCAATATCCTGATGTTTGGCGACTCCAGCTGGCTCAATGACCGGACGGCACAACAGAGCAAGCGGTTTGACAACTTTTTGCACCGCAGCCGGAAGCCGCTGGTGGTGGTGGAACTGGGTGCCGGCACCGCCATCCCCACCATCCGCAACCTCTCCGAACTGCTTGGCAATGGAAACAAAGCCACCGTCATCCGTATCAACCCACGCGAGCCGCAGATTACTCCTCCACGCATTGCCCTAACCACAGGCGCATTGTCAGGACTTCTCCAAATCGACTCCGCACTTACAATCCAATAAAAAAGGGCCGTCGGGATCACCAGCCGGGAATTAATCCCGCTGCAAGCCCCGACGGCCCGCCAACCAGACTGCAACACCAGCTGCAGTCAATCTCTGCTATTGGCCTATTTTCGAAACATAGCCGGCACCGTAAATATCCTGGGAAACTTTCGACGACCAGACCTTGGTTTTGGTCATAGCGCGCCATCCCATCATGCCGAAGCGCAACGTCCAGGCATCATAACCGAGCACGCCGAGCACCGCATTGGAGATACTGGAGGTATGGCCGGTGTTACAGACGATCAGGATAGCCTTATCCAGCGGCAGTTTAGCCAGGTTTTCTGCCTTGGCCAGGTCGGCCATCGGAATATTGACGGCGCCTGGAACGGTACCTGCAGCATATTCCGCAGGGGTCCTGATATCCAGAACAAAATAGCTGTCCAGTTTCGGTGCTACGTCGGCGGCGTAGAGGGTCCGGTGACCACCGGGATGGCTCGGATCATTAGGGTCCGGGGTGAGAAATGCCTCCGCATATTTGGCAACCAGCGCAAAATGACCAGGAGGAATAACCTTGCTCTCCCCCTTGGGGGCTGCATCACTAACCACATCGCCAAGCCCTTCGTTCTCACAGAAAGCCGGCACCGAATACAACAAAACCGCCACCATCACCATTGCAAACAACAAAACCGATTTTAATCCTTTCATGCGATGTACCTCCTCTTCGTTGATTGTTAATCCAAGTTCCCCGAACCTGCCACCACTATTCCTTGCATCGCCCGAAGCACCTCACCCCCTCTCAGAACGTCAGCACAAATTAATAGCCATTACTCTAGCTACATCAAAAAATCCGTTATCCGAAGCTAAAAGGCTGGTTTCATTGGACTTTGTCCAACTTTTCATAACAAAAAAGCCCACCCCAAAAGGGTAGGCTTCACTCCAACTGCCACTTCGACAAACCCCTCTATCCAGCAAACACTGGACAGGTAGCTTTGTGCCACCCGGTTACCCGGGCTTTACCCTTTCGGTGGCTCCGACTTGCGTACGGATATATTCAATTTTAGAGTATCTTGTTGATGATATTATCACATGCACAAGGCGTGTCAACAACTTAATTAAAACTCCGCTTTATCACTGCAAAAAAACGGCATGGAAGGATATCCCATGCCGCATTTCAGTGTTATAACTAAACTTTACATTCCTGCTGGACGCCTTAAGCAG
This sequence comes from Geobacteraceae bacterium, assembly GCA_025356035.1. GTDB lineage: Bacteria > Desulfobacterota > Desulfuromonadia > Geobacterales > Geobacteraceae > JANXYN01. Next base: position 10,797 of record JANXYN010000055.1, read on the forward strand.
CCTTGGTGACCGTAACCTTCAGGGTGGCGTTCACCTCAGGGTGCAGCTTTACCGTGGCAGTAAACTCACCGATCTGTTTGATCGGCTCAAGCACGACCTTTTTCCGGTCGATTTCGAACCCCTGGGCCTTCAGCTGTTCCGCCAGTTCCATATTGGTTACCGAGCCGAACAGCTTCCCCTCTTCGCCGGCCTGGTGAGCAAAGGTCAGGGTGAGCCCCTCAAGCTTGGACGCAAGCTGAACGGCAAGCTCTTTTGACTTGTTCTTCTTGAACTCCAGGTGCCGTTTGGCATGATCGAGGGCCTTGGCATTTTTGGTAGTCGCCTCGATGGCAAAACCTTTCGGGAGCAGATAGTTCCGGGCATAGCCGGGAGCCACCTTGACGATGTCACCGATCTGCCCAAGTGTATCAATGTTTTCCCTCAGAATTACTTTCATTATCTTCTCCTCCTAGCCTGAATTTACAGGTTTTCTGTTGGTCTGGGGGCACGGAAGTTCCCCCAGAAATCAAATACGCCAAGCACCAGTACTGCTATCGACATATAGGAAAAAATCAATAGCAATAAATAAAACAGGAGCCGGATAAAACCGGCAACGGCAAACCTGTTGAAAAAGTGGGCTATTACAGCCAGCCCCTGGATAAAGTAAAGCGAAAGCATGATTGTCAGCAGATTGAGTGCCGCCATCCCGCCCCCCTCCTGGCCGGTGGTGGTGGCGAGCAAAAGAGTGAAGCCGGCAGCGATCACCAGCCAGATCAGTTGCTCAGGCATGCGAAAGGTCATGAACGCGCCGATTTCGGGACATTGCGCAAGCCTTGCCGAAAACCGCTTTATCACCAACAGGTTCGCCGCCGTAAACATGCCAAGTCCCATAACCAACAGGGCCGGATAGATACGGGTGGCCAGCTCGCCTTCCTGGCGGATCACCTCCTGGAAGAATTTCAGCTGTTCCCCGCTGGCCCCTGACTTTGCCGTGTAAAAAGCGGCCGTTTCGCTACTGATCGTGCGTATCCGTTGAACTGCTTCAGTATGGACATTCAACCGCTGCTCAAAAGCATAAATAGCCGTGCTCCCGACTATTACCAGCATGATCAGCGAAACGGCAAACAGCACCGTCCGCGCCCCGCCATAGCCACGTCGGAGAAATTCGGGGAGGAGCAGGGCAACCCCGCCAACCATCACCAGTAGGAGGTAAAGGTCAATGGAATAGGAGCCTGCCGTCAGCGCCATGACTGCAAGTGGCACCAACACTATAGTCCAGCCCACTCCCCTGCCACTCTTCAACGAAAAATAGACCGCCGGAGCCGGGGCAATGATGACGGCCAACGGCAGAATCATAAAGAGCAGGGTCAGTGCCACACCCACCGTGATATCCTGAACCACAGCCTTACTTCTGAATGCCTGCAAAACAGCCACCGTCAGGACATGACATGTGGTGAGGCAATCGGCAACAGCGCCAGATTCCTGGCCCGCTTGATCGCCTCAGTTATCTGCCGCTGATGGGCGGAACAGTTGCCAGAAATCCGCCGGGGAATGATTTTCCCACGCTCGCTGACAAAGTAACGCAGGGTGCGGGGATCTTTGTAATCTATGGTCACGGCCTTGTCAGCGCAAAAACGGCAGACTTTCCTGCGTTGAAAGGTTCTCTTTTTGCGGGGACCACTGCTGGTTCTTGGTGCAGATCTTTCGTCGCTCATCTATCTTATCCTCCAATCAGTTATTCAGTCGCGGGTTGAGTTGCTTCAGCGGCGGCAGCCGCCTCTGTGACTTCTGCCGGTTTCTCGGCCACCGGTGCCTCTTTCTCAATTTTGACGCTCTGGTACCTGATGACCTTGTCGTCAAGACGGAGGCGCCTTTCCAGTTCGGCAATCAGCTCGGCATTGCCATCGAAACGCAGATAAAAATAACGACCCCGGGTGAACTTATTCAGCGGGTATGCCAGCTTCCTCGGCCCCCAGTCTTCGAGCTTTTTAAACTCGCCTTTAAAACTGGCCACTATCTCCTGTACCTTGTCGGTGACCGACTTGACCTCTTCATCGGCAAGCTCTGGCTTGATGATGAAAATTGTTTCATACTTCCTCAACATAACTATCCTCCTTACGGATTTGTAGCCCCGGGCCCGGCCCGGAGCAAGGAGATACGGCGGAAATCGCCGTTCTGCACTATTTAGTCATGACCCGCAGATTACGCAGACCATGATGATATCTAATTACAAGCAAAGCCGCAGTCTAACCCAAAGAGCGCAGAAAAGGGCCAGTTCCTTTAGACGTTGAAGCGGAAGTGCATCACGTCGCCGTCTTGCACCACATATTCCTTCCCCTCCAGGCGCATCAGGCCTTTTGTCTTGGCACCCGCTTCGCCACCGACAGCAAGATAATCGGCATAGGCGATCACCTCGGCCCGGATGAACCCTTTTTCAAAGTCGGTATGGATGACCCCGGCCGCCTGCGGCGCCTTGGTGCCGGCCGAGATGGTCCAGGCACGAACCTCTTTGACCCCGGCAGTGAAATAGGTAATAAGCCCTAACAGCTCATACCCGCTCCGGATCAGCTGGGCAAGGCCCGACTCCCTGAGCCCCATTTCTGCCAGAAAGGCCTGCTTCTCCTCTCCCGCCAGCTCGGCAATCTCCGCCTCAATCCTGCCACAAATGGTGACAACCCGGGCGCCTTCGCGCGCGGCCAGTTCCTTTACCTGCTCCACAAACGGATGTTCCCCCGCTAGGTCATTTTCCGCCACGTTGGTCACATAGAGCACCGGTTTTGCGGAGAGAAGATGGAGGTCGCGCAGCAGGAGCCGCTCTTCTTCGTTGAAAGTGAGGGTGCGTAACGGCGTGGCGCTTTCCAGCGCTCTTTTAACCCGCAGATACAGCTCCACCTCGTCGCGCTGCTTCTGGTCACCGCTTTTAGCCAGCTTTTCACTCCGCTGCAGCCGTTTCTCCACCGTGTCTAGGTCAGCCAGGGCCAGTTCGGTCTGGATGATCTCGATATCACGAATCGGCTCCACCCCGCCGCTCACATGCACGACATTCTCATCCTCAAAACAGCGAACCACGTGGGCAATGGCATCCACGGAACGGATATGTCCAAGAAACTGGTTCCCCAGCCCCTCCCCTTTGCTGGCGCCCTTCACCAGCCCGGCAATATCGAGAAACTCGATGGCGGTGGGCAGAATCCGCTCCGGCTTTACAAGCTCAGCAAGTTTCAGCATTCGCTTATCGGGTACCTGGACAATCCCCACATTCGGGTCGATGGTACAGAACGGATAATTGGCAGATTCCGCCCCAGCAGAAGTAAGTGCATTGAATATGGTCGACTTTCCCACATTGGGGAGGCCAACGATGCCGCAGGTAAAACCCATAATCTATCTATCCTATGCCCTAAAACTCAGAGCTGAATTTGCAGAGAAAAGCCGACCGAGTACTCATCAAAGCACCCCGCTTTGGCGTGAAATCAGACGGGCCAGCAACCCGTTGCTACAGTTAATCATTCCCATTGGCCAGCAGATCTTTATTGTTATAGATGCTCATGGCCTTGGGGAGTCCCTCCAGGAGCAGAAGCTGCAGTACGTCGACCACCCCATCGAGCAGCCGCGGGAGCAGCGCCATTTCCTCCCGGTTGAAACTGGTAAGGACATAGTCAGCCATATCGCCATGTAAGGGACGACCTATTCCGACCCGTATGCGGATGAAGTCGCCGCTCCCCAGTTCCGCCGTCAACGAACGGAGACCATTGTGGCCACCATGGCCACCACCGGCCTTTAGCTTCACCTGACCGAACGGAATATCGAGATCATCATGGATGACCAGCATATCCCTGATGGCAAGCTTGTGAAAATTCAGTGCCGCCGCGGCTGATCGGCCAGACAAGTTCATAAAGGTCTGGGGCTTCAGAAGCAGCAACCGCTCCCCTTGCCAGTCACCTTCCCCATAAAGGCCGGCATAGCTCTTCCGGGTCACTGCAATATCCGTAAGATGGGACAGGCTGTCTAAAACCATGAAACCCGCGTTATGGCGGGTCCATAGGTACTTGGAGCCGGGATTCCCCAGTCCGACAATGAGTTTTGTGGCCATACCCGTCAGTTGGCCGGATTAGGTAGTGGCAGGAGCTGCGGCAGCCCCCTCAGGAGCAGCCTCTTCCTTGCCTCTTCCCAGCACGCTTACCACTGCAGCCCTGGAGTCTTCCAGCACCTTGACGCCGGCTGGGACCTTCAGGTCTGCCACATGGAGCGAGTGGCCAAGGACCAAGTCCGTCACATCCACTTCGATATGCTCAGGAATCTGGGTGGGGAGACACTCAACCTCCACCGTATGCATGGCAAAGTCGAGCAGCCCTCCCTCTTTGACCCCGATCGCAGTCCCCACGAGGCTGACAGAGACCTGCACCCGGATCTTCTCCTTGAGATTGATCTTGTGAAAGTCAACGTGACGCGGGGTTCCCTTCAGATAGTCGCGCAGGAGGTCGGAAACGATGACCACGCTACCGTTAATGGCACCGGCACCTTTCAGGGTGATCAGATTATTCTGCCCCCCCTCACCGGCGATGGCGGCAAGCAGCTCCTTGGGATTGACCGTGACCGACACAGACTCCATCCCTTTGCCGTACACGACTCCCGGGACCAACCCTTTAGCTCTGAGCCTCCGGCAAATCCCTTTGCCTGTCTCGCTCCTCTGTTCAATACTGAGTGTTTTCTGTTCCATATATCCTCCGATGATATCCTTATGGTTTTTTTTATTGAGTAAGACCAGGTTACCGGCCATAGCCGGCATCCGCGTCACTGCAAAATTGTTTCAGACAAACAACGAACTGACCGATTCGTCCTCATGAATGCGCCGGATGGCCTCGGCAAGGAGGTCCGCAACCGACAGTACCTTGATCTTCTTGCTCTTCTCGGCCTTGTCCCCCAACGGAATGGTATCGGTAATCACCACCTCTTCAATCTCCGAGGCATTGATCCGGTCAATCGCCGGGCCGGAGAGGACCCCATGGGTAGCACAGGCGTAGATGGTCTTCGCGCCATACTCCTTGAGGGCCTTGGCTGCCTGGGTCAGGGTGCCAGCGGTATCAATCATATCGTCCAGGATAATAGCTTCCTTGTCCTTCACATCGCCGATCAGGTGCATCACCTCAGCTACATTGGGCCCGGTGCGACGCTTGTCGATAATGGCGAGCGAACAGCCGAGGCGCTTGGCAAAAGCCCGGGCGCGCTCGGTCCCACCGGCATCCGGAGAAACCATGACGATATTGTCATTGTCGAAGCGCCTTTTCAGATGCTCCAGAATTACCGGCGCGGCATAAAGGTTATCCACCGGAATATTGAAAAAACCCTGGATCTGACCGGCATGCAAGTCAATGGTAACCACCCGGTCTGCACCGGCGGTGGTTATCAGATCCGCCACCAGCTTTGAGGTGATCGGGGTGCGCGGTGCAACCTTGCGATCCTGGCGGGCATAACCGTAATAAGGGATGACCGTGGTGATGGTAGCTGCAGAGGCACGTTTCAGCGCGTCCGTCATGATCAACAACTCCATCAGGTTGTTATTGGTCGGTGAACAGGTCGACTGCACGACATAGATGTCACGGCCACGGACGTTCTCACCAATCTCCACCATGATCTCGCCATCGGAGAAGTTTTTTACCTTGGCCGACCCAAGTGGCACACCAAGACTGGCGCAAATCTTTTCAGCCAGCGACGGATTGGAATTGCCACTGAACACCCTGATCTTGTTTTCCATGAAACGGCTACCTTCTTTGTCAGATTAACCTTCATAAGCAATCAACCAGCCGACAGATGACCGTCTGTGGCCCGTGTGACGCCGCCAAAACGCCCATCACAGGTGTTTGGCTGGGGCGCCAGGATTCGAACCTGGGAATGCCGGAATCAAAATCCGGTGCCTTACCGCTTGGCGACGCCCCAAAAAGCCGGAAGCTGTGACAGGCGTAACCTTATCACATTTCACAACATCAATGAATTACAAGGTTTTTACCGCTGTTACGAACCACTCGCCCGCACGGGAAAGCACTGCTGCCGCGTTTCGCGCAGCCACTTCGTCGGCAAACACCCCAAAAACAGTTGGGCCACTCCCGGACATGAGGGCACCGCTGGCCCCAACCGAAAGCAGCCGTTCCTTGATCTCCTGAATTACCGGAAAACGCCGGATGGTGACGGCTTCCAAGTCATTTGAGAGCATCGCACAGATCTCTGCGATACTTCCGCAGAACCGTGGTATATTATATTCATTCTGCCGCGTTGTCAATTGTAAATTTTGGTAAACCCAGGCGGTGGAGACCGGGACATTCGGGTTTACCAACACCAGCCAGGCAGCGGGAAGGCCATCAAGTGGCGACAGCTTCTCGCCAATCCCCTCGGCCAAGGCGGTCTTTTTGAAGATAAAAAACGGCACATCCGCCCCGAGCTTCACCCCGATTTCCATCAACCGCTCTTCCGACAGACCGAGTTGAAGCAGGTCATTTACCCCCATCAGGACGGTGGCAGCGTCGCTGCTCCCGCCGCCAAGCCCGGCCGCCACTGGGATCTGCTTGGTGATGGCGATGCTTACCCCAGCCTGTTTGCCAGAAATTTTAAACAGTGCGTCGGCGGCACGCCAGGCAATATTGCCCGGCCCATCCGGCACCCCTTCCCTGCCACAGGTGACCTGGATACCCGGCTGATCATGAAGGGTGATGGCAATCTCATCACAGAGATCAATGCGCTGCATTACCATACGCAAGTCGTGATAGCCGTCCGGCCTTTTACGCAACACATCCAGACGATAATTAACCTTGGCTGGCGCTTGCAGCTTAACTGTTCTCACGGTGACACATCCTCATAACTTCCGGAGGGTTGGCTCAATAGAAAGCTTATTTATGTAAACCAAAACTCTCCATAACGCAAGGGGAAAATCCTCAAGGGACGGATATTTGGATGCCAGTAGCTCCCCTATGAGGAGAAAACGACTGCCAGCGACAGCGCTCTTTCTTTATACCTCAAGCAGCAGCGCTTCGGCAATGGTAAGCCGCCTCCCTAATGGCAGGGAAGTAGGGATAGAGCTGGCAATGAAAAGGGCATTGATCGTGGCCAGGGTGGTGTTGAGCAGTTCCAGATTGATCACCGCGCCTTCAGGAATGGTTGGCACCCCCCGGAAATTTTCCGGGCAGTGATCGATCCGTTTCGTGCCGTCCTGAATGACCAGAATTGGCAGGCCATGGCTGCGACAGATGATCGGACGGGCCGAATAGAGAAGACATAGGCCGTTTTGCAGAAGTGGACAGTGACCATTAGGGGTGGAGTCAGAGGCGAGCTTGCGGATATGCACAACCTCCACCGCCGGCAGCTCCTGCAGCGCCATGGCCAGTGCCACCCCTTCCACCGGAAATAGTGACAGGTGCCGGCAGCAGCCATCGCACCCTGGTCGGCAGGAAAGATGCTCGTCAAACTCGGTCACGACCTTGCGACAGAGGGCATCTATCTTTGCCACCAGTGTGCGGTAGTTGTGCAGGTTTTCCATGGTAATCCGCATTTTGTCTGCCATTGGCGAATCCTTGTCGAAAAAGTTCGTCAATTTAATACTAGCAGCCCGCCTCAACCAAAGTCAACGACTAAGAGGCTCACATTCTGCGGCCGAATTCGGCTGAAGCCTAGAAGGCTCTTGCGCCGTTTGTCGCGAAGCGGTATACTAAAAAATTAAATGTTCCGCATCTTAACGCCTCTGCCAAAGTGTGACAGCCGCACCGGCGAACTGTCCCTTGCCGGCCAGTGCCTGGAAAACTTGTGCAACTTAACGCGACTCCACAGGACAAACCAACTATGGTCGAACCATGATCAGCACACGTCGAAGGAAAATTCTTATCCTGCTCCTAGTCACCGGCTTTGCCTTTAGCATTGGTGGAGGCGCGACCTTTGTCCTGAACAAGCTGTTTCACCTGGATGACCACAAGGGAGAGATCCTGGCCGCCGTCCAACAGGGGCTTAAGCGCCAGGTTACCTACGATCAGGGGGCTTTTTCGCTTCGTTACGGGCCCTCCGTCACCTTCACCAGCGTGGTGATCAAGGAACGGGACAGTGTGGCAACATTTTTGAGCGCCGAGCGGATGACGGTCAAGGTAGCCCTGTTGCCCCTGCTGCACAAAAACCTCGTGTTAAAGGAAGTGGTGGTGGAGCGGCCGGTCATCAAGCTAAGTAGGGACGCGGCCGGCTTTTTCAACATCAGTGACCTGCTGGATGGAGAAGCCGAGGAGACCCCGCTGCAGGTTAAGGGGATCCGGATTAAGCACGGCTTGATCAGCTTCACCGACCATGCTGTGCTCGCCGAAGGGGTTACCACGAGCATTGAAGATCTTGACCTGTCCGCAAGCCGTTTCGCCAGGGGAAAACGGGGCGACTTTAAGCTGTCCGCAAAGGTGGACGATAGAGGGAAAAAGGGGTTCATCTCTTTGGCCGGCTCGTTGATGCTGGCGGCAAAGGAAGAGCCTTTCAGTGACACCTTTCTCAACGTCCGCATTGTCACGAAGCAGCTGGATTTCGAGCATTTCTGGCCCTATTACAGTAACTATGTCCCGTTCCACCAGGTTGCCGGTCGTCTCGATTTGACCGCCAACCTCCGGGGGAAGCTGTCGAAATTCACCTCTAAAGGGACGGTAAAAATTGGCGGTCTGCGCTTCGATTACCCGCAAGTCTTCCATGCCACCCTCACGCCTAAAGATCTGTACTTCACCTATGACCTGGCGCTGACCGACACGGAATTGGACTTAAAGGCCCTTGATCTGCATCTGGATGGACTTAATGTCAAAGGTCTTTGTCGCTTGGAAGACCTTCACTCCAGCGACCCACGCATTGTCGCCAGAGCAACCCTTACCCCATTCCGGCTGGAGGAGTTTGGCCAGTACATCCCTTACGGGATCATTCAGAAAGACGTGGCGCTCTTCATCGAACGCCACATCAAAGGGGGGACTTACAAAGTAGAGGAGGGAACCCTTGACGGCAGAATCAGCCAGATTCTGCACATGGAAGAAAGGGACAACTACAACATCCTCCATGTCCGTGGAACCGTCAGCAAAGGGGTGCTGAGTTTCGGCCCGGCAGTCCCTGAATTCAACGCCCTCAAGGGTGGGCTGGAAATGCTCGGCAAGGACTTCATCCTGTCACGGATGACCGGCAACTTCGGCACCTCACCATTCACCTTCGAGGGAAAAATCGCCGACTACCCGCTGACGACACCTGCCAGCTACCCTTTGACCATGATAATTACCCCACGGCAACCGGAGGTTGCCTGGCTGCTGGGACAGTACAGGCAGGGCAAGCTGCAGTTTGCAGGAGATGCTCCATTACACCTTACCGGCGCCGGCACTTCTGCTAATTTTCAACTGACCGGCAGCTGGGACCTGACGCCAGCCGCCTATAGCTATCCGGATTTCATTACCAAACCAGCGGGACGGTCAAACCGTCTCTCGTTCAAGGGGACGGTGAACCAATCCGAGGCTCGAGTCGTCTCGTTCCAGGACGAACTCCCGCCCGTGATGCTAGCTGCCAATGCCAGTTACCTTTTTGCCGGGAACGGCCGTCTGAAGTTGGCCATGGTGGTCGACCCCTTTCACCTCCAGGAAGCAACGCCGCTGTTCCCCCTCTTCAATAAATATCAATGTCGGGGGGTGGTGGAGGGGGCGATCCATTCCGAAAGCCTGGCTAATGACCCTGCCAACCTCCGCTGGGGCGGGAATATAGCCCTGGCCGGGGTCGCCTTCAAACCTGCCGAATCAGTCAAGACCATCAGTAATCTGAATGGGTCCATCACCTTCAGGGGTGATAGCATGGAAACGTCACTCCTTACCGCCAGGCTCGGCGATTCCACCATTTACTGCAGGGGGAGCCTGACCGGTTTGAAAAGCCCAACCTTCAGTGTCGCCTTCTCCTCCCCCCTGTTGGATCTGGCAGATTTCGGACTACAGCGGGCAACGGGCGGAGTAACGCTGCAAAAGGTCAGTGGCAATATTTCTCTGCAGAAGCAAACCCTGCAGATTAGGTCGCTGGCCGCACAACTCAACGATTCCATCATCAACCTCAAAGGGACCGTGCAGGACCTGCGGGACCCCAAAATTGAGCTCACGGTAACAGCACCCTACCTGGCGTATGATGATGTTGTGCTCCTCACCGAACTGGAACCGGCAAAAAAGGGAACTGCGCCTGTCAGAATCGCACTAAAAGCGCTGATCAGCGCCGATGCTGGCAGGTTCAAAGAACTGCCGTACAAAAAACTCCACACCAGCCTGGTGTACGAGGAAGACATCCTTTATTGCCAGTCGCTCGACCTGGCCCTGCTTGGCGGCACAGTTTCCGGGCGGGGACGAGTGGATTTCGGCGCCAAGGACGGTCCCCGCTACCAGGCGAACTATAAAACCGACCGGCTGGCGGTAGCATCTTTGATGCAACTCTATGGCGAAAAACACGGGTCGATCACCGGCAACCTTTCAATGGAAGGGGAGTTAACCGGCAAGGGGAAGACCGCGGCGGAGCTCAAAAAGTCTCTGCTGGGTAACGTGAATGTTAGTTGTGCCGATGGAACGCTGCATAAGTTTGCGGTCCTGTCCAAGATTCTCTCCATCCTCAACCTGTCTCAGCTGATAAAAGGCCAACTACCTGAGATGGTCGCCGGCGGCATGCCTTACAATACCATTACTGGCCAACTCTCATTTCGCGACGGCGTCGTTTCCACCACCGACCTGTTTGTCGACAGTGACGCCATCAACATCTCGGTGGTGGGGAAAGC
>JANXYN010000075.1 GCA_025356035.1 Geobacteraceae bacterium
GCTTTCCACCTGGACTGCGGTGGAGGACAAGGTCAAGGAGTACATGATCTGCCTCCTCCTCCTTGAAACCGGCATGCTCGGCGCCTTTATCTCCCTCGACCTGTTCCTGTTCTACATCTTCTGGGAATTGATGCTGATCCCGATGTACTTCATCATCGGCATCTGGGGCGGCAAGCGCAAGATCTACGCGGCCGTCAAGTTCTTCATCTTCACCATGGTCGGCTCCCTGCTGATGCTGGTTGCCATCATCTACCTCTATTTCCACGCGGGCGCCGGCGATTTCAGCCTCCTCCGCTTCTACGAGATGCCAGCACTCGACCCGGCCGCCCAGACCTGGCTGTTCCTGGCGTTTGCCCTGGCCTTCGCCATTAAAGTACCGATGTTCCCGCTCCACACCTGGTTACCGGATGCCCATACCGAGGCACCCACGGCCGGTTCCGTCATTCTCGCCGCGATCCTCCTGAAGATGGGTACCTATGGCTTTGTCCGCTTTGCCATGCCGCTCTTCCCCGACGCTACGGCGCGGTTCACCCCGCTCATCGCCGTGCTGGCGGTAATCGGTATTATCTATGCGGCGCTGGTCGCCATGGTCCAGGAGGACGTGAAAAAACTGGTCGCCTACTCCTCGGTGGCCCACCTGGGCTTCGTCATGCTCGGCGTATTTGCCTTGAATCAGCAGGGGATCACCGGCGGCATGCTGCAGATGATTAACCATGGTATTTCCACCGGCGCACTGTTCCTTATCGTCGGCTTCCTGTATGAGCGCCGCCACACCCGGCTGATCAGCGATTTCGGCGGCCTTTCCAAGCAGATGCCGGTGTTCGCCACCATCTTCATGATCGTAACCCTTTCCTCCATCGGCTTGCCGGGGACCAACGGTTTTGTCGGCGAGTTTCTGGTGCTGATCGGCGCTTACGAAAGCCACCTCCGCTGGTATGCGATCGTTGCCACCAGCGGCGTGATCCTCTCGGCGGTCTATATGCTCTGGATGTTCCAGCGGGTCATGTTCGGCGAACTGGACAATCCGAAGAACCAGAAGCTCCTGGATCTGAATGCCCGGGAAGTGATCATCATGTTGCCGCTGCTGGCCCTGATCTTCGTGATGGGTGTCTATCCGACCCCCTTCATCGAGAAGATGAATCCGTCCGTCGAGCAGCTGGTAAAGCATATGCGCCGGGATGTTCAGGTTGTTGCCCAGCCGTTGGCTGCCGTTGTCCCAGCTGAGGCGCTCGTACCTGCCGAGGCGGTCGCGGTTCACCCTGTCAAGTAAAGTAGAATCGTTTAGAATAGCCACCGGAGGAAATTTAGATGGATCTTTTAATGCCAGTTGTAAACTTTGGCGCGATCATGCCGGAGCTCATCCTGTCGGTAGTGGCGATGGTGCTGCTGCTGGTCAATGTCTTCCTGAAAACGGAGCAAAAGGCCTATCTGGGCTATCTGAGTCTGCTCGGCATCGGCTATTCCCTGTATGTGGTGATGACCGCCTGGGGCACTCCCCAGACAGGCTTCAGCGGCTCGGTCCTCCAGGACAACTTTGCCCTCTTTTTCAAGGGGATCTTCCTGGTGGGAGCGGCCCTCACCGTCCTGATCGCAGATCAGTACGTGCGGCGTGAGGAGTGCAATTACGGCGAACTCTACCCGCTGATCCTGTTTGCCACCGTCGGGATGATGCTAATGGCGTCCGGCACCGATCTGATGACTATCTTCCTCGGCCTCGAAGTCCTGTCGGTTTCCCTCTATGTGCTGGCCGGCTTCAACCGGAAAAACCTCAAATCCAACGAGGCGGGTCTCAAGTACTTCCTGCTCGGTGCCTTCTCCACCGGCTTTCTCCTCTACGGTATGGCCCTCACCTTTGGCGCTACCGGCACCACCAGGATTGCCGAGATTGCCAAGGTAGCCGCTGCCAGCAGTGCGGTGGTGCAAAACCCCCTGTTCCTGGTGGGGATGCTGCTGATGGCAGTCGGCTTTTCCTTCAAGATTGCCGCGGCGCCGTTCCATATGTGGACCCCGGACGTCTATGAAGGCGCACCGACGCCGATCACCGCCTTCATGTCGGCTGGTCCCAAGGCAGCCGGCTTTGCCGCCTTCATCCGGGTGCTGATGGTTGCACTTCCGACCCTGAAGGCAGACTGGACGGACCTCCTCTGGATCCTGGCGGTCCTCACCATGACCATCGGCAACCTGATCGCCTTAAACCAGGACAACATCAAGCGGATGCTCGCCTACTCGTCCATCGCCCACGCCGGTTACGCCCTGGTCGGCTTCACCGCTGGCAACAGCATCGGCACCGCCGGCATCCTCTTCTACATGCTGACCTACACCTTCATGAATATCGGTGCCTTCGCCATCATCATCCTGGTGGGGAAAAAGGGGGAGCCGAACAACAACGTTTCCGACTACGCCGGGTTCGGCTTCAAGCATCCGGTGCTGGCGCTGGTGATGACGATCTTCCTCTTCTCCCTGGCCGGTATCCCGCCGATGGCCGGTTTCATGGGCAAGTTCTACCTCTTCTCCGGCGCGGTCAAGGCCGGCTACGTCTGGCTTGCCATCATCGGCGTGCTGAACAGCGCCGCTTCCGTCTACTACTACCTGCGGGTGATGGTCTTCATGTACATGAAGGACCCCACCGAGCAGTTTGACTGGGTGAAGATGACGGTGCCGGTCTTTATTACCCTCATCATCTGTGTCGTCGGTGTCCTCGGCGCAGGGATCTGGCCGGCGTATCTGTTAGGTCTCGCCCAGAACGCCATGCCTTTCTAGGGATGGTTTGCTGATAGTCTTTTGTAAAAGCCCCTCCAGACCCTGGAGGGGCTTTTTTTTCGAACTGCATGTACATCCGGCCGCAGATTTGGTATAAGGGAAGGGGCGGCTGCAGCGGGCGCGCCCCAGGCAGTATCACGCGGCGGACTGAAGATCGACGAGGTAGACCATGATGATGAGCGCGATGATGGAGAGTTTGGCCCATTTTGCGGTGACGGTGATCGGCAAGGACCGGCCCGGGATCGTGGCCGGGGTGGCGGAAGTGCTGTACCGGCTTGGCTGCAACGTGGAGGACTCCAGCTGCACCATGCTGGGTGGCGAGTTTGCCATGATCCTGATCGTCTCCCACGACAAGCCCTACAGCAAGGGGAGGCTCCTCGAAGAATTCAAGGACCTCTGCAGCGGCATGGAGCTGTCGGTGTCGGTGCGGAGCCTCCATCCGGACGAGATCAGCTATCAGGCACCCCAGGGGGAGCTCTGTATCGTCTCGGTCTACGGTTCCGACCGGCCGGGGATCGTCTACCGGGTCACCCGGGAGCTGGCCGACCGGCGGATCAATATCACCGACTTGAATACCAAGCTGATCGGGAGCAAGGAAGCGCCGGTCTACGTGCTGATGCTGGAAGCTGCCCTGCCGGTCGGGGTGAGCGTCGAGCAGCTCGCCGCCATGCTGGAAAAACTGAAGAAGGAGTTGCAGGTGGAGATCGCGGTCCGGTCAGTGACGCCGGTCTCCCTCTAACCCATGCCAGCACAGACAATACTCTTGTATCCCGACCCCCTGCTGAAACAGGTCTGTGCCCGGATTGAGCCGAACGCCCCGACCCTCGACAGCCTCATTCAGGACCTGCTCGATACCATGCGCGCCGGCCCCGGCTCGGTGGGGGTGGCCGCCCCCCAGATCGGCTCGCCGCTTCGGGTCTGTGTGGTGGACGTGTCTGCGAACCGGCTCGGCGCCACCAACAACCATGGGCTATTGGTGATGGTCAACCCTGAAATCACCAGCCGCGCTGGCGAGGGGATCATGCGCGAGGGGTGCATGAGCGTCCCCGACTACACCGGCGACGTGGCCCGGGCGACCAGCATCGGCGTCAGCTTCACCGACCGCGCGGGGAAGCCGCAACAGTTAGAGACCAGCGGCTTCGAAGCGGTCGCCATCCAGCACGAGATGGACCATCTGGACGGGATCCTGTTCCTCGACCGGGTCGCCTGCCTGAAGACCGCCCTGTTCCGCCGGAAAAACTATCGATAGACGCTTAGAAGTCACTTACCGCAGAGGACGCGGAGGGACGCAGAGGCGGAAATCAACGAAAGTGAACTCCAATGTCGTGCAAATGAAGGATGGCATTAGGCGCATGATCAACAACCTCTAGCATTTCTCTGCGTTCCTCAGCGTTCTCTGCGGTGAGAAAAGCTTGGGCGCTTTTTTGCTATTCGTCACGAAGGCACAAAAGACACGAATCGAAGTCATCTACTGCAAAGGACGCGGAGGGGCGCAGAGTGGAAATCAACGAGGTAACCGGTCAGATCATTGATGCTGCGATGAAAGTTCACAGCTTTTTAGGACCTGGACTGCTGGAGGGGGCATATGAGGCCTGTCTGCGGCACGAGTTGATTAGACGCGGTCTTTTGGTGAAGAGTCAAGTACTCCTCCCGGTGGAATACGACGGCACCCTGGTAGACGCTGGATATCGCCTGGATCTCCTCGTGGAAGATCTTGTCATTGTCGAGCTGAAGGCGGTAGAAAAGCTTGCCGCGATCCACGAGGCGCAGTTGCTCACCTACCTGAAGCTCAGCAGGAAGAAAGTCGGTTTGCTCCTGAACTTCAATGTTGTGCAGATGAAGGACGGCATCAAACGCATGGTCAACAATCTCTAGCATTTCTCTGCGTTCCTCAGCGTCCTCTGCGGTGAGAAAAGCTTGGGCGCTTTTTTTGCTATTCACCACGAAGAAACAAAGGACACGAATCCAAGTCATTTACCGCAGAGGACGCGGAGAGGCGCAAAGGTGGACATCAACGAAAGTCGGACTACACCTGAACTTTAATGTCGTGCAGATGAAGGACGGCATTAGGCGAATGGTAAACAACACCCTAGCATTTCTCTGCGTTCCTCGGCGTCCTCTGCGGTGAGAAAAGCTTGGGCGGTTTTTTGTTGCCCATTGTAATATCATTGTTCGTTTCCTTTCCTAGGGAGTAACAGCGCATGAACGGAAATGAAATTGCCAAGGTTGCGTTTTTCGAAGGTAAACACGTCAGGAAGATTCTCCATGAAGGGGAATGGTGGTTTTCGATAGTAGATATCGTTCAGGTGCTGACCGACAGCAGCATTTCGAAGCGTTACTGGAGCGATCTCAAGCGAAAGCTCGCTAAGGAGGGTTATTCCGAGTTGTACGAAAATATCGTACAACTGAAATTTGCCGCAGCCGATGGGAAGTTTTATGCCACCGATTGCGCCAACACAGAGACCATGTTCCGGATCATCCAGTCTATCCCGTCGCCGAAGGTGGAGCCGCTGAAGCGCTGGCTGGCCCGTGTTGGCAGGGAACGGATTGACGAGATCGAGAACCCCGAGCTTTCCATGGAGCGGATGCCTTACATGGCTTTCTTTCGTGCATTTCGTGTATTTCGTGGACCCCAGGTTTTGACAGGCTCCCGGGTGGTTAGTTCATAATTCATCTTTCATAATTCATAATTGCATTACCTCCCTCTTTTCATTCTGAAGCTTGAGGAGAAGGACGCGAAGGGGCTGGTGGGGCATGAAGAGGAGACCTCGAAGTAGCGCCTTCCCGTAGCGAGCAGCACGTCACACGTGGCACGAAAACGATTAGAAAAATTGACCGAAGCTCATACTTCCTGTATACATTTAGGCAGTTTTGATGTGATGTGGGGGAGTCGAGATGGTGGATTGTTTTGCATGATGTTGGAGCCGCTGCAGGCCGGATTGTCGGGCTTGGGCGGTTTTTTTGTTTGCACGTTGAGAATGATGGAGAGAATGGAGCAATATGGCTCAGGAACTTGCCTTGTGAATCCTTCGTTTCTGGAAAATGTGAAGTTCCTGCACCCGGTTGGTTCGTCCACCTTCAAATACGGCGTGACCATACCCGTTGAGGCACAGACAGAGCGGATGCGCGCCATCGAAAAAGGTGGTAAGGTGCCGGTCACCATACTGTTTAGCTCTGAAGAACCGGTTGTTGCGGAGATCCGCAGGTTGAACAACAAGCCGGGGCATCTGCAGTTCAGGTATGAGAACAAGGCGCAGGAGCGCCTGCGGCAGTACCTGCTTGGAATTTTCGGTAACCAGACAGACGGCAGTTTGCTCGAAGTGGAGGAGGTTGTACCGTTCAATTTTCTGTTCAAGCCGATCCTGAAGAACGCTTCGCCGCGTCTTCAGATCAATGACATGCTGCTGCACATGCTGGAGCAGAGGGAAGTGAGAGGTTTTGCGGAAATAGAGCAGATCAGGGAATCGCTTGCTTCTGTGGAGTATGACGCCGGCTTCAGCCAGTCGGACTACAACAGGCGGATCAATGAAGGGCTGGTAAAGCAGGGGTGGAACCGCGAGCAGAAGGTTGTCGAGGAGCTGGGGCTTAAGTGCGATTTCGAGAAGAATGGCATTTGGGTGGAGGTGGAGTTTGGCAATGCCCGCTCCTATTATCAGGACTATGTGAAGTTCATGCTGGCCCGTAAATACCGGGCTGCTCGGCTCGGCCTGCTCCTCTGCCCAACAACGGCCTTTGCGGCGCTGCTCTGTGAGCTGGGGCAGAAGCGGGCGCGGGAAAACACCGTAAGTGAGCGTCCGCCGGTATATTCGGGGATGATGAGTTACGAGAAGGCAGTGCGCGAGTTGCCGTATTTGGGGTTTATGTTTGAGATGCCGATTGTTGTGGCAGGGGTTGGGGTGAGAGGATCGAGGTAGACTGGGGCTTTACAGAGATCTACCCACAATTATTTCTCCAACTTAACAACTTGGAAGCCTGACCCTGGCGGTGCTCACTTAGCGTCAGCAAGTTCAGATCAATAGCCAGGCCGGTTTGGCCAGTCTGATTCAGTAAGAGAACTCACCTGCAGATTGGTTTTAAAGGACAACAGCCATGTCGTTATCCGAAAAACTCATACTGATAAGTTGCCGAGAAAAATCAGGCGCAACCAGCTCCAATCGGTTCGATTATCAGAAAGATTGGACTATTGGCAAGCTCATCGAGCTTCACACAACCCAATCTGATTACCTGATAATCTGCGACTATCATGAAGATGTCGTGATTCTGGACTCAGAAGACAATCCGACATCAGGCACCTTTGTCCAGGTAAAAACCGACAAAACCGGCACATGGACATCCACCCGCTTGGTCAAGCGTGAAAAAGGCAAGGACGGTAAAACGCTGAACTCCATCCTGGGCAAATTAACTTCCACGGCTAAACAGTTCAGTGATTACAACCCGGATATGGCGGTAGTCTCCAACAACAGGTTCAATTTCAATCTGAGCAATGGGAAGAAATCGTTAGCCCTTGACTTGGTAAAGCTGTCGGAACTGGACGGTGAAGAGCTGACAAAGATAGATTCAGCAATCAAGGCAGAATGCGGCATCAATAATTATCACCTTGAGTATGAATGTTGCTTCCAAGTTTCCGATTTAAGCCTGCAAGACCACTCTTCACATACAAAAGGGAAAATCATCAAATTCCTCGAAGATATCGGGCATGACAAATCTACAAATGCAACAGCTCTCTATCGAGTCCTTTTTGATTCAGTAAAAAACAAAACCAATATCGAAGCCAACATTGAAAACTATCAGGAACTGCTTGCCAAGAAAGGTATCGGCAAGTCGTACTTCGATAAAATGATACAGACCATAGCAAGCTCAAAAGATGTCAACGAAATGTGGACTATCTTGCATGGTGCGCTGACAAATGAAAACGTACCACCTATTAAGTTGATAAAGATAAAGCAGGAATGGGAACAGTTTGATATCGACAGATTGAACCCTCTGAATGAGGTTATTCAGGAATTAAGGAAGCAGGTAAGAAACGCGGTAGACAGCATTATCGCAGGAAACGAGGACATTGCTATTACCGCCATGGCAGCCGAAGTAGTCAATAAGATCGATTCGAAATTTCTCAAACAATTTAGCAACAACTATATCTTGGTAGTCGCTTTCAGGGAATTGTATGAAAATCGACCAGTATAGACGGCTAGTACGGAACCTAAGGAATAAGACAAATGAAAAATCTTATCTTTCGAGAATTACTGTTGATTTCTCACAGCGAGAAAAGAGCCAGGAGAATCAAATTCCACCCGAAAGTAACAATAATCAAGGGCGGGAATGACACCGGGAAATCTTCGGTAATTAAGAGTATCTATGCCGCTCTGGGTGCGGATTCAGCAAAAGTGCATCCAAAATGGAAACAGGCTGGCGTTATCCTGCTCCTGACTTTTGAAGTCAACGGTACGACTTACAAAATTATGCGGATGGGAAGCAGATTTGCCCTCTTTACAAAGAACGACCTGTTACTCGGTACCTATAAAAGAATTACTTCCGAGTTAGCGCCTAAACTTGCCGACCTGTTCGACTTCAAATTGATACTTGTCGATAGAAAACAGCAAGAGGTTGTTCCTCCTCCTGCATACCTTTGCGTCCCGTTCTATATCGACCAGGAGAGCAGCTGGTCAAAATCGATGTCCTCATTCGACAGTTTGCAGCAGATTCCAAAATGGCGGAAGGATGTAATCTACTACCATACAGGAATCAAGCCCAACGAGTATTACCAGCTTCGCGCAAAGTGTAGGATGATGGAGAATGGGAAAGCAGAACCATTGGTTCAGGAGCGGTTACTTCTGAAGTTCAAAGAACGATTCGGCAAGGAATCCCTAAGCAACGAAGTGATTTTAGACATCAATGTGTTCGAATCTGAAGTCAAGGAACTGATGACTAAATGTGATGCTCTTAAAATCAAAGAGGAGAAATTCCGCCAGACATTATTCGAACTGGAATCCGAACGGTTAAGTGGACGGTGAATTCAAATTGCAAGTGCACCATGTAGAGCTTGGGTGAAAACCTCATGTGGAGTCTGGTAACTGAGACATTTACGAGGTCTGTGGTTCAGCCGTTCAACAGCCTCTGCAATTGCTTCGCCTGTAATCTCCCGA
>JANXYN010000078.1 GCA_025356035.1 Geobacteraceae bacterium
CCGAGTTCCGAGTCCCGAGTCCCGAGTCCCGAGTCCCGAGTCCCGAGTCCCGAGTCCCGAGTCCCGAGTCCCGAGTCCCGAGTCCCGAAATTAACCCCGTGGAGGATTTGATGAAACTGACCAAAAAAGACTGGATCTTCATTGCCGTTGCCGTCGCCATTCTCGCCACTTTCTTCCTGATCACCGGCAAGGAGAAGACCAAGCACGTCCCCTATGACACTAACCATCGTCCGTACTTCGAGGTACTACAGAAGACCGGCAACAAGATAGAGGCCGAGAAGGAGTGCGAGGAATGCCACAATGACCGTGTCATCCCTTTCCCCAAGGGGCACCCGCCGAAAAACCGCTGCCTGCTCTGCCACAAGATGATTCAACCCCGGCAATGACCACCCTCAACCTGACAGCTGAGCTGGAACGACTGGTGGCCGACATCGTCGGGCGGATGGAGGAGCTGCGGCACATCGACCCTCAGAAGCTGCTGATCTGCGTCTCGTCCACCCGTGGCGGCGGGATTCATGGCACCTATGCCAAAATTCATCCGCTCCGCTTCCCGGGCGGAGAGCGGAATCGGGAGGTAAAGCGCGGGGTGGGGCGGGTTACCTGTACCATGCCCACCATCACCCATCGCGATACCGAGATGCTCTACGTCATCTATTTCCTGGTGCCGCGCTTTCTCAACCTCACCCTGCAGGAAAAGCTGATCACGGTTTTTCACGAGCTCTACCACATCTCCCCCACCTGCGACGGCGACATTCGGCGCTTTCCTGGCAAAAATTACGCCCACGGCTCTTCCCGGAAGAAATATGACGCCCTGGTGACGCAACTGGTGGAGCGTTACCTGAAGCAGACAGACCAGCATGGTCCGCTGCAACAGCTTGCAGGCAACATGGATGAGTTGCGCGCCCGACATACGGCAATAGTCGCTAGGAAATTACCGGTACCACGAATCAAGGTTGCCAAACAGTCCCTGTGGGAGCAGCGCTAATGGAGCTGACCATTTACATAGCCCTGTTCGGCGCGCTCGGCTGCCTGACCCGCTACTATCTGGCCGGCTGGGTCTATGCCCTGCTCGGGCGTGGTTTTCCGTACGGCACACTGGCGGTCAACGTCATCGGTGCCTTTTGTATCGGCGCCATCATGGAGTTCAGCCTGCGCAGCACCCTCATTTCTGCGCCGCTCCGCATCGGGCTTACCATCGGCTTTCTCGGTGGGCTCACCACGTTTTCCACTTTCAGCTATGAAACCTTCAAGCTGCTGGAAGATGGGCAGTTGCTGCTAACCCTTTTCAACGTCATGGCCAGCGTTACGCTCTGTCTGATCTGTACCTGGCTCGGCATCATGGCAGCACGCTCGCTATAGGAGGATGCAATGGAGAAATTTGTCGGCGAAACGGTATTAATGCGAATCTTCATTGGTGAAAGCGACAAATACGGCCATCGTCCCCTCTATGAGGCGCTGGTCGAGTTATTCCGCTCGGCGGGGCTGGCTGGAGCCACGGTATTGCGTGGCGTGGCCGGCTTCGGCGCACACAGTGTCTATCACACCGACAAGTTGTTGCGCCTCTCCGCGGATTTGCCGATGATTATCGAGGTGGTCGATTCCCAGGAGAAACTGGCGGCCGTGATGCCGCAAATCGACCAGATGATGAGCGGGGGGCTAATCACCATGGAAAAGGCCACCGTGATCCGTTACAACCACCACCCCGACCGCTAGGAATGGCACCTCCCAACGGCATCTTCACCAGTCTCTCAAACACTATTAAAGTTTTCTCCTTAGCCCGCCGATATATTGGAGGATGGCTGCTCCGCTTGACCACCTTGCCCCTTCGACATCGGCAGGTACTCTTGACCGAGCATGCCCAACTTCACGGCGTAATCGGGAGATGCCATGGAAGAGTTGAGCTGGCGCGTGGAAGTGCAGATGGAATGTCAGCCGACCATCG
Source organism: Geobacteraceae bacterium (assembly GCA_025356035.1). GTDB lineage: Bacteria > Desulfobacterota > Desulfuromonadia > Geobacterales > Geobacteraceae > JANXYN01. The sequence continues at coordinate 1,943 of JANXYN010000078.1, forward strand.
ACCAGCAGAAATGCACCGGCTGTCAGTCCTGTGTAAAGTTCTGCCAGAACGGGGTCATACAATTATCTGTCGCTACTCAAAAGGCGCGGGTGAAGCACGGCCATAGTTGCCTCGCAGGCTGTCGCACCTGCGCAAGGCTCTGTGCAGCTGGCGCCATAACCTTCTCCGACGAGGAAGCCTTCATTTCCTACCTACGGACCCGGCTCGCAAAAATCGAGCAATCGCTGGGGTTGATTGAAAATCCGACAGGTAGACCCCCGAGGACCGTTGACCCGAAGCGAACACTTCGCCAGAAACGCCGGCCATAATTTTTTCTGCCTTGCAGTAGCCGTTGCAAACGGGCTATACTTAGTACAACGTAGTCAAATTCAAGCAATGTGCGCCTTTCTTGGCGCCCATCGAGAAATACCATGAAACTCCAACGCCAACTACTGCTTGAAGTGGGGAGTATCACCCTGCTGGCGGTGATTGTCGGTCTGACCATCAATCACCCCTTGCTGCGCGGTGCCTGGGCCGGCACCTCCGCTTCCGCTGTCACTTCCGCCGTCACGGCAACGACAGACCAGCTCCCTCTGCCAGCCGGGCTCCTCCAGGTAAAAGAGCTCCATGCGCAACAACAGGCGGTCTTTATCGACGCCAGGGACCCCTTCACTTTTGCCGAGGGACACATCAGCGGGGCTCTCTCCTTGCCCGTCGGCGAGGCAGATACCGGCTTGGTTGGATTCATGGCCAAGACGCCATTTCCCACGCCCATCGTTGTCTACTGCAATGGCTATGGCTGTCACGACAGCATGGAGCTGGCCAACAAGCTGCTGCGCGCGGGTTATCAGCAGGTTTTTGTCTTCGAAGGTGGCTACCCTGAATGGCACGACGCCGGGCTTCCTGTGAGCGGAGCCAAACCATGAAAGCTTGGCTGAATAGATACCTGGCTGTTGCCGTACGGCTTGCTCTTGGTGGTATCTTCATTTACGCCGGCGCCGTCAAGATCATCGAGCCGGTTTCCTTTGCCGGGAGCATCGCTGCCTACAAGCTACTCCCCTATTTCGGCAATTTCCTAGTAGCTGCCGTACTTCCTTGGCTGGAGGTGTTCTGCGGTCTGCTCCTCATCGTCGGCTGCCGGTTGAAAGCTGCGGCGCTCATCATCATCCTGCTCAATCTGGTTTTTATGGCGGCACTGACTGCCGCCATTGTCCGCGGCCTCGACATCGACTGCGGCTGCTTCCGTCAGGGGGGAGCCAAATCCTCCCCTTGGCTTGCGCTGCTGCGTGATGTACTGTTCTTGCTGGCCGCCATCTACACCGTCAGAACAGCGAGTCAGAGCGCGGCTAACCGGGGAAAATAATCTTGCTGGCCAGATTTCAGTTCTCCATGGCATCGTGATTGCTGGCCGGCCTTGCAGTTTTTCTCATTATATTGTAGGATGGGCGCCTCTGTTCACTCTCACTAGAGGAGTACCCCTTGCTGAAAGAGATCATTATCGTTGTCTGCTCCTATCTGCTCGGCTCCGTTCCCACCGGGCTTCTGCTGGCAAAGGCTGTTGGCGGGGTGGATATTCGCACTGCCGGCAGCGGCAATATCGGGGCTACCAACGTCTACCGGACCCTCGGCCGTAAAATCGGAATCATGACCCTGCTGGGAGATTGCCTGAAGGGGCTGGTCCCGGTCCTTGCCGCCAAATACCTGTTTGACCTGCCGGTCATCTGGATAGCCTGCGTGGGACTCGCTGCCTTTCTCGGCCATGTTTACACCGTGTTTCTCGGCTTCAAGGGGGGCAAGGGGGTGGCAACGGCCCTTGGCGTATTCCTCGGGACTTCACCACTGGCGGTACTGGCAGCGCTCGGCATTTTTGCCCTGGTCCTGCTGAAGTGGCGCTACGTTTCGCTCGCCTCGATCGTTGCGGCAGCCAGCATTCCACTGCTGGTGGCGCTTATCTATTACAACGGCCTACTGATTGCAATGAGCATCATCATTGCCGCCATTGTCATTTATAAACACACGGAAAATATTGCGCGGCTTAAGGCTGGCAACGAGACCAAATTCAGGGCATAACCCCCAGATATCAACTGGTAAAGGCAAAAGATTGGCTAAGACGCTCGCCGCAACAATGAAAAAGCTATTGCGCAAACATAAAAAACTGCTGTTCCCGGCCACAGCGCTGCTCCTCCTCGTGACGCTGCTGGTCATTGCCGCTGTGCTGCTGTTAAGTTCGCCAGGAACGGGGACCGTCACCCGCATTATCGAACTTAAAAAAGGGGAACCCCTGAAAAAGTTCGCCGTTGAGCTGGAAAAGGCCCAGGTCATCGCCCATCCATGGCTGTTCACCACCTACGCCAGAATTACCGGCAAGGCAGATAAGCTGCAGGCTGGGACTTACCAGTTTGACGACAGCATGTCGTTGGTGGAGGTACTGCGCAGGCTCGCCAATGGGGAAGTGCTGGTACTCCGATTCACGGTGCCGGAAGGTTACTCCATCTACCAGATCGCCGAACTGCTTGAACAGCAGCAGATTTACAAGAAGGAACCCTTTCTGCAACAGTGCTTCAACCGCAAACTCCTCAGCGAGCTGGAGATTCGAGGCGCCAGTGTCGAGGGGTATCTCTATCCCAGCACCTACAAAATCACCCGAGAAATGGATGAGGCGGCCTTCATCAGACAGATGGCGCGCCAGTTCAGCAAGGTTTACGAGCAGAAATTCGGCCGCCAGGTGAATTCCCGCCACATGCGCCAGCATGAGCTCATCACCCTGGCCTCCCTCATCGAAAAAGAGGCGGCCATGCCCTATGAACGGCCCCTGATCGCCTCCGTTTTCATCAACCGGCTAAAGCGGGGAATGCGTCTGCAGAGTGATCCTACCGCTATCTACGGTCAACGCGCCTTCGGCAGCAAGGTCAGGAAGCGCGACGTGATGAATAGCTCTCCTTACAATACCTATCGATTCAACGGCCTGCCCCCTGGTCCCATCGGCAACCCGAGCAGCGAGGCCATCGAAGCGGTGCTGAATCCGGCCAAAACAAACTATCTCTATTTCGTCGCCAAAAAAGATGGCACCCACTATTTTTCAACCTCGCTCATCGAGCACAACAACGCCGTCCGCAAATATCTAAGGTCTTCCGCATCCGCCAGGCGTAGTGAAGAGGCGCCTCCATTGAGGGAGCAAAATGACCGCCCGATTATTACTCGCAGAAGATAACCTGAACCTGGCCCAGATGCTGCAGAAATTTCTGGCGGCCCAGGGATTTGCCGTTCAGACCACGCCAGACGGCATCGAGGCGCTGCGCATTGCCAGCTCGGCCGATCTCGATCTGCTGCTGCTCGATCTCAAGCTACCGGGCCTTAGCGGCATCCAGATCCTGCAAAAACTCCGCAGCACTCCCCAAGGCACCAAGCTCCCGGTAATCATCATTTCCGGCGTTTTTAAGGGAGAGACCTATGCTGCCGAAGCGCGCAAGCTCGGAGTAACTCACTATTTGGAAAAGCCGTTCACCCCGCAGGCCCTGCTGGCCGCAGTAACCGCCACCCTTAAGGGCGCTGCTGCTCCGGCTAGCTTCCCCATGAGAGAGCGGATCATCGACATTCACAACCGGGCGTTGACCGGCACCCTTTCCCTGGGCAAAGGGAGCCCGATCGCTTTCATCAAGGGCGCACCGTGCTCGTTTTCCGCCCAGGGCCAGGAAGATTTCCTTGCTTTTCTGGTGGAACGTGGCAAAATCGGCCTTGACGACCTGCGCAAGATCGTTGCCAGCAAGGAAGAGCGCCTGTTCCTGACCCAGACCGGGCTGCTTACCTATAACGATCTTTGTACCGAGTCGCAACAGTTCCTGGCAAAACAGCTTTCACAGGCACTGTTACTCGATACTGCAGGGGAATTTCGCGAGGGGATGCCTGACATCGAGTTACCCCTTATTTCCCTTTCGTTACAGCACCTGCTCTATGAAGCAAACCAAGGGACGCCACCCCATCTGGATACCAAGGCGTTCGCCAACAAATTCAACCCCCTATTCCCAGCCCGCACCGAGCTGTTTTTTCGGCGGGCAAATATTACCAACCTGCGCGAAGCGGACATTGCGCTCCTGGAGCGGGTAGACGGCCATACTCCCTACTCTGCTGTCTCTGCCGGCAGCGCCACCCCCCAGGAGGCGGCCGCCTTTTTTGATTTCCTGCTCTCCCTCGGGATGATCACCTTCAGGCAGGCGCCGGCTGCTGAAGCCGTCCCGCCATTTCAGGTCCGCAACCTTTACAACCGTCCGATCGAGGAAGCCCAGACAGCCGATGAAACATCCATCGGCTTCGAAGACCTGGTGGAGGAAATTTCCGACAGCCTGGAACTGGTTAATGAGGGGCCGGCCACGGCACCGCTCTCCTCCGATGAAATCAACTTCGAGCAGACCGTACTGCGCGACCACGCCTTTCTCAAAGGGAAGAACTATTACGAGTTATTCGGCCTATCCCGCAACACCTTCAGCTTTGACGCGATCAAGTCCGCCTATTTCGCCAAATCACATCAGTACACGCCAGATAAATTCATGATGCTTTCCGGCTCGACCCAGGAGATGGCCCAGGAAATTCTCTCGACTTTTGCCACTGCCTACAACACCCTGTCAAACGTGGTCTCCAAGGAGCGCTACGACGAAGTCCTCAATTCTGACAAGGTTGGGCTGGACGGTAAACAGGACGGCAGGCTCCAGGCCCAGGTCCAGCTCCAGTCGGGTAAGGTTTTTCTGGAAATGCACGAATTCGAGAACGCCCAGAAGGCTCTCCAGGACGCCTTCACCCTCAATCCGCAAAGTGCCGAGGCGTGCGCGTTCCTTGGCTGGACAATCTACCGCAATCCGGTCAATAGCGGCTCACGCGCCGCTAAAGATAAGGCAAGAACCCTCCTGAGCAAATCCTTGCAACTGAAAAACAACGCGGAGGCCTATGCGTTCAGGGGGTGCATGCTTTTTGACGAAGGGCGGGACGAGCTGGCGGAAGGGGAATTTCAGAAGGCGTTAAAACTCAATCCCAAGGAGCTGAATGCCCGCAAGGGGTTGCGGCTCATTACCGAGAAGCGGGAAAATGAGAACAAGGGAATCTTTAAGAAGTTCTTCGGCTAGCTCCCCACTCCCAGTTGTGCAACTAACCATAAAAGCCCCCTGCTGGATGCCAGCAGAGGGCTTTTATCATGTTCAACGGGTAAACGTCAACCAGTGTGCTTACGCTTTCTCCACTTTGACACTCGCCAGATTGGCATTCCCCTCCAGCAGGGCGTTGGCCTTCAGCTCCCGGAAATGGTACGGCGCAAACAAGAGCCCTGGCTGAACTTTACCGGACACCTTTGCCTTGCCAGTGATACTTCCCGCCGAGGAGGTAACGCGGATTGCCGAACCGTTGGCGATACCGAGCTTGGTTGCATCTGCAGCGGAGAGTTCCAGATACCCGTCTTTTGCCACGGCCAGGTTATTCTCCGACCAGGTGGACATGGTGCCGTTATGGAACAGAATCGGCCCCGCAAGGAGCCGGAAGGGCGCAGCAGTCGGAGCCGGGGCGTTGACCGGAACCAGGGTGGCTTCACTGGAAAGAGTCACCGGCACAACACCTCCCACAGCAGCGTCAATCCCCTGATAGCCGGGAACGAGGTTTTTTATCTCAGTTAAGACCTGGGCAGCCGAATAAGGAGCATCGCCCCCGCTCAGTCGGCTAATAATGTCATTGAGGATGGCGCCATCCTCCCGGGCCTCGCCCGGTGCGTTCACTGCCTTGTTCAGCAGCTGGACCCGGTGGTCGGTTGTAGTGAAAGAGCCGGACTTCTCGGCTGCCACCGCGGCAGGAAAGAGGACATGGGCGAGCTGTGCCGTCTCGGTAGGGAAGCTGTCCTGTACCACCAGCAGTTCCAGCTTTTCCAGGGCCTTTCTGATCCTGCCACCATTGGGAAAAGAGCCGAGCGGATCACTGCCGACCAGATAGAGGGCGCGAATGCTCCCCTGCTCAATCCCCTCGATAATCTGCCAGAGGTCCTTACCCTTGCCGGCTGGCAGTTTCTTCCCCCAGGCATTGGCAAAGATGGCCCCACCGGCTTCATAGCTCTGATAACCGGGAAGATGGTCGGGAGTGACCCCCATATCGAGAAGCCCCTGGGTGTTGTTCTTCTCATCGATGGGAAAGAGCCCACCGGCTGGCTTGCCGATGCAGCCGGTAACCAGGGCCAGGTTGGCCAGGGCCTGCACCTGCTCTTCGGCATTGCCGCTCTTGATGACATCAGAACCGAACAGGATGGCGACACTCTCCTTCCCGCCGAGCAGGCGCGCTGCTTCACGCAGCTCAGTTTCGGCAAGACCTGTCGCATCGCATACCTCCTTGAAGGAGAGTTTGGCGAGGTTGGCCTGCAAGCCATCCAGATTTTTCAGCTGCGGGAGCGCGCCCTTGGCCGCCAGCCCCTCTTCAAGGATCACCTTGACCAGGCCGTTCAACAAGTGGAGTTCGCTGCCAGGACGATACTGCAGATGGCTGTTGGCAAACTTCTTCAACTTCACGCCGCGCATGTTGGCCAGCACCAGCTTGGCGTTATGCTTGGTGGCCGCCTTGATCACCCGGTACTCAACCCCGGTCGCCTCGGCGTTTAGATCCGTACCGAAAACCAGCACAGCCGCAGCATTGTCGATCTGGTCGATGGTGGCGCTGGCACCGGTGATGCCGAGGGTTTTCCGCAGGACCCCCTGCGCCCTGGCATAACCGAGACTCGCCTCGGAATCGAGGTTATTGGTGCCGATAGCAAACCGGAACAGCTTCTGGAACAGGAAGTTTTCCTCATTGGTGAGGCGCGGCGAGCCAATACCAGCCACTGCGTCCGGGCCATGTTTGGCAATGATCCCCTGCAGTTTTTCGGTGGTCACCGCCAGTGCCTTGTTCCAGTCGGACTTCAGCTGTGTGCCATTCTCCCGCACCCGGGGGGAGACCAGGCGCTCCGGGGAGTTCACATAACTGTAACCGAACCGCCCATTGATGCAAAGGTTGCCGCTGTTGAAGGTGGCGTCATCGCTGGTCACCCGCTCCAGCCGGCCATTGTTGGTGTGGTATTCAATCTGACAGCCTGCTGAGCAGAAGGCGCAGATACTCTTGGTAACCTGCAGCGCCCAGGGGCGGGCTTTGAATTTGAACGGCTTGCTGATCAGTGTGCCTGTGGGGCAAGCGGCAATGCAGTTGCCGCAGAACTCGCAGTTGAGCGGTTTGCCGTCGACGGTGTCGATAACGGTCGCCTCGCCGCAACTGGTGGTGGCAATGGCGTCGGCGCCGACGATCTCGTGATCGACCTTGACACATTTTTCGCAAAGGATGCAGCGGTTCGGGTCGCTCTCGATGAGGGGCCAGTCATAGCGGATCTTGCGCCGTTCAAGGATGGCGGAATACTCCTGTTTCGCCGCGCCAAGACCGTAGCAAGAATTCTGCAGATCGCACTCACCGCCGGCGTCACAGACCGGGCAGTCCAGGGGGTGGTTGACCAGCAGGAGTTCCACCATCTTCCGCCGGATCTCGGTCAGCTTCGGCGTCTGGGTGGTAACCCGGATACCCTCCTTTACCGGCGTATTGCAGGCAGTCATCGGCCGGTCGACACCTTCGATATCCACCACGCAGACCCGGCAAGCGCCGGTGGGCGAAACCTTTTTCAACCAGCAGAGTGTCGGAATCGTGATGCCGACCGCCGCCGCCGCGTCAAGGATGGTAGTCCCCTGTGCAACCTGGCTCTGTTTCCCGTCAATCGTCAAGCTAACCATATTATTTCACCCCTGGTTTATGCAAAAAATTGTGTACTCAGTTCACGCTCAAAAATGCCCAGGTGCAAGGCGCCAAGGAGCGAGCAGCGGAGCATACGAATAGTATGTGAGCAGCGCAGCGACGCAGGCAACGCCGCAGATGGGCGTTTTTCAGCGTGAATTTAAACAGCGACCATCGCCACTCTATAGCACCTAAGACACCGTTCCGCCTCGGCGACCGCCTGGCTCTCGCTGAAGCCGAGCTCGACTTCGCAGTAATTCTTGTAGCTGGCCCGCTCCTTACCGTGAACTTCCTTTTGATGCGCACGGGAGGCAGAATCGAGCCAGGCAACCTGCTCCTGCTTGTCGTAGACCCCCAGGTAGTTGAGGATGTCCTCCATGATCTCGTCGTCGGTGAGGTACGCTTTCCCCTCTTCTAGCCAACGCTCGATGACCTTGGCTGACCGGTGGCCGCTGCCGATACAAGCGACGACCGTGAGCGGCCCAATCTCGGCGTCCCCGCCGGCAAACACCCCTTCCTTGTCGGTAATCAGGGTCCGGGACTGGAAATTCCCCATGGCGTCCTTCAGCTCCTTACCGGCAGCATCCTTGAGTGGCAGGTACTTGGTGATGACAGTATTCCATTTGCTGATGTCGATGCCGAAATCGGGCGGGATAAAGGAGAGGTCCGGGTCCTGGCCGATGGCCGGAATCACCGTGTCGCATTCGACGACGAACTCGCTCCCCGGCATCGGTTCCGGCCGACGGCGGCCGGAGGCATCCGGCTCGCCCATGGCCATCCGGACGCACTCGACGCCGGTCACCTGATTGTTGCCGTCGACAATGATTCGGGTGGGGAGAACCTGAAACTCGAACTTCACCCCCTCCTCATCGGCGCCATCAACTTCCCAGACGTCAGCCGGCATCTCCTTGCGGGAACGGCGATAAAGCAAGGTTGACACTTCGGCACCCTCACGGAGCGCCACCCGCACGCAGTCAATGGCGGTGTTGCCGCCGCCGACCACTACCACTTTTTTCCCCATGCCGGTCGGATTCCCCATGTAGGCGTCCCGGAGAAAGTCGATCCCTCCCTTGAGGAACCCCTTGTACCCCTTGTCTTCGCCTTCGACCCCCATCGGCTTGGAGCGATGGGCACCAGGGGCGAGGAATACTGCGTCAAACTTCCCCTTCAGCTCGGCCAGGGAAATATCTTTGCCGATCCGGGTGTTGTAGATAAATTCCACGCCGAGGGAGGCGATGATATCGATGTCGCGCTGCAGCAGCTGTCTTGGTTGCCGGTAGGGCGGAATGCCGACCGCCACCATCCCGCCGCCGAAGCCTTCCGGGAGAGCTTCATAAACGGTGACCGGGTAACCCTCAAGGGCCAGATAATAGGCGCAGGCAAGACCGGCCGGTCCGGCGCCGACCACCGCAATCCGCTTGTTCTTTTTCCCTTCGGGCTGGATCGGCAGGTACTTGCGATAATAGGCAGTCCCCGCCCCCGCAGTTTCCGCTGCATATTCCGGCGTGCCGGTGACGGGAGGGGTCTTCTTCAGCTGCCACTCGTGGTCCGCGGCGGAACGCTTCAGCGTCATGATGCTGATCGGCTCGTCCACGTTCTTGCGGCGGCAGGCGGTCTCGCAAGGATGCGGACAGACCCGGCCGCATACCGAAGGAAGCGGCATGGAGGCACGGACGGCTGCCAACGCATGGTCGAACTGATAATCCTTGACCGCCTCGATGTAGGCCGGAATATCGATGTGTGCAGGGCATTTGTCCATGCAGGGGGCTGTCAGCTTGTCGATCAGCCGGAACTTGCTGGCGCTGATCTGTTTTCCACCCTTGATGTAGGCAATAAAATCGTCACGGTAATGTTTGAGCGCATCGAACACCGGCACCGTCGAGCTCTGGCAGAGGGTACACTTGCAGTTCTGCAGCAGCCCGGCAAGGTCTTCCATCATTGCCAGGTCCGCTTCCTTGCCCCGGCCTTCAACTATCGCCACGAGCGCGTCCATCATGACCCGCGTCCCCTTCTTGCCTGGGGTACACTTGCCGCAGCAGTACTGGGTCTGGACCCGCTTCATGTATTCGGCGACCATGACCGGCACATCCACATCCCGATTGAACAGAATGAAGCCGTCCCACCCCATGAAGGCCTCCAAGGGCTTGGTCCCATCGTAGGTAACCGGCAGCCTGAATTGCGCATCCTTTGGTTCCCCGCCGCCGCGGTTGTCTATGATATTCCTACCCCAGCTGGAAAAAACCACCTGTGCCACTTCAGCCTCCGTTTGTAACCCGGCAAATGCCCCCGGGTGAATCGTTAAGTTACTGCTTTTATTAAGTAAATTTGCTAGACCCTGTTGTATACAGTATGCAATTATTAGCACAACACAACGCGATAAATCAAGGGAAAAATCAATACAAATTCCTCATATTGCAGTTTGCCAGACGCTGCTCGCTCTGGTATAGATAGAGGTGGCTGGCGATGGTTGATGAACGAACTGATTTAATTGAGCAATGTGCCAACCGCGGGCCAACACCGAAAGGAGCCACCAACTATGACAACTCTCGCAGCACCCTTCAAATCCTTGTTCGAAACCAATATGGGGATCACGAAAGGGGAACGGATCCTGGTATTTAGCGACACGATCCGCCCCGATGAGCACGCTTCCCCAGCCGATGCCGATCGACGCCAGCGCCTCCGTGTGGTTGCCGAGGCAGCTGCGCAATTTGCCGCAAAGCACTACGGTAACGCCAGCTTTGTCTCGTTCCCCGCCACCGCTGCTTCCGGAGCCGAGCCACCTGAGCCCCTCTGGCGTGCAGCTTTTGGTGAGGCAATCGTGGCTAAGCTGGTTGCTGCCGGCATCTTTACCAGGCTGCTCCACAAGGAGGCGACCCCAGCCGAGTTGGCCCAGGCGCAACAGCTGGTGGTCGAAGGCAAGGAACAGGTGGTGGACGTGGTGGTCGCCATGGCCAACAACTCCACCAGCCACACCAAATTCCGCGCCCTGGTCAACGCCGCTGGCGGCCGTTTCGCCAGTCTCCCCCACTTCGACCCGGAGATGTTCTTCACCGCCATGCGGGTCGACTGGCACGTCCTGGCCGAACGAACCAGCCGGCTGGCGGCTGAGGTCAACCGGGCGATGGCTTTGGAAGTAAGCACTCCCAACGGCACCCGGATGCGTTTCAGTAAGGAAGGGAGGACGGCGGAGGGTGATGACGGGCTGTTGACGCGGCCGGGGAGCTTCGGCAACCTGCCGGCCGGCGAGGTTTACTTAGCCCCGCTGGAGGGGACCAGCGAAGGGGTAATGGTCCTCGACTACGCGCCGATGCGCAAACTCGCCACGCCTCTGGAGCTGGTGGTGAAAGGGGGAGTGGTGATGGAGATCCGCGGCGACGAGCCGCACCGGCAGCAACTGGAGGCAAAGTTCGCCGAGAGCACGCTAAACCTGAACATCGCCGAGCTGGGAATCGGCACCAACGACCAGGCCAAGTGCCCGGATAATATCCTCGAAGCAGAAAAAATCCTCGGCACCATCCATATCGCCCTGGGGGACAACTCCGGCTTCGGCGGCACAGTGAGTACGCCGTTTCATGAAGATTATGTTTTCTATAAGCCGACGCTGGTTGCCGTTATGCAGGATGGAACCAGGAAGACCCTTCTTGAAGAAGGAAAGCTGGTTCTATAATTAGGTTCCACCCTGAAACTTTCATAACAGGCCCTGCCTTGGATATATCGCCGGGAATAAAGAATGCTGTTGGTGCTGATGTTTCTTGCGTAACCCGCCCATGAATAGTGTACTTCTGGTCCGATTCAGCCGACATCAAGCACCCGCTGCGTCCTAAACAACAAAGCCTCTCCCAAAATTGGGAGGGGCTTTGTTGTCTAGTGCCAGTGTGCGTATTAAGGGGCAGTCCTAATTTATCCAATACCGGATTGCGTGACAGCTGTTTAAGCAATGCCCCGAGGGCACTCCTGAAGTATACGGTGTATACGAGGTGATATTGGTACTTCCGCCGCCGAGGGTGTCTCCGGGAAGAACCTCGAATGAAGAGGTAGTAAGCCCAGCGAAATGGAGTGTTGCCAACGTGTCGGTGTTATGGCAACTGGTGCAGATGACAAGAGCCCCTGCTGTACTGGTGGGGTCCTTCGAAATGAGATGAAACTGGTGCAAATTGACTACAACACCAGTAGGGAATGGAAAAATCCCTGAGTAGAAGCTGTTGAACTGGGGCGTGCGAAAAGCCGTTCCTTGCCCATGGCACTTGAGGCAGTCAGTGGCCGCATTAATTGACCCAGTGCTCCAGCTAGGTGTCGTAAGACCGCCATGACAGATAATACCGGAGCATGTTCCGCTGGCGGCATCGTAGGCGAAGGTGGTGGTGATTGTATTGGCCTTGAGGGTATCCGGAAACGAAACTGTGGCGCCGGCAATGCCGCCTGTGGCAGTGGCCTTCATGTGGTTTGCCGTGCCGGAGCCCGCGCCATTGTGGCAGGTGCCGCAGGTCACGCCGGCTAAGCCCATATGCGTGGGATGGGCATTCGCCCGATTAGGCGCCGTGATGCCGTTGGGCGGCGTACCATGACACGAGTCGCAACCTTTGTTGACGGTCGGGTTGGTAGCATGACAAACAAAACCGTTGAAGGAAGTCTGCGGTGTACTGAAGCATCCTACCCGCGCGATACCTCCAGTCAGGTTTTCACCATGGCATTCGGTACAAGTGGATGCGGATGAAGCCGCGACGACGCCATGCTGCCCAATCCAGTTTGCCGGGTGCTTGCCATTACTATCCACCAACGGGGCATCGCTGTTCCCCTTGCCGCAGGCAACGAGAGCAGCCAGTGCCGCTATCAGAAAAATCATTCTAAGCATTGAAATCTGTTTACGCATATTTTCTCCTATCTGTGGCAAGCCACGCACGATTGGTTATTGGCCCTGCCATGGCAACGGTAGCAACTGGCCGGGTCAAGCTTGCCCTCAATCTTGTGGAGCGTTAAGAAATCTCCCCGGTGCGGCATCTCCCGGTCTGGGCGATTACCGTATTTTACGGACGGCTTCATCTCCACCTGATTGGTGTGGCAGTCGGCACAGAACGAACCCTTGTGACAGGTTGCACAGAGCCGGTCATCGGAAGAGGCGTAGAAACGATGATTCTTTACGAAGGCAGGGGAATGGTTAAAAGCGCCAAAGGCCTTCATGGTCCCTTTCTGGTTATCCTCGTGGCACTCCGAACAGCTTACCGGTCCGGCGCCAAGCGCCTCGGGGTGGGATGCCGGAAGGCTCGGAAGGGTGCTCATCTGGGCGCAGGCAGCAAGTATGACAATCAGCCCGGACAGCGCCAGGAGGGGGAACAAGATGGTGGAGCGTATCATTTCTTATCTCCTTTTCCGGTGTAATTCATGTTGTAGGTAAGACGGACCAATCCTTTCAGATCGTCCGTGAACTGCGGGTTCTTTCCATAACTGATGTCGCCGGACAGAGCCAGGTCGGGAGTGAGATGATAGCCAAGCGAGGTGACCACCTCCCAAGCGTTACTCACGTTGTTGATCCGCTCCTTGAAGAAGTACCCTATGGCGTCCACCGCGGCAAAATAACTCTTAGTATCATGCATGGCATAGCCGCGCAACTCCTGGAATGAGGCCGATGCCGTAGACGATGGAATCACGGCAAAGCCTGAGCCGGCACGCAGATAGTGATACCCGATGCCGCTACGCAGCGTATTGTCCAGCAGGGTGAAGCGCAGATCGCCGCCCATGCGGTCGGCATCGCCGATATCGCGGGTGTAGTGCCGGTAATCAGCCGCCAGTTCAACCCCCTTGACCAGGCCGTAGGAGGCGCTGCCGCCGGTGGAGCGGGATTTTTCGTTCAGGTTGTTGAGCATGCTGGCAAACATGGCGGAACTGAAGAAGAAGTTCCGCTCGCGGTGTTCGTTGAACTCGCCACTCAGCACCAGGTCTTTGAGCGGTTTAACATTCAACAGATAGGTATGCTCGGCAACCTCGCTGGTCTCGGTGTTATAACTGGTATGCCCCATCACCTCCACCATGCGCACCGGGCTCAGCCAGATATCGCCGCCAATCAGTCGATGGTCGCCAAGTTTGGTATCGTTTACCAGCGCGATATTATTCGGATTCATTAGGGTAGGAGCCGTGGTCTCGTACACCCCCGACACCCCTAGTTCCAGCATCCCGCCATAGCGATAGGACATGCGACCGCCGGCAATTCCGTCTCCCTTGCCGTCAGTATTCTCACCCGCAATGTGTGCGGTATGCACTGTTGCGCCGCCAAAGGCCGAAATCCCGAACCCCAGCGGCAGGTCGGTGCGCGCGTTCAAGCCGTCCAACTGCTCGTTGACGATCCCTTCATTGACGAAGAATCGGCCGGCGCGAACCTGGGCGTTGGCCTGCTTGAAGCGGTACTGCAGGTAGCCATAGGTCAGGTTGCCATCGGCCTGGTCATTGTTGAAGCTCTTATCAGCCAGATCCAGTCGTCCCCATCCGTAGAAATGGGCGGAAAGATTGCCATCCCCCAGCTTGTCCACATCGACGCCGAGGAACTGGGTGGCCGGCGCAAGTTGCTTCTTCTCAAAGCCGGGACGATCGTCCTGGTAGAAGCGGAAAAGGGTGGTCGAGTTGATCGTGGTCTCCGCCAATGCTGCGGCGGGAAGGGCCATGAATAACGCGGCTGACAACAGGCGGCAAAGGTGTTTTTTCATATGAGTTCTCCTGCGCTGAGATGTGAAACCCATCGGTTGTTGTAGATCTATACGTGGCAGACAGGTATTGTCCCGGAACCGCTAAGACTTGCCACTACTGGCAATTTACAGCTATCTACTAACAGCTATTGGAAACTAAATCAAACGAAATACTGCAAAATACTCTATTGATAATCGCTGTCCTGATGAAGCCGCCCCAAAACTAATCATTTTCCGGACCGAACCAGCCATACATAGTAGCTGTTGGCAGTCTTACTGTCATTCACCTTTTTACCGTCTTTCATATTCACAGCCCACGCCGAGAGGTTGTTTCCGTCAGTGGTACTTGACCAGAAACAACCCGCCTGAACGTTGGTAAAAGCATCCTTATTGAGACCTTCTGAAGGGTTTTCCCCGCCATACGCTGCCAATGATCTCAGCTCGTCCCTCGTTGGCAGCCGCCAATCTGAAAAACCAGCATAATTGAACTGCTTAGCCTTGCTTATAGCTGCATTCCAATCCATTTTACCACCGTTAGCTGCATCTCTAACCCAAACCAGCCCAGTGCTGGTGCCACGTACCAACAAACCGTCCTTGGATGGCACAAATAATATCGGCAGCGGTTGCGGAAGAACCTTAGTCAG
>JANXYN010000106.1 GCA_025356035.1 Geobacteraceae bacterium
TGGGCAGTGGGGCGCTGCGGTCGAACACCCCAATGTTGTCGAGCCCGAGAAAGCCCCCCTCGAAGACGTTCTTGCCGAAACGGTCCTTGCGGTTCACCCACCAGGTGAAATTCAGCAGCAGCTTGTTGAATGTCGCCCTGAGGAAATCGAGGTCAGTCTCGCCGCGCAGGGCCTGTTCGGTGCGGTGCAGGAAAAGCGTCGCGAAGGCGTGGACCGGGGGGTTCACGTCGCTGAAGTTCCACTCGTAGGCGGGCATCTGGCCGCTGGGGTGCAGGTAGACCCCCTTGAGTATCAGTTTCATCTGCTCCTTGGCGAAATCGGGGTCGACGATGGAGAGCGGCAGCGTGTGGAAGGCGAGGTCCCAGGCCGCGTACCAGGGGTACTCCCACTTGTCGGGCATGGAGATGACGTCCTCGTTCAGCATGTGGAACCACTCCGAGTTCCGGGCATTTCGATATCCTTTATGGAGGGGGTTGGAGTTATGCTCGTCCAGCCAGTTGTCACCGTCGAAGAAGAAGAACTGTTTGCTCCAAAGCATGCCGGCCAGGGCCTGGCGCATCACGTTGGCCGCGTCTTTACTCACCGATGGCGGAGTGACCGACTGGTAGAACTCGTCGGCTTCCCGCAGCCTGTCGGCGAAGATTTCATCATAACTCTTATCAAAGGGTTCGCCCTCCCGGTTAGGAGAACAGAGGCGCAGGCGGATCACTGCGGTCTGGCCGGCGCCGACAGTGGCTCGGTAGTGCGCCGCGACCTTGGTCCCCTGCTTGTCGGGATTCACTGCGCAATGGCCGTTCACCACGCAGTCGTTGATGCCATCCTTGACGAAGGGGCTCTCGTTCGGTTGTCCGAAAAGCCGCTCGTGGTTTGTTTCGTTCTCACAGAAGAGGAGCGGCACATCCCCTTCACAGAAAAGGTTGTATTCACCTGCCAGCGGTCTGGAGGCCGCGACAGCGACCGCGCCTGCCGGCGCCTTGATCGGCTTGATGCTCGGTTTCGAGGGGGCCCGGTTGGATTCGGCAATCCACGCCGACCAGTCGTTCCGGAACCAGAGCGTCGGCAGGAGATGAAGTTTGGCTGCGTCCGGTCCCCGGTTGGCCGCCGTGATCCGAACCAGGATGTCTTCGGCATCACCCTTGGCGTACTCCACGAAGACGTCGAAATAGCGGTCATCATTGAAGACGCCGGTGTCGAGAAGCTCGTACTCCATCTCGTTGCGGTTGCGCCGGCTGTTCTTCTCCACCAGGTCGGCGTAGGGATAGGCTTCCTGGGGGTACTTGTAGAGGTACTTCATGTAGGAGTGGGTCGGCGTGCTGTCGAGATAGAAATAGTACTCTTTCACATCCTCGCCGTGGTTGCCTTGGCTGTTGGTCAATCCGAAGAGCCGCTCCTTGAGAATTGGATCCTTGCCGTTCCAGAGGGCCAGGCTGAAGCAGAGGTGCTGCTTGTCATCGGAAATTCCGGCGATGCCGTCCTCGCCCCAGCGGTAGGCGCGGGAGCGGGCCTGATCGTGAGTGAAGAAATTCCAGGCGTCGCCCCCTTCGCTGTAGTCCTCCCGCACCGTTCCCCACTGCCGTTCGCTGAGGTACGGCCCCCATTTGCGCCAGGGGATGTTATTTTTACGGGCCTCTTCCAGGCGCAGCGCCTCGCTTGTAAGTGGCGATTTCTCCTTCATGGCGGTACCTCCTGTGGCTTGCTCTCCATAACCGGCTGTTCCCGTGCCGCACAACGCCCTGCGCCCAGCAGAGCGGTGCGGTCATTGAGAATGACCCGCACCGGAATCGTTTCCAGCAGGGGGCTCAAGCGCCCCTTGGCGGTAAAGGCCAGCATGAATCCGGGTCTCTTGAGCCGCTCGATAATCTTCGGGGCGATCCCGCCACCCAGGTAGACCCCGCCGGTGGGGAGGGAGCGAAGCGCAACATTCCCCGCCTCGGCCCCGTAGAGGGAGACGAACAGGTCGAGCACCTCCCCGCAAAGGGGACACTCGCCGGCCAGGGCCGCTCGGGTGATGGCTGCCGCCGGATCCCCCCGGCGCATCTCCTCGGCAACGGCCGAGGTTTCGGGTTCGTGGCGGACGTCGCGCAGAAATCGGTAGATGTTGCACAGGCCGGGACCGGAGACCACCCGCTCCACGCTGACCCGGCCATGTGCGGCACGCAGGTAAAGGAGCAATTCCATCTCCAGCTCGGTGCGGGGGGCGAAGTCGGCGTGCCCTCCCTCGCTGGGGAGGGGGCGGTGAGCGGTGCCGTCCCAGTAGGCCACAACCTCCCCTAGACCGGTCCCCGCCGAGACCACGGCGATGGTGCCGGTGGGGTCGGGAACACCCTGGTTGAGGACCGCGAAGTCCTCCGGACCCAGGAGATCGATACCGTAGGCATTTGCCTCCAGGTCGTTGATCAGCTGAACCTCCGGGATTTCCAGCGTCCGGGCCAGCTCGACGGCATCAACGCTCCAGGGAAGGTTGGGGGTCCTGACCCTCCCCTCCCGGACCGGACCGGCAATGCCGAAGCAGGCCCGCTCGGCCGCAAGTCCGTGCTCCCCGGCAAAGCGGCCGACGATTTCTTCGAGGCTCTCCGCATCCCGGCTCGGGAAGCGTCCTTCGACCAGCGGCGCCGGCGTGCCGTCGTCGGTGTCGAAATAGGCGAGCCGCGTGGACGTCCCGCCGATATCTCCTGCCAAGACCAGCATCTGCTCACCTTCTCCCGATCTCAGCCACCCTTTAATCCGTGAGGCTGTCTTCTGGTTGCAATTGCTCCTGATCCGGCTCGGTCCGCAAGACCCATGCTTCCAGCAGGGTGTAGGTCACGGCGAGCATCACCGGACCGATGAACAACCCGACAACGCCAAAGACGATGAGACCGCCGATCACACCGGCGAAGATCAGCAACAGGGGGAGATCGGCACCCCTCTTGATGAGGAACGGGCGGATGAAATTGTCGATGGTGCCGACAAAGATCAGCCAGAAAATCATGACCGTCCCCCAGAGGGCCTGGTCAGTCCAGTAAAGCCAGACGATCACGGGAATAAGGACAAGGCCGGGACCGACCTGGGCCACGCAGAGGATGAACATGACCGCAGTAAGCAGTCCAGGAGCCGGTACCCCGGTCACGACCAGTCCTACGCCGCCAAGGAGCGACTGGACCACGGCGGTGACGACGACCCCGAGCGCAACGCCACGGATGGCCTTGGCCGCGAGGATGGCAGCGTTTTCGCCGTGCTGGCCACCAAGCCGCCGGGCAAAAAGACAGATACCTTTGGCAGCCTTCTCGCCATGTGCGTAAAGGACCGCGCTGATGATCACGGTCAGTAGGATCTGAACGATCATCATCATGACGCTCCCCGCCTGGGCAACCAACCAGCTCACGATTTCCTTCGCGTGGGGAGCGAGGCGCTCCGACAGCTCTGCTTGGCCGACCGTCGTGAGATAATGCCAGCGGGCGGCTAGTTTCGGCCCGACCATGGGAAGTTGCTCAACCCATGCGGGTGGAGGCGGCACGGTGAGGGTCGAGAGCGATTTTGTCCAGGCGACAATTTCATCGGACCGGTCAATGATGCTGATAACGGCGAGAGTGAAGGGGATGATGAACACCAGCAGCAGCGCAACCGTCATCATGGTGACGGCGAGCGCCCGCTTGCCCCGGAGATGCCTCTGAATGCTAAGCATGAGCGGCCACGTCGTCACCACGATCATGGTTGCCCAGATGAGCGCCGTGAGGAACGGGCGCATTATCCAGAAGCTGGTGGCCGTGAGGATGGCGATAAATAGCACCGCCAGAGTCGTGCGGACAATGTCCGGGTAGGGGTTATTGAGCGTCATAGAGCAGCTCTCCATTGGTTGTGCTGTGACAGGACAATCCTGACTCGCCGTGCCTGCCGTGCCGAATGTATAAATCGGCATAACTAGCACTTTGCCGGACGGCTCTGGACAATACGCTTTGCAGTCGATCACGGGAATGAGCAATCATCCAATTCCGCCGACGTATGCCGGAGTAGCTGCAATTTACCGCGCCGGCATCTCCCGGGCGATCTCGCGGCTCACTTGCTCCAGCGTGTGGCTGACGGCCGCCACCATCGTTTCGTACTGTGTGTCGTTCAACCGTTCGGTGAAGGTTGTCACGTGCGTCGCAACATCCTTCCTGTCCGGTCCGGCAAAGACTGTCCACTGCGCTTTGAGGAGCACTTGGTCGCCAAGCACGCAGTCAAGACGAAGAACCCGCATCGTCACGGAATAGTCGGTTTTTTCAGCACGCAGCCGGGGAACGACAAAAACCCGCTCCGTTCCGAGGAGCAGCGCAAGGTTCTCCGCCAGCACTGCGGCGATGTTGTCAGAAAGGGAGCCCGCCCACCGGTCGAATTCGGCGAGCTTCAGTTCGTTCCGGCCGTCCCGCGTTACGATCTGGGGGCGATCCAGGTAATCTGGGATTTCAACCGGCGCAATACTGATCGAAACCGGGTTTGTCGCCGCCGAAGAAGGCGGGTTCGCCTCATGGTGGACAAGGGGGTCTAACGTGTAAAAGCGTGCCGACGGCGAGCTTGCACAACCGGCAAGCCAGATGGCAACGGCAACGAGGATAAATGTTCGCAGCAGGAAAAATTCATTTTTCATCTCAATCTCCTTTGGCGCTTGCCTTGCCTCGAATCAGTGCCTCCGGGTGACGTTCCAGATAATCGGAGAGGTTCCTGAACGATCGGGATGTTGCAGAGAGCTCGCGCAAGGTTTTGTTCAGTTCAGCGACGAGCCGGGAGTCATCTGAGTAAGCCTGAAGGGTCTGTTCGGACTGTTTAAGGGCAACCTGAGCCGACTCGAGGGTGCTCTTCGTTGATGCCACGAGCTCTTTAATGTCGCCCCTGGCGGCAGCCATCGTCTCTTTGGTCTCATTGAGTGCAGCTTCGGCAGCTCCGGAAGTCTTCGTGAGGCTCTCGACGAGCGGATCGATCTTGGCATTGACATGCTGCACGAGGGTCTGAACATCCCGTATGGTTACATCTAAGGTCTGTGTGGTCTTTTTCGCTTCAATCGATTTGACGAGCTTATTGATTCCTTCGATTGTCTCATTCAGGTTATCAACGATCTCCTTGAACGGGAGGTCCTCAAGCGTTTTCTGCAGTTGTTCGAGTGGCGTCGGGATACTTGGGATTTCGGGATACTCCTTGCTCAATCCGACATACTGGGCCGGTTTGTCGGGGAAAAAGTCGAGGGACACCAGCAGCTGGCCGGTGACGAAGCTCATACTCTGGAGGCGGGTCCTCAAACCCATCTCGTCGACGGCCTTTTTGATGGCCTTCGGATCCCGCTGGAACTCGGCCTTGGCCCCCTTGAACTTTGCCGGCTCCAGTTTAAAGATCACCGGGATTTTCAAGCTGTTCGTCGCGGGATCAACGACAATGCTGATATCGGTTACCGAACCGACCTTCACCCCATGGAACATGACGGGCGACCCCACGTTCAGCCCCTTCACGGTGCCGTCGAAATAGGTGATATAGGTATGCTCCGTGGTGAAAAACTTGCCGGCACCAAGAACCAGCACCCCTGCAACCAGCAGGGCAATGGCTCCGAGGACGAATGCTCCGATCGCTGTTTTGTTTACCTTCGTACTCATCGGGATCTCCGTTCTCAGGGGAATGCGGACCATTTCAGCGTTGCCGCGTGCCTTCACCCCGTGTTAGAAAATTGATGACTTTCGGGTCCGGTGACTCTTTGAGGAGCCGCTTCGGATCGCCGGCGGCGGTCATCGTTTTAACATCCGGGTCGAGAAAGACCGAGTTGGTACCGATGGCGAAGATACTCGCCAGTTCATGGGTCACCACCACCACTGTAGTGCCGAGGCTTTCGCTCAATTCGATGATCAGGTCATCCAGCAGGCGGGCGCTGATTGGGTCGAGGCCTGCGGACGGCTCGTCGAAAAAGAGGAGGTCAGGGTCAAGTGCCATGGCCCGGGCAAGTCCTGCCCGCTTCTTCATGCCGCCACTGATCTCCGATGGATAAAACTCCTCGAAACCGCCGAGCCCTACCAGTGAGAGCTTGAACGACACCAGCTCCCGGATTTGCCCCGGCGGAAGGGTGGTGTACTGCTCCAGCGGCATGGCGACGTTTTCCGCCAGGGTCATGGAGCTCCAAAGCGCCCCGCTCTGGAACAGAATGCCGAAGCGCCGTTTGAGCCGTTCCTGAACCTCTGGCTCTGCCTCCCAGTAACTGACTCCATCATAGAGTATCTCCCCCCTGGCGGGTCGCTTGAGCCCCACCAGTAGCTTGAGGAGCGTACTCTTGCCGCAGCCGCTCCCCCCCATGATGATGAAGATGTCGCCCCGACCGATGGTGAAGTTGAGGTCACGCATCAGCACAAAGCTGCCGTAGGACATCTCCAGGCCTTTCACCTCGATGACCGCCTCTTTCATGGTCCTGGACTCTTCCGCTGGCGCGCTCATATCCCCAGCACCTGACAAGAAAGGGTGATGATTGCAGTTGCCACAACAATGCTGACGATGCCGGTAACCACCGCCGAGGTGGCGGCATAGCCGACCGCGGAGGCGCTTCGTTCGCACTGGATGCCGCGCAGGCAACCGAATATCGCCACGAGGACGCCAAACACAAAGCAGTGGAACAGGCCGACCAGGAAATGGGTCAGGTTCAGGGCAGATCTTGACTCTTGCACGTACTCCATGACACCGATGTCGAGCATTCCCACCCCGACGATCATCCCTCCCAGGACTCCCATCAGGTCGGAATAGACACAGAGCAGTGGCATCATCATCATCAGGGCGAGCATCCTCGGGAGAACAAGGAATTCCACCGGCGAGAGACCGAGGGTTTCCAGGGCGTCGATCTCCTCGTTGACCTGCATGGTGCCGAGCTGGGCGGCAAAAGCTGCGCCGGTCCGACCGGACATGATGATGCCGGTCATGATGGCCCCCATGACCCGCACCATGCCGATCCCCACCACGTCGGCCACATAGATCTGCGCCCCGAACATCTTCAGCTGAATCGACGCCACAAAGGCCAGGATCATCCCTACCAACAGGCTGATGAGGGTAACGATGGGGAGCGCCTGCGCGCCGGTTTCCTGGATGGTAACGATCAGGTCCAGGCGTCGGAAATCGGCCTTCCCCCGGAGCATCTTGAAAAAGGCGAGCGTCACCTCGCCGATGAAGGCAAGCACCTCTTTGAATCCCTTGACTTGAGCGAAGGCTGCATCGGCGACCCGCACAAGGAACGGTGGGCGCTCTCCTCCATGCGTTATCCCGGTGCGCTGGTTCTCGGGAGAGGCAAGCTCCATGAGCTTTCGCACCCCCGCCGGCAGGCCGGACTGGTCGACAATGACGCCGTCGCGGCGACAGATGGCGAAAAGTTTCGCCAGGAATATCAGGAGCCCGCTGTCCCACCCCTCGAGCTTGTCGGTTGCAAAGGCGAGACGCTGTGCTTTCTCCCCCGCGGCAGGTCCGGCAAGCGCGCTGTCCGGTGAAGGGATCGCACTTCCCAGTTTCCACTCGCCTGCCAGGCTAAGCAGTAGGGCGCCGTCCGGGTTTCTATCGATTTTTAGTTCGCTCGGGATCATGGTGTCGCGTACCTTTCTCTATCTGCTATGCTTTGCCACTGCCCTTTTGGCTGCTTGCTTTCCGGTGATGACCCTTCAGGGAAGCCAGCCACGGTCCTGGTAAGCCTTTTTCACCCGCTTCGCCACCTCTTCCGCAGTGCGGCCGGCATCGGCTTCGATAGTTCCCCGTACCGTTTCACTCAACGTCGTGGCTGTGCCTCCAACCACCAGGGGGACAACGGTTTCCGCGCCTGCCGCCACACCGGCACTCGCCAGCATGCCGGGCTTGAGGCTGCTCTTTGTTGCGGTTTCACCCTCGGCAATCAGGTTTCCTCCTTGGACGAGCTGGATGTGTGTCCGGAGTTCCGTACCACCCATACCAAAGCCAATCCAGATCCGGGCGGTCTGGTTACCCTCATCGATCGTTACGAACTGCCCGGTCAGGTGCACTGTCGTGTTCGAGGTCTGGACCTGCATGCCGGCACGGGTGGCCGCGATCCCAGCCTTGCGGAGTTCCGTCACCAAGGACTCGGAAAGCTTGTTGGCAACGGCGTGTCCGACCGCATTTTCTTCTTGCGACACCGCCTTGCTCGAGCTGTCGCGCATTGCTTTCTGCATGACGCCCTGGTCAAGCTTCACTTCCTTCTGAGTAACCGCAAAGTCGTGAACGACAACCATATCCGGCCGCGGGAGAGCGCCGGCTTTCCTGGTTTGTGTGACACTGGCGCTCGGGCACCCTGCCAGAATTGCCAGAACTATACCTGAAAGCAGATACCCCGCCATTCTTCCGGTTCTCGTTATATTCATGTCGTTCCTCCGTGAGCTTTTTCCATCAACTTGGCTGCGCTGCTATATGAGTATGCTTCTCCAACCACGCCAGGCTATGTCGGACAATCGGACCGGCATCGGCACATTTACGAAAGAATAATATCCTCAATATTGTATTGGGAAAATCGTGCCAGACTCGATGATCGACGGCAAAAGGTGACAACTGCCTGAAACAGCCGCTTCACAACACGGGGAGAGGATCGGACGCTCGCAGGCGAGACGACATATCGACTCCGGCATGATATTTCGTCCTAACAAGAAAAAAGCATGCTGGAATTTGATGTGGTGGGCTGGCTCACTGAACGTTAGCCGGGAGAGACCTCCTTTGCTTCAATCGGTTTGCCGGCATCGAGGTGCAGGTCACGTTGAGGGAACGGTAACTATCCCCGCCTCCTGATCACCTGCCGAAGCAACTGCGGCCACCCGTCCAGAAAAAAAGGAGCGAATGGCCGCGGTCTGCCTGCGTAGGTATACTAAGGCAGTAACAATCTATTACTTGGAATCCTCTTCGACCGAAATGGCCAGCGCCTGGGGATAACAGCGGCACGGAAGATTACATCACAAGGTTTAACGGGCTGTATCATTTGTACAACAGCCGCTGGTAATAGCCAGCGGCTGTTGTAGTTTGTGGTGGCAGAGACCGCGGGCTGCACGAATTGCGTACAGTGGCACGGCCCCGTGATGCGTCGGTTAATCAAGGATTCACGCAGTTCGAGCCGCCGCGCATGTCGCACAGGGCGAAGCTCAGCCTCTTTGCCCAGTACTGCAGGGCATCATCGGCGTTATGCCATTTACTCCAGAGCTTAGAGATTTCCTTGCCGCCGACGCGCCGGTCGAGTGCCGCGCCAAGCAATTCGCCGGTGCTGGCATCGGTGATCTTCATTTCCACGGTGATTTCCCCCACCCCCGACTGCTTGCCGGTGGCACTATACCTTACCAGGGAGATACCGATGCCAATCGGCATGAGAGTTGAGAGGGTGTTGCGGACCGGCTTCGCATTGTCGGCGTCGATGATGGCCATCTGGACCCTCATCGTACCCGGTTCGGGTGCCTGGACGACCCTGTAATCCTTCTCCAGTTCACGGGTCAGGTAGACGTAAGCGTTGTTGGCGAGATTCTGAAAGTTTTGCAGCTCGTCCTTGTCCAGTTCCCCATCCTTCATGACCAGGACTGGTTCGATCATGACCTTGGTGTACTGCTTGAGGTCCAAATTCGGTTTCACGTAACGGTAGAGGACCTGATCACCGGCCCCTTTCATGAGGATGTCCGGGTTGACGAGGGGTGATTCTTTGAGGTCCACATTGCGCGCCTGATGGCTTCCCACCCCGCAGCCGCCGAATTGCAGCGCAGCCGCCGCGACCATTACGAGCATCCCTGCCATTTTCATTCTTTTCATGACGTTTCTCCTTTTCTTGTTGACGTGTCTACAGTTGTGATTACGTATCGCCTTGAGTGACACTGGCCATCGGCGACCGGACGCCTTCGATCAGCTCAATCCCCTGTCTGCCGGAAACTTCATAAAAACTTATTTCCGGTTGTCGGACGGAAAGTTCCAGCGCCTTGAGTACCCGGGTATAAAGAGGTGAACGGATGTGGACGATCATTTCATTCATTGATTGCCATTTTTCCAGATAGAGGACGATATGCTCTTCGTCATGCTCCTCGTAGATGCTGCATTCAAGGCAGCCTGATGCGGCAAGCGTCGGTCCGCGCACGGACATCAGGATGTCCAGGATTTCTTGCTGTTTCCCGGGGGAGGGAGATATTTTCACCATCGTCAGGAGCATGGCTATACCTTTATCCAGATTCGTGCCAAATCTGGATTATGCGATTCAAATGCTATACTATCAGTAGGTTAGAGGCCTAAGGGGGATGGCGAAGTGGGAAGGACCAGCCGGAGAAAGACGAGATGTCGCCTTTAAGGCGGCATCTCGTCTTTGAGGTGACGATTGTTGATTCCCAATTTCTGCATGCGGGAATAAAGGGTGGATGGATTGATCCCGAGCAGCTTGG
>JANXYN010000171.1 GCA_025356035.1 Geobacteraceae bacterium
CACCCGTTCCCATCCCGAACACGGAAGTTAAGCCCCTCAGGGCCGATGGTACTGCATGGGTAGCTGTGTGGGAGAGTAGGTCGCCGCCGGGAATTATTATGAAAAAGCCCCACTTCGCAAGAGGTGGGGCTTTTTTGCGTCCTGCACTTCGGTTATTGCGATCCCGTTTGACCTGGCTTCCGGGGTTTTTGAATACCTCCGGGGGCTGTTGCGTTTCAGGTTGCGGAGAGTGATGGGCAATGCAATCTTGCTTTTTATCAAGCAATCCCGTAGCATGGGCAAATTGCATATCAGGAGTAGTCATGGAACTCCCCATATTTTTCAGTACGTTTGGCATTATTTTCCTGGCGGAACTGGGCGACAAGACCCAGCTTACCGCGATGGCGCTTGCTGCCAGATATCCTTGGAAAAAGGTATTCATAGGCATTGCTGCCGCCTTTGCCCTGCTGAACCTAGGTGCAGTGCTGGTCGGCAATCTCCTGTTTGGGATTCTCCCTATCTTCTGGGTCAAGCTGGTTTCTGCTATGATGTTTCTCTATTTCGGCATTGCCGCGCTGCTGGCTCGCTATGATGAGACTGATGAGGAGAGCAGCAGAGTTTCGGCGCGTGGCCCCTTGCTTACCTCATTCCTGATGATCCTGCTGGCGGAGCTTGGGGATAAGACCCAACTCGTTACCACTAGTCTGGCTGCCCAGCATGACAGGACGTTTACGGTTTTTGCCGGCTCAACTCTGGCACTCTGGTCCGTGTCGCTGCTTGGTATTTTTGTCGGGCGGCAACTGATCCGCCATATTCCCCTGGCGGTTATTCACCGGGCCGCCGGCTGCCTGTTTCTGCTGTTTGGTGTGGCTATTCTTTACCAGGCGTTAGCCTGAGTCACTTCTGCGCCGTCTTTTCAGGGCTCTGCGCAGCTCCCTTCGTCTTGCTCTGTCAGTGCAAGGTTATTTAACGGCCGGTCCAGGCACAGTTCAGCCACCCTCAAGTTGCATTTTGCATTCCGTTCCCTTACAATAGGAAAAAACGTGCATCCATTGAGACTTTGATGTCTGATCGCTATATCGAAAAAACCTTCATCTATCTGGTGCTCCTGTCGTTGCTGCTGCATATGGGAGCATTCGTCGTCTATTTCTTGAGGCCAGAGGAGAAACCGTTATTTAGGCAGGAACCGTTGATGGTTGACCTGCAGGAGCAGCCGCAGGTGAGCTCGCCGGGGAAAGTGCAGGGGGAGGCACGGCGACTAGCGGAAAAACGACAGCGTGTGGCCAAGGAAGTTGCGCCAAAAGGCGAACGGGAACGGGACAAGCCTGCTCCACCACCTATTGTAGCCAGGCCGGTGCCGCCACAACCTCAGCAGCCTCTGCAAAAAGGTGGTGGGGAGATTATCCACCAGCCGCAACCCACTGCCCCTGGCCCACACATGAAACAACGGCCTGGCGAGAGTATTCTTAAGCCGAAGGGGGCAGAAGTTCCGGAGTTGTCCAAATTGTTTCCGAGCGCTGATAAGTTGGCCAGACTAGAGGAGAGCTACCGGAGAAAATACGAGACCGAGGTGGAAGCGGGCGAAACCAAGTTTCTTAACACCGACGATATTCAGTTCGGCTCATTTCTTCGGCGCTTTGAAACGGCTGTTTACGGGGTCTGGCGCTATCCGGCTGACGCTGCCAGGCTTGGCATTGAGGGAGTAACTCCTGTGCGGATAACATTTAACCGGCAAGGAGAGATTGTCAGTGTCGAGCTGCTGAACAGCTCTGGGAGCAAGATTTTGGATGAGGAAGTGCTGCGGGCGTTACACCAGATCGGTCCGGTTGGAGCCTTTCCGAAAGGGTACGACAAAAACGAATTTAACCTGATCGCCTTTTTTCAGTATGGTATCATCAGGGGGAGCAGCCGTGGGATGCTTCACTGACCTTTGCTATGAAAGAGTCGTTGTTCCAGGAATTTCCTGAATTCATCGTTGAACTCCTCCCGCTTCAAGGCCATATCCACAGTTGCCTTCAGGAAGCCGAGTTTGTCGCCGCAATCGTGCCGGATCCCGTCAAAACGGCAGCCGTAGATGGCCTCCTCTTTTGACAGCTTGAGGATGGCGTCGGTGAGCTGGATCTCTCCCCCCTTTCCCGGCGTCTGTTTTTCCAGGATCGGAAAGATGTCCGGGGTGAGGACATAACGGCCGATGATCGCCAGATCGGACGGCGCCTCTTCCTGCCTCGGTTTCTCCACCATGTCAATCACCTCGTAGACCCGTTCCGAAATGACGTTGGCCTTGACGCAGCCGTAGGAAGAGATGTTCTCCAGCGGCACCTTCTCCAGGGCGAGGACTGAACCCCGGTACTTGTTGTAGACTTCGAGCAACTGGCCGAGGCAGGGTTTTTCCGCGTCGATGATGTCATCGCCGAGGAGGACGGCGAATGGTTCCTGCCCGACGAACTCCTTGGCGCAGAGGATGGCGTGTCCCAGCCCCAGTGCTTCTTTCTGGCGGACATAAAAGATGTTGACCATTTCCGCGATATGTCTTATCTGGCTCAGTTCCGCGTCCTTCCCCTTTTCGTAGAGGAGCGCCTCAAGTTCAAAGGAGATGTCGAAGTGGTCCTCGATGGCCCGCTTGCTCCGGCCGGTGACGAAGAGGATCTGCTCGATCCCAGCCGCAACCGCTTCTTCCACCACGTACTGGACCAGCGGCTTATCGATGAGCGGAAGCATCTCTTTGGGGGAAGATTTGGTGGCAGGGAGAAACCGGGTGCCGAGACCTGCGACGGGGAAAACGGCTTTTTTGACCTTCATTGGCGCAACTCCTTGGTGATTTCCGGGATCAATTCCTCTCGACCCATGGCCATAATATGCACGCCGTCACAGCAGGAACGGCATTCGGTCGCCAGCCGGCGGGCAATCTCCACCCCTGTTGCCAAAGGATCGGTAGCGGCTTCCAGTTCTGCAATGAGTTCTGCGGGGATGGTGAGTCCCGGGATGTTTTTATTGACAAAACGGGCCATGCCGGCTGACTTGAGCAGGAATATCCCGGCAATCACCTTCACCCCGGTCGGCCGGACCGCCGCGCAAAAAGCCTGCAGTCGCTGCGGCTCGAAGATTGCCTGGGTCTGGAAGAAGCGGGCGCCGGCCGCCACTTTCTTTTCCAGTTTGAAGAGGGTCAAGGCAAAGGGCTCTGCCTGAGGTGCCGCCGCCGCGCCTGCGTAGAAGAGTGGCACGCCTTCCAGCGCATTGCCGGCAAGGTCTTGGCCAGTACTCAGCCCGGTAATGGTCTGGAGGAGCTGCACTGAATCAAGGTCGAAGACCGGTTTGCCGGTTCGGTGGTCGCCACAGGAGATATGATCACCGGTGAGCGCCAGAATATTGGTGATTCCGAGAGCCGCAGCGCCGAGCAGGTCGCTTTGCAGGGCGAGCCGGTTTCGGTCCCGGCAGGTGAGCTGGAGGATCGGTTCAATCCCCTCCCTTACCAGGATGGCTGCGGCGGCCAGCGGCGCAATGCGCATGTTGGCACCCTGGTTATCGGTGACATTGATGGCATCGATGAGCCCGCTGAGCGCCCGGGACTTCCCCAGGAATTCGCTGCAATCGCACCCCTTGGGGGGGGAGACCTCGGCGGTGATGACGAATGTGCCGGATTCGAGTTTTTCCTGGAGGGAAATCATTTATTCCTATTTCTCGATTTTCAGCTTCCCCGGTTTCAGCATCCGGGCAAAATCCTTGGGCGGGGTGATGGTGGCAAGTCGCTCAAGACGACTTTGCGACTTGAGGAGCTCGTAGATTTGGAACCAGGCACACTCTGCTTCCGCGTCTACCTCGCAGCGCCCATTATCCATGCCGCCGCATGGTCCGTTCAACACCCCCTTCGGGCAGAGGGTGACGGGGCAGATGCCGGCGGTTTCGGTCAGCAGACAGTTGCCGCACAGGGAACACCTCTGCTCAAACTGGCCGAAACGGCGGATATTGCCGAGAAAGAGGGTGTCGGTGCCGCTGACAGTTATTTTGGCTGAGGCTGCGGCAATGGACTGCACCCCGGCGCCGCAGGCGAGAACCAGCAGTGCGTCGGCCTCCTCGACCTGCTCCTTTTTGCCGCGCAGGTCTCGACCCGCCCGGAGCATGTGACAGGCTTCATCGATAATCAGCGAGCCGCTCACCTCTTTGCCCGCCGCGCTCAACGCCTCCTGCATCTGCCAGACTTCTTCCTCCCCGCCGGACTTGCAGACGGTGGCGCACTTGGCGCAGCCGACGAGGAAAACCCGGGGAGTTTGTTGCAGTGCGGCAAGGATCTCCGGAAACGGTTTTTGTCTGCTGATGATCATGGATAACCCGGGCTAACGGCGCGAGGCAAAAGGCTGAAGGGATAACATGCTTTTCACCTTTAGCCCTTAGCCTTGTGCCTGCCGTTTGGCCGATTCCAGGGTGTTATGGAGCAGCATGGTGATGGTCATCGGCCCGACTCCACCCGGCACCGGGGTAATGGCACTGGCATGGAGGCTGGCGGCGGCGAACTCCACATCGCCCACCAGCTTCTTGTCACCAACCCGGTTCACTCCGACGTCTATCACTACCGCCCCTTCCTTGATCCATTCGCCCTTGATCATTTCCGGCTGTCCGACTGCGGCGATTAAAACGTCCGCCATCCGCACCTTGGCTGAGAGATCCCTGGTTCTTGAATGGCAAAGGGTGACCGTGGCGTGCTGCTGGAGGCACATCAGCGCCACCGGTTTGCCGACGATGTTGGAGCGACCTACCACCACCACCTCTTTGCCGGCGAGGTCGATGCCGAATTCTTTCAGCATAACCATCACGCCGTAGGGGGTGCAGGGCTGAAAGAGCGGCTTGCCGATGACTAGCCGGCCCACATTGTAAGGGTGGAAGCCGTCCACATCCTTGCTGGGGGAGATTGTCTCCAGGACCTTTGCCTCATTGATATGCTTCGGCAGAGGGAGCTGGACCAGGATGCCATGGATCTTCGGGTCATTGTTAAGTCGCTCGATCAGGGCCAGGAGTTCGGTTTCGCCGGTTTCGGCATGCAGCTTGTACTCGTCGGAAAAGATCCCCACTTCCTGGCAGGCCTTTTCCTTCATGCTGACATACACTTTACTGGCCGGATCTTCACCCACCAGCACCACGGCCAAGCCTGGCGTAATTCCGGTTGTGGCGAGGCGGGTGACTTCGGTAGCGATTTCACCGCGAATTTTGGCCGCAATGGCCTTGCCGTCAATGATCTTTGCCATATTTAATCTCACTCCCACAAGGTTGTTATTTAGGAAATAATAAGGAACGGGCGCAGCTTTGTAAAGTTATTTCCGGCCGGATGCGGGCAAAAAAAATCCCCCGGAAAGGGGGATTGAAACTGAATGGCTCAGGCTGCTGCAGATGGACAACCTGCACAGCTCCCACCGGATGGGCAGCTTGGGGCGTCGGAGCCTTTTTTCTCGCTGTAGCCTTCGGCATACCAGCCGCCACCCTTCAGGGAAAAGGCGGTATTGGAAATCAGTTTTTGCACCGGCCCACTACATTTCGGGCATTCGCTGGCCGGCGCATCGGAAAACTTCTGGCGCAGTTCGAACTGGTTATTGCAGGCGGTGCATTGATATTCATAGAGTGGCATGGTGTTAAATCCTCCGTCTTCCAATAGTAAATCTATTCTTTTAATATAAGTCCGCGGGGGGGTATTTGTCAATCTCTGACGCACAAAGAAGTTTCCGTCCTGCCGGTCACTGTAACAGGCTCTTTGCCATGGCAAAGAGAAGGCGCGAGCGGTAGATGATCCCCACCACTTTCTTTCCCGTTACCACCGGCACCCTCTGGAAACGGTGCTTGACAAAAAGCTCGGCCACATCGGTCAGCAGGGCATCCTCGGTAACCGAAATGGCCTGCCGTTCCATGACATCCTCAACCTGTTTATGCTTGATCCCATCGCAGAGCCGGGCAAAAAACTCGTCGTTAAGTCGGGTTGGCAGGTCGAGTCCATGGGCGTTTTCCAGCAAGGCGGTGATGATGCTGAGCGGCGAAAGGATGCCGGCCAGTTCACCCCGGCCGTTCACCACGATCAGTCCGGGCGCCGCGTTCAAAAAGCTGGCGTCGCCGAAATTTTGCTTCAGGAGACGGACCGCTTCCGATACCGGAGATTTCTGCGATATGGTGGGGACATCCGTGACCATGATGTCACTTGCTTTCATTGCGGACCTCTTAAGCTAGAGAAGTAAGGCAAGAACCGCTTCCTTGTCGATGCCAGCCACCCGGATTGTTTTATGCCGGGATTTCTCACCGGCGATAATGACGACTTTTGATTTTGCGACGCCGAGGAGCTTGGCGAAGAATTCGACACAAAGCTTGTTGGCGGCACCTTCCACCGGTGGCGAGGTGAGCCGTACCTTAAGCTCGTCGCCATGGAGTCCGCAGAGCTCATTGCGCGATGCCCTCGGCTGGATATGGACATTGAAGGTAACTCCGGCAGTGGATTCGGTAATGTGCAGCGTGGCGGCGTCTCCGTTATTCCTGGTCGAGGGCGAGCATCTTGTAATGCCTGTCGAGGAGAGCCTTAAAGCCAGATTCAAACTGCAGTTTCTGCCGGCGGATCTCCTGGATATCGTTTTTCAGTTGCGCCAGATGCTTTTCCGCATCGATTAGCAACTTTTCCGCCCTGATTTCGGCATCGGAGATGATCAGATTCGATTCTTTCTGGGCGTTGGCCTTCATTTCCTCCGTCACCCGTTGGGCCGCGAAGAGTGTTTCGCGAAGGTTGCTCTCACGCTTGGTCAGCTCTTCCTTCTCAGACTCGGTCCGGTGCAGCTGCTCTTTGATTTCACTGTTCTCACGGATCAGGTCTTCCATCTCCTGGGCCAGCATCTGGAGGAAAGAATCCACATCCTCGGCGTCAAGTCCGCCAAAAACCTTCCCTTTGAACTGTTGTTGCTGAATATCGAGCGGGGTGATGCGCATGGTTGTCAGCCTCTCAGTTTCAGTTGACCGCTGAAATGGATCAGGTATTCATAGGCGGTGTCAAAGACGACGATCTGGATGACAAAGATCAGAGCAAAAGCCACCAGTGGGGAGAAGTCAATCATGCCGGTATCGGGCATCCGTCGCCGGATGGGGCGGAGCAGTGGCTCAGTCAGACGATAGATGAAGGTGACGATCGGATTGTACGGATCGGCATGGACCCACGAGAGGACGACACTGGCGATGACCAGGTATTTATATACGGTCAGGAGTCCGTTGGCCAGTTCAACTATCTTGGCCAGGGCAAAGAGCAGGTTCGCGAGAAGCAACATCAGGGATCTCCGGATTCTTTTATTGTTTCAAGAGCTTATACATAAATGTCGAGATTTTGTCAAGCCGGGCGGCTGGGCAACCAGTAATTGCGCCAGCCAACAACCCGGAGTCGAACTGCAGTTTCATCATCCTACGCCGATTTGCCGGTTTTTTCACCAACGTATACGCTGGCAATGCCGAAGGTCAGATCGTGATGGCCAACTCCGGCATAGCCAACTTCAGTAAGCAGCGCCTTGAACTCGCCCTGGCTGGGGAACTCCAGAACAGAATCGGGAAGGTACTGATAGGCGCTGAAGCGGGAAAAAAGGCCGCCAATCAGTGGCAGCACTCTGGTGAAATATACATGGTAGAGGCGTTTGAACAGCCTGGAGCGCGGATTGGAGAATTCGAGGATTACCGCGCGACCGCCTGGTTTCAGGACCCGCAGCATCTCGGCGAGCCCGAGCCGGCGGTCGACAACGTTTCTGATGCCGAAGGCGATGGTGACCGAATCGAAGGTGTTGTCTGGAAACGGGATCGCTTCGCAGGGGGCGATGCCGAGAGCGATGCGGCTGGCAAAGGGAGAATTCTTCACCTTCTCCATGCCGACCTCCACCATCTCCCTACAGAAATCGATGCCATCAATGGTCACCGAGTTAGGTGTGGTGGCGGCTATCTGCAGCGCCACGTCGCCGGTGCCGGTGGCGACATCGAGGATGCGGCCACCCGCGCTACAAGTTACCTGTCTAACTGCATAGCGGCGCCAACGCCGGTCGATACCAAAGCTCAAAAGGCTGTTGAGAAAGTCATAACGGGGGGCAATGGCGCCAAACATCTCCTGGATCCGCTCCCCCTTCTGCGAAAGGTGGTACATTTTTCTTGTCCTTTTTGTTTAAAGAGTGGTATCTTTCAAGGTCAAACTGGGAGAAGCGAGATGCTCAGTTTGTACCACAAAACCATGGCTGCTGCCAGCAAAATATCAGTGGCAGGCCGGGTGGCGCAGCGGCATCGTTTAAAGACTGACTGGAGGGGAAGTTTTGAAGAAGGGAATTTTGCTCGGAATTGCGGCAACAGGGGTGGCAACTGCCGCCTGCTTCGGTTTTTATTTAACCAACGACAATCCGCTCTGGCCGGCGAAGCTGACTCAGGAAGGTTACTCCTCGGCCCAGTCGGTAAGCAAGAATTATGGCCCGGCCAAGCGGGAGCTTTTAAATACGGAATTCCGCGGGATCTATATTACTTCATGGACTGCCGGGATCAGCCGGTTTTATAAGCTGGTAGAGATGATGACCAAGTCAGAGTTGAACGCGGTGGTTATCGACATCAAGGATAGTACCGGCAAGGTCGGTTATGATTCAAAGGTGCCGATGGTGGCCCAGATCGGTTCCCATGAAAAAAGGATCCGCGATCTGGATAAGATCCTCAGCTACTGTAGGGAGCGGAAAATCTATACCATTGCCCGCATCGCGGTATTCCAGGATCCGCAGTTGGCAGGCGCAAAGCCCGAGCTTGCCGTGAATAGCAGGGGTGGAGGGACCTGGAAGGATCGCAAGGGGCTTGCCTGGGTCGACCCAGCTTCCCGTGTGGTATGGGATTACAATATCGCTCTGGCCAAGGAGGCCGCAGCGCGCGGTTTTGACGAGGTGCAGTTCGATTATGTGCGGTTTCCCAGTGACGGGGAGATGAAGCTCATTGCTTACCCAGTCTACAAGGGTGATGTGCCGAAGCACGAGATCATCAGAAGGTTTTTCCAGTATGTGGATAAGGAGTTGAAGCCAGTAAATGTGCTGGTTTCTGCTGATGTGTTCGGCCTTATCGTAATGGCGGAAGATGATATGCAGATTGGTCAGCGGCTGGAGGATATCGCCCCTTACGTGGACTATATCTGCCCCATGATCTATCCGTCCCATTTCCCCAGTGGTCACCTGGGGCTGGCCAAGCCAGGGGAGCATCCCTATCGGATCATTTACGACAGTTGTGTGCGGGGCCTGAAACGGCTTGAGGGGCAGCGCGCCAAACTTCGCCCCTGGCTGCAGGATTTCAAGATCGGCGGCGCCTACGACAAGAAGATGATCGTGGATCAGATTCAAGCCGCCCGTGATGCCAAGTCCTTTGGTTTTACCATGTGGAATGCCCGCAATGTCTATACTGAAGGGGCCTATCTGGGGAAACTACCTCTCCCCAATCCCCATCCGCCGCTCTATGATGAGTTGATGGCAGAACTGAACAGGAAGCAGCCTCAGCTGGTGGTTTCTTCTGCGCGTAACCTGGCTCGCCACAGTCATAAACGTACCGCCGCAGTTGCGCGCGGGTTGAAAATTCCGCCAGTCAATTCATTGGTACCAGCCGCTGGCGCCACCACCCAACCAGCACCCCCTGTAACTGGTGGAGCCGGTTTGCCGCAGGGGATGACGCTAACCACTCCGCAAGGCGCCGTGAAACTGGAAAAGCCGGCAGCTTTGGTCGAGGGGCAAGCAAGATAACGATGAGAGGTCATTGATTGTTTTCGTTTATCAGCCTGAAAGACATTGCCGATATTATCATTATGAGCTTTCTGGTGTACCAGTTGTACAGCTGGTTCAAAAACACCAAGGCGCTCCAGGTAGTCATCGGTCTTGCTTCGCTCGGCCTCGTGTACGTTGTCACCAAGTATTTCGGGCTGTTCATGACCAGCTGGATCCTCCAGGAAATCGGTACTGTCCTCTTTATCCTGATTATCGTGGTTTTCCAGGCTGAAATCCGCCAGGCGCTCTACCGTTTCAGCCTGCTCAGAAATATGTTCGGCCGCCAGGAAAGCGGGCCGCAAATCGAGCTCGGGAAACTCGCCGCGGCGGTATTTTCACTGGCGGCGTCGAACACCGGCGCCATTATCGTCTTTCAGCGCCGGGAGCCGCTTGACGAATATCTGCTGCATGGCGTTCCACTTGACAGCCTGTTGAGCAGCCAGCTCATCGGGAGCATTTTTATGGACGGCACCCCGCTTCATGATGGTGCTGTCGTCATCAGGGATGGCAGGATTGCGCTGGCCTCCTGCCACCTGCCGCTCTCAACCAATAGCGAACTCCCCCATTACTACGGAACCCGGCATCGGGCCGGCATCGGGCTGACTGAGCGCTCCGATGCCATCGTTATTATCGTCTCCGAGGAGATGGGCCAGGTTTCCCTCGCCCAGGGTGGGGAGCTGCAGATCATCAGAAAGCAGGAAGAGCTCACCGATACCCTGCATACTCTCCTTGCTCCGCCAGAGCCCGAGATCCAGAAGGTCTCTATCAAGCAGAGGATATTCAGCAACCTCTGGCCTAAGCTGGCCACGGTGCTGCTGGTGGTTGGGAGCTGGCTAATCATAACCAGCCGGCAGGGCGGGGTAATCACGGTTGCAGCGCCAATTAAGTTCCACAACCTTCCGGACAACCTGGCGCTGATCAATAATGTGCCTGAGCAGGTTGAGGTGCAGCTTAAGGTCTTTTCCAGCCTCGTTCCTTCGCCAAGACCGGAGGAGATTGTGGCAGACCTCGATCTGTCCAGGCTCAAGGAGGGGCAGAACACCGTTCCCGTCTCCGATGAGGACTTTAAGTTGCCGCTCGGGATGAAGGTTTCCGGGGTGAAGCCTTCCGTAGTGAAGGTGCTGGCTGACAAAAAAGTGCGCAAGACTCTGCGGGTCCGGGTATCTGTCACTGGCGAGCTGCCGGATGGCTATGAATTGCGCCGGTTGAAGGCCGAGCCAGTAACGGTTATGGTGGAGGGGCCGGAAAATATTCTGCTAATGCTGCAGTCCGTGCAGACTGAGGATATTGATCTGACCGGGATTTGGCAGAGCGTAACGCTCGAGCGCAGGCTGATAACACCGGCACCTCAGGTGCGGTTCCTCCGGGAGGAGCTGGT
Organism: Geobacteraceae bacterium; assembly: GCA_025356035.1. Lineage (GTDB taxonomy): Bacteria > Desulfobacterota > Desulfuromonadia > Geobacterales > Geobacteraceae > JANXYN01. The sequence goes on from JANXYN010000171.1 coordinate 11,122, forward strand.
AAAGGTGCGGGTTGTTACAGGGCAGCGCTAGCTTGACGCCAGCACCTTGGCCGGTGGAGTGTCATCCGTCACCTGCTCGTTGGTACATTTGTTGCACATTTGACGGCACGGAGGGACCATGTCCAAATTATTCAAAACTGCCATTATAGGCTTTGTGTTGCTGACTATACCGTCTCTGGTCTTCGCTGCCAAGACCCATCTGGTCAAGAAGAATGAAACTATCTATGCGGTGGCGCGGAAATACCATGTGACGGTCAAGGAGTTGAAGGCGGCCAACAACTTGGTGAACAATCATATCAAGAGCGGTGATCTCCTGGTGATTCCTTTGGAAACAGCGGCGACGGGGGAGGATGCCGTAAAAACCGGCAAGACCAAGCAGGTAACTTACCGGGTGTTGGAGGGGGAGACGCTCTTGGCAATTGCCAGGAAAAACAATATTTCTGCCAAAGATTTGAAACGGCTCAACGACCTTCGCAGTGATCTCGTCAAGCCGGGGCAGATCCTGGTGGTCAAGGGGAACAAGCCTGCCGAAGGGGCACGTCAGAGAGTGGTAAGTAGGCAGCTGCGCAACGCGGATCTCTTCAGTGAGGAGGAGTATGAACGGAGTCTGGCAGAGTTGACCGAGCCCGATCTGGACAAAAAGACCGAACTGCCGCAGAATGGCGACCTGAAAGTGGAAAAGATCACGGAGCTGAGGAAGAGTGCCTATAGTTTTCTCGGGATTCGTTATCGCTTCGGCGGGGAGACGCGCCGCGGGATTGACTGTTCCAGTTTCGTCCAGCAGGTCTTCCGGGAATTGTCGGTTGAACTGCCACGGACTGCCCGCGAGCAGTACAAGGTTGGCACCGACGTCCCTCCAGAATACCTGCAAAAGGGGGACCTGATCTTTTTTCGCACCTACGCCCGTTTTCCCTCCCATGTTGGCATCTATCTTGGCGATAACAAGATGATCCATGCCTCGTCGGGGAGTCATAAGGTGATCATTTCTTCCATGAACACCCCCTATTACCGTGCCCGTTACATAGGGGCCAAGCGGATTGATAAATTCAACCCGGCCATGGCCAGGCTTGACGACCTGGTTGCAGGAGTCAAGGAAGAACAGCTGGAGGCCCTGGAATCTGACGCACCCGGCGCTGTTGGCAGTAACTGATACGAGAACGCTTCAGGGGCTAACGGTATTGGCTTCGTCATCGCCTCCGCCTTGCTCCCCTTGCATCATTTTGCAGGTAACCACGCCTGACGGTGATGGTTTGCCAATAATTGACAATTAATGACAAAATCCGGCCATATGGCCGGATTTTTGACTTTGAGGTGGAAATGTTTCCGCTCCTGGTAACCGCGGCAATAATTAAACATGAAGGGAAGGTTCTTTTGGCCAGGCGTAGGGAGAATGCCCCCTATCCGCTGCTCTGGGAATTCCCCGGCGGTAAGCTGGAAGCGAATGAAGATCCCCGGGATTGCGTGGTGCGGGAAATTCGCGAAGAGCTCGGCATCGATATTTTGGTGGAGGGGGTCGTTGATGTCCTCTATCACCGCTACCCTGAGCGGACGGTACTGGTAATGGTTTACCGGTGCAGCTGGACAGGTGGTAACGTCCAAGACCTCGATGTCGCTGAGCATCGCTGGGTGGAACCGGCTGACGTCATCTCCTTTCCCCTGCTCCCTGCGGACATCCCGCTGGCAGAACGGTTGCTCCGGGAGGGAGTGGCGTGAAGGTGTTGCTTATTTACAAAGCCCATGCGGCCGGTGTTGGCGATCCTTACACATCACTCCTCCCTGTGGGACTCGGCTATATCAACAGCTTTCTTCGTTGGCACGGGATAGGGTCCCGACTTGCCAACCTCTCCACCTTCAGTTGGCCCGAGATTGAAGCTCTCCTCGGTGCCGAGCGCCCCGACATCATCGGCATCACGCAATTTACCCACAACCGCATTGAATCGCTGCAGCTCGCCGCCCTGGCAAAAAAGATCAACCCTGCCAGTCTGGTAGTGCTTGGCGGCACGCATGCCACCCATCGCTATGTACAGATTCTGAGGGAGCATGCGGCGGTCGATGTCGTCGTGCTGGGAGAGGGGGAGAAGACCTTTCTTGAGCTGGCGCGCACCGTTGAGAAAATCGGGAGCGGGCATCTAGCTGCTGTGTCTGGAATTGCCCTGCGTCAGGGAGGGGGAGTGCTAAAGACCCCACCGCGTGCGCCTATTACTGACCTCGATTCTCTCCCCCTGCCAGCAGCCTATGCCGATGACGCCATTGGTGTGGACCTCCGCCGCCAGTTCGAATTTCTCATCACCTCCCGGGGGTGTCCCGCATCCTGCAGTTTCTGCTCTTCACCGCGTTTCTGGGGGGGGACGCTCCGCTTTCGCTCGCCACGGTCGATGGTCGATGAAGTGCGCTATCTCCGGGATCACTTCGGCCTCATCTATTTTTCCATCCGTGACGACACCTTCACCGCCGATAAGGGGCGAGTTATCGACTTTTGTCGGCTGCTCCTGGAGGAACGCATCTATATCCTCTGGAATTGCCAGTCGAGGGTGACTGCCGTGGACCAGGAGATGCTCTGCTGGATGAAGCGGGCCGGCTGCGAATGCGTCCAGTACGGTGTGGAATCCGGATCTGCAGCGGTGCTGAAGACACTAGGCAAGCGGATCACCTCCGGTCAGGCAATGGCAGCCGCCAGGGCCACCAGAGAGGCCGGGTTAAATCTCTCCATTTATCTGATAACCGGGGTTCCGGGGGAGGGGGTGGAGGAGCTGCAGTCCACGCTTCGCCTGATCGAGCAGCTGAGGCCTCATGATGGCCAAGTCTCGACGCTGGCATACTATCCGGGGACTGCGCTGTTCGAGGAGGGGATGAAAGCCGGGAGAATCCTTCCCGACCTCTTTGAGACCATGCAGGGGGAAGCCTTTTACGTGAGAAATGATCCGTTCGTGGCTCGGTCTACCGCCGCGATCCTCACGCAGCTTGGCAAAACTGCCAGAATAAGCCGCTATACCGCGAAGGATTTTGCTGCCCAGCGGGAATTCCTTGGCTATTGTCATGCAACCAATATCATGGCGGGCGAGATGTACGAGGAGCGTGGGGAGGTTGCGGCCGCCATCAGGGAATACCAGCAGGTAATCAGTCGCGAGCCGGAAAATCCCTGGGGATGGTTGGCTGCAGGCGAGCTCTACTTGACGATGGGAGCCGCCGATAAGGCAGACAAAGCATTTCGGGAACTGCTCCGGCTGGTTCCTGCCAACCGCGCTGCACATGAGGCCATGGCTGAGCTGGCTAAACTTGGGGCAGGAAGGCGCGTAAAGCATGGAAAATCCGCCAAGCCGCAAGGGAAACGAGGTGGGGGTGGAACTTAATTGCCAGTTGCAGAATAAAAAAGGCGAAACCCGTGAAGGTTTCGCCTTTTTTGCAGGTGATTAGACCAGTTACTTCTTGGTTACGCGCAGCCCCGGGACGAACACGATCTTGTCGAAAGTACGCTTCAGACCCTTGCTGGGGAAGTTCAGCATCGGCTGGGATTCGGGGAATTCAACCGTATCACCTACCTTGACTTCTACGAGAGGGCTTGCCACCCAGATCTTCTGCCCTTTTTCCTCAACTTCAACATAGGTATTCGCTTCGGTGTTGAGGACGGTCACGACCTTCCCCTTGTGGCCAGCGCCAGCAGGGATCTCAACCGGCTTCAAGCCGGCGTGGGGGTTGCCGCCTCCGTGGGTTGCGTCGGCAGGCATGGCTCCCTGGGGAGCGGTTTCCTTAGGCTTTTCCTTGCATCCGGCGAACGACAAAGCTGCAACAGCCAGCACCAATAAAACGATTTTTTTCACGTTAATCCTCCTGAGTGGAATTTTTGATACTTAAATAAATAGCATACCTCGTGAAGGTTTTGCAACAAAAAGTGCGGAAGGGTCAGTTGCCGGTGATCACCTCGCCGGTGTCAGTGACGAGTTTGGCAGGCAGTTCGAAGACCCGTTTGAAGATGTCCAGGACCCCCTTGGCCATCCCTTTCACCGGAATGGCGGTGACGGTGGGGTCCTGCCATTTCCCCTTTGCCTCGAAGTAGGCGGTTACCAGGCTTTTGTCCTTACCGGTGAGAATCCAGCCAACGATCGGGATGTGACTGACCACCTTATCCAATGTTTGCAGCGGC
>JANXYN010000179.1 GCA_025356035.1 Geobacteraceae bacterium
GGGAGTTCACGGTTTCCCTGATCCGGGCGACGACCAATCGCCCTTCCGGTGTCAGGCAGAGCAGTTTGGCGCGACGGTCGGTAACATCTTCCGACCTCTGGATCAGTCCCTTCGTCACAAGGGTATCGATGAGGCGGACGATGGAGGGCCCCTCGATGCCGACGGATGCGGCCAAATCCTTCTGACGAATCCCATCCCCAAGGAGATGGAGATGCAGGAGAGGGCGCCAGATTGCATCCGTCAACCCGGCTGCCTGGAACTCCCTGTCCAGCACCTGGCGCCAGCGCCTTGTCAAGAGCCCAAGTCGGAAAATGAGATTAGTGCGGTCAATTTTCGTATTAGAAACATCCATGGCAAATAGATAGCATGCCATCTATTATTTTGCAATCTATTTTTGGAAGGTAACACAGGCAGGTCGGTTCAGCCAATGCGAACCGTGAGCATGGAGACCGTTCAAATCGGCTGAAAGCAGTTGCTCTCTGGTGAATCGGCGTCCCAGCAAGACCCACCTCGGCATTGCCCCCCCCCTGTAAATATCTTCCGCACAATTCCGCTCCCGCAAAAATTTACTCAAGATAATCCACAAGATGGCCGATACCTAGCGTAACAACACCATGCGTCGATTGTTGTTAGTGTGAAGTAGCCGGTAAGTTGCTGCTGTCCGGCCAAGCTGCATAAGGAGACCTGCAATGAAAGTATGGCAAAATCCCGCGAAACTCTATGCTAACCTGAGGCTTAAAACCAAGCTGTCTCTCTACGTCTTATGGTTTAGCATCTGGCTTATTATCGTCGGCAGCTTCGGCATCTACAGCGCCTACAAGACCAGTATCGGCATCGGCAACGCCTACCGGAACATAAAGCAGACGATTCTGCTTACCGCGGTCAAATCCGATTCCCTCTACCTGCGAGCGGATCTGGCATATCTGCTGGTGCAGGTCGACCGGGACAAATTCAACAGTACCGTGCGTGATACTTTGCAACGGGTAAAAACCATCGAAAATGAGTTGGTGGCACTCAACAAACAGGATTTTTCCGTAGAAGAGCGCAAGTCCCTCCATGATATAGAAGAGTCCTTTTCCGCCTACAACAAGCAAGCCATCCGGGTGGTCGAACAGGCGAAACGCGGGATTGCAACCGACAATCAACAGGAACGCGCTGCGACGGCCAGATTGATCGCTACTGTACTTCCGCCGCTCTTCCAGCAAGCAAACGACAACCTGGCGGATCTGATCGATGCCACAGAGAATGACGGCCTGAAAAAGTCGCAGCACGATATGGCGGAATACCGGATGCTGGTCAAGCAGGATGGTGCGCTCGCCCTGCTGGCGATCACGCTGGGGCTCCTTTTCGGCTGGCTCATCTACCGGTCTGTGAACCATCCCCTCAGAAATGTCCAGCTAGCCATTGACGCCGTGGCCAACGGCGACCTGACTGTTTCGGTCCCAATTGAGGCCCACGACGAAATCGGTCAGCTGGCCGAAGGGATTAACGACATGATCGCCCAGAACCGGCTGGTGATCGCGCAGATCGCCCACAACAGCAGCCAGGTGGAGGCGGCAGCTCAACAGCTCTATAACAACTCGGTGGGCATGTCCACGGCAGCCGAAGAAGTCGCAGCACAGGCAGCCACCATGGCGGTGGCCAGCGAGGAACTGAACTCAACCGCCACCAACATTGCCAGTAACTGCCTGTGCGCGGCAGAAGGGTCTGACCGGGCCAATGAATCTGCCACCGCCGGCGTCGGGATGGTGGAATCAACCATCCAGGTGATGCAGGGAATTGCAGAGCAGACGAACGCCACCTCCCAAGCCGTCCTCAACCTCGGCACACGCTCCGAGGAGATCAGCGAGATCATCGGCACCATCGAGGATATAGCCGACCAGACCAATCTCCTGGCGCTCAATGCGGCCATCGAAGCGGCTCGCGCCGGCGAACAGGGGCGGGGATTTGCGGTAGTTGCCGATGAAGTGCGGGCACTGGCTGGCCGCACGACCAAAGCCACCAAAGAAATAAGCGTCATGATCAAAGCGATTCAGAATGGGACCCAGGAGGTGGTGAAGGCAATGAAGCTTGGGGGGACCCAGGTGGAAAAAGGGACGAGCGAGGCGGGCAAATCGGGAGATGCTCTGAAGAACATCCTGGAAAAGGTTGGCGACCTAACCCAGCAGATCAGCCAGATTGCAACCGCTGCGGAAGAGCAGTCCGCCACCACCACGGAGATCACCGCTAATATTCACCAGATCAGCGAGGTCATGCGCGAGACGTCAAGCCAGGCGCACGGAAGTGCGGAGAATGCCCAGCAGATGACTTCACTGGCAGGGGAACTGCGCGAGGTGGTAGAGCGCTTCCACCTCGGGGACGCCGGGGATGTGGTAATTATAGACCTGGCCAAATTGGACCACAAGTCCTTTGTCCACCGCATAGAAAACGTCGTCAAGGGCGAACTGGTGCTCAGTTCCAGCGAGGTCACCGACCACCGCCACTGCCGCTTCGGCAAGTGGTATTATGGTGGGGGAGCCTCAACCTGCAGCCATCTTCCCGCCTACCGCGAGATTGAAACGCCCCATGAACGGATTCATACCCTGGCAAAGGCATCATTGGTCGCAAGGGAGCAAGGTGAGCAGGGGAAGGCCGAACAATTACTGGGCGAAGTCGCCGCCATATCCCACGATATCGTCGATCTGCTGACCAAACTCGGGCGCGAAACCCGCTGAGCCGTCGATACGCACACCTAAAAAGACAAAGGCCGTCCCCTTACGGAGACGGCCTTTGGTTGTGACATCCAGGTTTCTGCGAACTGCTAGAAGTGGAATGTACCGCCAAGACCCATGGTCACATAACCGTCAGTAATGAGATGCGCCTTCAGATTGGCGCCGACGCTGAACTCCTTGGTCAGGGCGTAATCCACGCCGCCACCCGTTACTACGCCAGCATGGACTTTATCCTCAGTTTGCTTGGGGAAAAACGGCACGGCAAACTCAAGTTCATCGAAGCTGATTTCCAGGGCGGCAAGGGGGTATACCTTTAAACCTTTCGGCGGGAGTTGAAAATAGTACCTCGCCCCGATGTCGAGCGGAATACGCCTGTATGTTATATCATCGCCAAAAGCGCCTTGGTCCCAACTGTAATAGGAGAGATCGATCCGGGCCTGGAGGCTATCTATGACCTCATAACCACCGCCAAGGGTAACGCCGACCGCCGAACCAAAACCTGACGCCGGCTCAGTGGCCACGTCGAGGGTCAGGTCAACCGCTTTGTCGCCTTGTTTAGCAAAAGACGGAGAGGCAGCAATCAGCCCCAGTAACACCACGCTTACTACAATCCTGCTGGAAATCTTCATCTTCGTCGTTCCTCCCTGTGACAATAGAATTATCAGGGGCAAAATATACAAAAGGAGCCGACGCTTGTCAATCAAATAAGCAGCGGGTAAACAGCCGATAGTAGCCCCATGCAACTCTTCACCCTCACAACGGTTCAACGGCGCTGATTTCACCCCTCCCGCTTCTCCTTAAAGATCTTCAGCCGGTAATAGGCCTCCCGTTCCCGCTCGCCTATATACTGGGCAATCCCCCTGATCTCCCGCCTCAGTTCGGGGAGAATCCGCTCTTCCAGCACCCTGGTCCGCCTGGTAATCCGGACGATCTCGTCCCCCAACCGCTTCAGCTTGCTCTCGAACGCTGCGATCTCCAGCATCTCTGCGACAATAGTCTCGAAAAGATAGATTGACTCCTCCAGGTGGGGGGTGGTGGAGTGGTAGTCGTAGCCGCGCTCCTCGGGCGACCTGACCGGCGACCCGATGACCCGCAGATCCCTGTACCTGAGCCCCATGACGCTTTGCTCCTCAATCTCCACCCCCAGCTCTCTCCCGCTCACCGCCTCGATTGACTCGATGACCTCCTCCCCTTCGTGACCAAGGCTCAGGCGCATCTCGGTAATGGCCCTGGCGTAGGCCAACTTTACCTCCTGCCGCGATTTCAGGAAGGGGGTGGTGGTGGCGAGAAACTCCCGGATCAGTGCCTGGCGTCGCGCCTTGAGGATCGCCACACTGTTCACCACCGAGCGGGACTTGTCCTTGAGGAGCAGCAGGTTGGTCCTGGTTGGATGGATCATTGGTTGAAACCTCTCTTAAATCCTTTACCACGGAGACACTGAGACACGGAGAAAAGCGAAACCTGACATCTTTTGAGGGTTAAAAACCAAAAGCTTTGCAATGTTTTGCCTTTCGCAGCCTTTCGGCTCAGAGACTTTGCTTTTCTCCGTGTCTCCGTGACTCCGTGGTTGATATTAGTGATTTTATGCAGTTTCCAAGTCAAAGCGCTGCAAAAGCGCGATCCCGGTATCGAGCGTCTGACCGATCTCCCGCCGCGCTTCCCCCTGGTGGACGAACTCCCTCTCAAAGGTGTCGGCAAAGTCGAGCAGCTGCCGGTCGCTTTCGAGCATCCCTTCCCGGCCGACAATCGCCTCCAACCGGCGCAGCTCGCGCCCCTTGGCATAATGCTTGTAGAGCAGATTGGCAACCCGACGATGATCCTCCCTGGTATGGCCGGCGCCAATCCCCCGCTGCATCAGCCGCGACAGGCTGGGGAGGACATCTACCGGGGGGAATACCCCCTTCTGGTGCAGCTCCCGGGAGAGAACCAGCTGCCCTTCGGTGATGTAGCCGGTCAGGTCGGGAATCGGGTGGGTGATGTCGTCCTCGGGCATGGTCACCACCGGCAGCATGGTGACGGAGCCCGACAGTCCTGTAATCCGCCCGGCCCGCTCGTAGATGGAAGCAAGGTCGGAATAGAGGTAGCCCGGGTACCCCCGCCGGCCAGGGAGTTCCTCCCGTGCGGTGGAAACCTCGCGCAGGGCGTCGCAGTAGTTGGTCATGTCGGTGACCACCACCAGCACATCCATTCCCATCTCGAAGGCGAGATATTCGGCGGCGGCCAGGCCGAAGCGCGGCGCCAGCAGACGCTCCACCACCGGCTCATGGGCGCGGTTGACGAAAGCGACGAAGCCGCTCTTCATCTCTTCCAGCACCGCCATGTAGTATGAGTAATCATGGTGGGTGAGACCGAGCGCCACGAAAACCACCACGAACTCCCCGCCTGCGGCGAGCCGGGCATTGCGAAGGATGCCGGCGGCCAGCTCCCGGGAAGGAAGCCCGGCGCAGGAAAAAATCGGCAGTTTCTGCCCCTTGACCAGGGTGTTGAGCCCGTCGATGGCGGAACAGCCGGTTTCGATAAACTCCTCCGGCCTGGCCCGCGCCACCGGATTGATGGGAAAGCCGGTGACCGGTCCCCAACGCTCGGGGATGAACATGGGGAGCCCGTCGATGGGGAGAAAGGAGCCGTTGAAGACTCGGCCGATCAGATCGGCGGAAAGCGGTGCCTGCTTCACCGCATCGGTGAAGGCCACTGTGGCATCGAGATCCAGGCCGCGCGTCTCGCCGTAGGCCTGGATCAGGACCGTCCTGCCGTCAATCTTCAGCACCTCCCCGTCGGTCACGCTCCCGTCGGGGAAATTGATCCGCACCACTTCGCCGCTCCTGGCGCTGAAGACCCGCTCCAGGAAGAGGAGCGGCCCGCGGATGGATGAGGTCGTTCGATAGATGTGCTCGGCAAGGCGCATAAGTAATTTCCTATCTTTGCTTCTAAACCCTTTGATTATTGTTTAATCCGCTTTTATCCGATTTGATCAGATGTTATCCGCGTTCTGGTTTTGACCTTTGTTTTGGTTATTCCCGCTAAGTTTCGGCTTTACCCTCATCCTGTCTATCCTGTCCATCCTTGTTATTTGCTTTTGTTTCTCCCTTCAGCACCTCATCCAGCAACGCCCCAGTCTTAAGCCGCGCCACGGCCTGGTCGTAAAAGTCGAGGATGCCGGCTATCAGAGCCACCGTCTTGTCCGGCGGGGAAAAGGCGTCCTCGGTATAGGCGTTCTGGGCGAGGAAATCCTCCCGGATCCGCTCCGCCACCTTCATCAGCAGCCGGTCGGCGTCTTGCAACCCCTCAACGCCGACGATCTCGGCCACCTCCCGGAGCGCCTCCTCCTTTTGCAGCACTTCCCGGCAGCGGCGGCAGAGTTCGCCCCAGCGGGGGTCCACCTTTTCGTTGAAGTGCCCGGTCAGCTCCTTTTCGTAGAGGGAGTAGCTCTGAAACCAGTTGATAGCCGGGAAATGACGGCTATGGGCGAGGGAGGTGTCGAGCATGAAGAACGCCCCGGCGGTGCGGAGGCAGGCCTGGGTGACCGGTTCGGTGAAGTCCCCGCCCGGGGGTGAGACGGAAAGGATCATGGAGAGCGAGCCGGTCTGGCCCCCCAGGGTCTCCACTACTCCGGCCCGTTCCATGAAGCCGGCAAGCCGTGAGGCGAGGTAGGTGGGGTATCCCTCCTCCCCGGGCATCTCCTCCAGGGAAGAGGAGATTTCCCGCAAGGCCTCCGCCCAGCGGGAGAGGCTATCGGCCAGGAGCAGCACGTGAAATCCCATGTCCCGGTAGTATTCGGCCATGGTGACTGCCGTGTAGATGGAGGCTTCCCGCGCCGCCACCGGCATATTAGAGGTATTGACCACCACCATGGTCCGTACCATGAGCCCGGCGCCACGCCACGGGTCAGTGAGCGTACGGAACTCCTCGAGCAGCTCCGCCATCTCGTTGCCACGTTCACCGCACCCCACGTAAACCACCAGGTCCACATCGGCAAACTTGGCGATGGCCTGTTCCAGGATGGTCTTGCCGGTGCCGAAACCGCCGGGAAAGATGGCGGTCCCCCCCCGGGCGAGCGGGAAGAGGAAGTCGATGGCACGCTGGCCGGTAATGAGCGGCTGGCTAGCGGGGAGTTTTTTCCGGTAAGGGCGCGGCCGCCGCACCGGCCATTGCTGGACTGCCAGGATCTCCCCGCCGTCGGCAAAAGTCCCGAGCGGCTCAGCCAGGGTGAACTCCCCCTCCGGGAGCCTGCCGATCTTCCCGGCGGCAGCGGCGCTGATCAAGTGGCGAAACGGCCCCTCCTCCACATGGCCGAGGACCGTCCCCGCCACAACCTCGGCCCCTTCCCGCAGCAACGGGAAAAAACGCCAGCGCCTGGCAAAATCGAGGGGAGAAAGCTCTATACCGCCTTTGATGAAGGGGCCTTGCGCTGCGCGCCATCTTTCCAGCGGCCGTTGAAGTCCGTCATACATCCCGGCTAGGAGCCCCGGCCCAAGCTGCACGGTGAGGGGCATCCCGAGCCCCCTGGCCGGCTCGCCAACGCCGAGCCCCCGGGTATCCTCGTAAACTTGGACCACCGCCCGCTCCCGGTCCAGCCGCACCACCTCGCCGGTAAAGCCGGCGTGACCGACCTGGACCCGCTCGTAGAGTTTCAGCCCGGCCATATCCACCGTTACCGTCGCCCCAGCTATGCCGATGATCTGCCCTGTCACGGTTGCAACCTCACATGATAGCCGATCGCCTGCCTGATGATGCGCATCGCATAATCTTCCCCTGCCTCGACCAGCTCCTCAGGTGCTGGCAGGACTATAAGGATACCAAACCAGCGTCGCCCCATCTCCCGGAAGCGCTTTTCTTCGATTCCCGCGAGCAGCCGTTCATCAATGGCCACCACCCCGCTGTCAGGGTCGGCCAGTACCCGTAGGAGGGTGGCTTCAGCCTCTTCCGGCACGCTCGTATACTGGATTACGCCAGTAATGCTGAAGCCATGACGTGCCCCAGGAGGAGTGATGAAGACAATCTTTTTCACGCCACCACCTCCCCGGCGAGCAATCCCGGTTCCAGCCCCTGCCCGTGAATAAGCAGCCCAAGGTTTAGCGCTTCCAGGTAGCAGCGCCAAAGATAGTCAAGGATCAGGCCGATGCCGGCAGGCTCTCTTCCCCATCTTCGCACCCGTCTGGTCAGCCAGCCGAGGAGGAGCTGCTCCACGTTTTCCGGGCCGGAAGGCGCCTCTCCCATCCCCGGCAACGAATGAATCAGCTGGATGACCTCAGCCATTCTTCCCTTTTCCGCAATCTCCCCGAGCCTGCTTCTGCCGATAGCTCCCCCCTTGACAAAGGCCAGCGGCTTGCCGATATTCCAGCGGAGCTGCTTGTAAAGGGTCAGAATGTTGCGCATGTCGATGAGTGCGCGGAAGAATTCCTTGATCAACGGATGCAGCGCGGCGCCGGCCGCCTGTTCCAGATATACGGTCAGCAGTTGATCTTCAAATTCCCTCCCCCCTGCATCCCGATAAATTCCTTTAAGTCTCCAGCACCGCTTTGCAACGGCATTCAAACAGGGAATCAGGGCATCAACCACACCGGCGGCTTCCTCACCAC
>JANXYN010000214.1 GCA_025356035.1 Geobacteraceae bacterium
CCGGGGGAAGCTCGATCCGGTCATCGGCAGGGACGAGGAGATCCGCCGGGTGATCCAGGTTCTCTCCCGACGCACCAAGAACAATCCGGTGCTGATCGGCGAGCCTGGGGTGGGGAAAACCGCCATCGTCGAGGGGCTCGCCCAGCGGATCATTGCCGGTGACGTGCCGGAAACCCTGAAAAACAAGCGATTGGTGGCCCTGGATATGGGGGCACTGATCGCCGGCGCCAAGTACCGCGGCGAGTTCGAGGACCGGCTCAAGGCGGTGATCAAGGAGGTGACCAAATCCGAGGGGCGGATCATTCTCTTTATTGACGAACTCCACACCCTGGTGGGGGCGGGGGCGGCGGAGGGGGCCATGGACGCCTCCAACATGCTGAAACCTGCGCTGGCCAGAGGCGAGCTTCATTGTATCGGCGCCACCACCCTTGATGAATACCGCAAGTACATCGAAAAGGACGCAGCCCTGGAGCGCCGCTTCCAGCAGGTATATGCCGGCGAGCCGTCGGTAGAGGACACTATTGCCATTCTGCGCGGCCTCAAGGAAAAATACGAGGCGTACCACGGCATTCGTATCCAGGATAGCGCCATTATCGCCGCCGCCACCCTCTCCGACCGTTACATCACCGGCCGGTTCCTGCCGGACAAGGCCATCGATCTGATCGACGAGGCGTCCTCCCGCCTGCGGATCGAGATCGACTCCATGCCGACCGAGATCGACGAGGTGGAACGGAAGGCGATCCAGTTGGAGATCGAGAAGCAGGCGCTGCTGAAGGAACAGGACCCCCATGCCAGGGAGCGGCTGAAGAAGCTGGCTGACGAGCTAGAGGTGCTCAAGGCGGAAGCGGCAAGGCTCAAGACCCACTGGCAAAAGGAGAAGGAGATCATTAAGGGGCAGCGTGACCTGAAGCTGCAGCTGGACGAAAAGCGCGAGGAGGCGAAGAGGACCGAGCGGGAGGGGAACCTGGCCCGCACCGCCGAACTCCGTTACGGCGAGATCCCTGCCATCGAGAAAGAGATGGTCGAGCGGAACCGGCAGCTGGCCGATGTCCAGCAGGAAGGGAAGATGCTCTCCGAAGAGGTGGACGCCGACATGGTGGCCGAGATCGTTGCCAAATGGACCGGCATTCCGGTCTCCCGCATGCTGGAGGGAGAGTCGGAGAAGCTGATCAAGATGGAGGAGCGGCTCCGGAGCCGGGTGGTTGGCCAGGATGAGGCGCTCACTCTGGTGGCCAATGCCGTGCGCCGCGCTCGTTCCGGTCTGTCTGACCCGAACCGGCCGATTGGTTCCTTTATCTTCCTCGGGCCCACCGGCGTCGGCAAGACCGAAACCGCCAAGGCTCTCGCCGCATTCCTGTTCGACGATGACCAGGCGGTGGTCCGGATCGACATGAGTGAGTACCAGGAAAAGCACACGGTGGCCCGGCTGATTGGCGCCCCACCCGGTTATGTCGGGTACGAGGAGGGGGGGCAGCTAACCGAGACGGTCAGGCGCCGTCCCTACTGCATCGTCCTGTTTGACGAGATCGAAAAGGCCCACCCCGAGGTATTCAATGTCCTGCTGCAGGTGTTGGACGACGGCAGGCTAACCGACGGCCAGGGGCGGACCGTCGATTTCCGCAACACGGTCATCATCATGACCAGCAATCTCGGCTCCCAGCATATTCAGCAGCACGGGGCTGCCGATTACGACAGGATGCGGAACCTGGTGATGGAGACCCTCCGGCAGAGCTTCAAACCGGAGTTCCTGAACCGGATCGACGAGATCGTCATTTTCCACCCCCTGCCGCTGGAGCGGATCAAGCAGATCGTAGGTATCCAGTTGCAGGCGCTGCAGCAGCGGCTGGCTGAGCGCCACATCACCATGGAGATCACCGACAAGGCGCGGGAATTTCTTGCCCGGGACGGTTACGACCCGGCCTATGGCGCTCGGCCGCTAAAAAGGGCACTGCAGCGTAAGGTCCAGGACCCGCTGGCGCTTATGCTGCTGGAGGGAAAATTCAGCGAGGGGGATACGGTGGTGGTGGATATCGCTCGGGAGGGGGAGAGCCTGGTGTTGAGGAAGAAGTAAGGACTGCAACAAGGAATAGCCGTTACGGCGCCAGCAGGGAAAATGGGTAGTACGGCAGGTTGCGCAGGACCCAGAACGCCATGATGATCCAGAACAGGAGCCAGATCCAGATCGGTCTGAGGAAGGGAGCCGGCAGCGACTGCCCACCCATGGTGGCGCTGGCTTGAGAGATGAAGGAATAGGCGATGAACGGCAAGGTGAGAACCAGCAGGGGGTTCAGGCCGAACGCCCCCCGCAGATTGCCGTGTAGAAGCTGGTGACAGGCACGCAACGACCCGCACCCCGGACAATAGAGCCCGCTAAGCAGGTGGAAGGGGCAGGGAGGGTAGAACCGCGCAAGCGCCGGATTGAAGCTAAAGAGCAGAAAACCCGCAGTTCCCCCCCCCCCCGCTATTACTGCCAGTTTAACGACATCTCTCGCTCCTGTCATGCCGAGCATGGCGCGGAGAGAGAGCACCATTTCACGCACTCTACAGATTTGAAGCCACCCCAGCCATTACAATAAATATAATGTACAGCAGGGTCACTGCCAGGCCGACGCCGAAAGCGACCCAGCACCAGGTTTTCGCTTTTTTCGAGGCG
>JANXYN010000009.1 GCA_025356035.1 Geobacteraceae bacterium
TAGGCCCCATCGCCATCGACAGCGAACGGCACCGGGTCACGGTAGATGACAGCGAGTTGGCGCTAACCACCATCGAATTCAAACTCCTGGCGCTTCTTGTCGGACGCCTCGGCCGGGTGCAGAGCCGCGACACGCTTCTCACCAGCGTCTGGGGATACAATTATGTGGGGGATACCCGCACAGTGGACACCCATGTCACCAGGCTCCGTACCAAGCTGGGAGCTGCCGGGGAACTGATCAAGACCGTGCGGGGGTTCGGCTACAAGATGGAGGCGGAATGACGCTCAATATCCGCTGGAAACTGATGGGGTCGTACCTGTTGCTGGCGCTGGTCATGGGTGGCGTGATCTATGGCTACCTGTCACGGACCCTCGAGGAATATCTGGTGGCGGAAACGCGGGAAGGGCTCGTCAGTGAGGCAAGGCTGGCCCGGCTCACTGCCGCCAAGGAAATCGGCCAGCTGCGACAGGATGCGCCGGCTGCCGCAGCGGCCATCGCTGGGGAAACCAGGGCCAGGGTCACCATCATCTCCATGCAGGGGGAGGTGCTGGGCGACTCCGAGGTCAAGCCGGGCGAACTGCGGGAGCTGGAAAACCACCTGAACCGCCCCGAGGTGCAACAGGCACTGAAAAGCGGCCAGGGGGATGCCATCCGCTATTCATCAACCCTGCAGACCCCCATGCTCTATGTCGCCTTTCCGTTTCATCCTCCCGGGGAGAAAGGTATCCTGCGGCTGGCGCTCCCCCTCTCGGCCCTGAAGAAGGCCGAGGCAAGCCTCCATGGCATCCTCGCTGCCTCCCTGGCCGTGGCAGCGTTCATTTCCCTCCTCCTCAGCTACCTCCTCTCCCACGTCATTTCCCGTTCGCTACGGACCATGGCGGCGGTGGCGGCACAGCTCGGCAAGGGGGAATTCGGCAGGCGGATTCCGCTCAAGAGCCGTGACGAACTGGGGGAGCTCGCCACGGTCATGAACGACATGGCGGTCAGGATCGAGGGACAGCTTGCAACCCTTTCCGCCGAAAAGAACCGCCTAAACACGATTTTGCGCGGCATGGGCGAAGGACTGATCGTTTGTGACGCCAAGGGGGTGATCACCCTGGTCAATCCCGCCTTCCACGCCCTGTTCTCCGTCAAGGAAGAAGTCGAAGGCCGCCCGCTCATGGAAATCTCCCGGCATCCCGCACTTCACCAGGCCTTTCAACAGGTTATCACCTCGAAACACGAACATTTTGCGGAGATTACCCTCCCCCTTGCCGAGGGGAAAACCGTGCTGACCCACTGGGTGCCGCTGCTGGCAAAGGGGGAAATCCATGGGGTGGTGGCGGTGTTCCACGACATCACCGACCTGAAACGGCTGGAGCGGGTCCGGCGGGACTTTGTGGCAAATGTCTCCCATGAGCTGCGAACGCCAGTTACGGTGATAAAAGGGTATGCCGAAACACTCCTGGGCGGGGTGCTCACCGAAGATCCCGGCCAGGCCAGGCGATTCGTCGAGATCATCAACAACCATTCGGCCAGGATGGCCAACCTGATCCACGATCTGCTCGCCCTTTCGGAGCTCGAATCTGGAGGGATGGCGCTGGAACTGAGGCCGGTTTCCCTTCACGGCGCCTTCAGCAACGTGCAACGGCTGCTGGATTCAAAGGCCCACCAGAAGGGGATCACCATCAGCTTGGACGGCAGTGGGGAACTGCTGCGAGTCCTCGCCGACCAGAGCAAACTGGAACAGGTGCTGGTCAATCTCGTGGACAATGCCATCAAATACACGCCGACGCACGGCTCCATTGCTATCTCTGCGGTTGAAGCGGGTAATCTGGTCAAAATAACGGTTGCCGACACCGGCATCGGCATCCCCCCCAAGGACCTCCCCCGGATCTTCGAACGGTTCTACCGGGTGGATGAGGCGCGCAGCCGGGAACTGGGCGGGACCGGCCTGGGGCTTGCCATAGTCAAGCACATCGTGCAGCTCCATGGCGGCACCATCTCAGTGGAAAGTAGACCGGGGAAAGGCTCCACCTTCTCCTTCACCCTGACAAAGGCCTGACGAATTCGGAAGTAATCGATGATTGTAGTTTGATCGGCATCAATGGAGGACCAAAATATCGAGGGAACGCGTCAAGATTTTATCAAAATTCGGATGGGTATATATTATAAATCAATCTTCAGGCGGTAGCCGACACCGGGTTCGGTCAGGATATAACGGGGTCGGGATGGGTCCTCCTCGATCTTGTGGCGCAGGTTGCTGATATTTACCCGCAGCACATGGGGTTGCTCCATGTAGGCTATCCCCCAGATCTGTTTGAGAATCTGGCTATGGGTCAGGACCTTCCCCGCATGGGTCACCAACAGTCGGAGCAGTTCATATTCGGTGGGGGTCAGCTGCACCTCCACGCCTCGTGCCAGCACCCGTCGGCGTGGCAGGTCGACCTCCAGCTCGTCGGCCCGGAAAACGGGTTCGGGGGCCTGCTGCAGCGAACGGCGCAGCGCCACCCTGATCCGCGCCAACAGCTCCGCCACGCCGAACGGCTTGGCAAGATAATCGTCCGCGCCGGCGTCCAGAGCCTTTACCTTATCGTCTTCCCGTTCCCGCACGGACAGGACGATGATCGGGACCTGCGACCACTCCCTTATCCGCCTGATCACCTCGACCCCGTCCATGTCCGGCAGTCCAAGATCGAGGAGGATGATGTCCGGCCTGACTGCCACCGCAGCTGCCAGCGCAGCATGACCATTCTCCGCCTGGTGGAGGGAAAACTCCCCAGTATCGAGGGCAGTGCGCAGGAAACGCTGGATCGCCACCTCATCGTCAACCACGAGGATGCGCGGCAGGTTGGTGTTCTGTTTGTTATTTGACATAACAGGGAATCCTTTCTTAAACTTCAATAGAACACGGATGACATGGATGACACGGATTGAGCGGATTCACGCAGATTTCCTCGGGAAAGATTGCGACTGTCCGGTTTATCCGCGAAAATTCGTACAAATCAGATTTGATCCGCGTTCTAGTGGGTTTTATGCCTTTTGTCTCTATCTTGTTTTCAGCTTGTCCTGGTCAGGGTTTGTCTCTCAGCGGCAGCGTAACGATCACCCTTAGTCCGCCGCCGGCGCGGTTTTCGGCCCGAATTTTCCCACCGTGCGCCTCGACGAGCCCCTTGCAGATGGCAAGTCCCAGACCGGTTCCGCCGGCACCCTCCGGCACCGGAATCCGGTAGAATTTGTCGAATATCCTCTTCAAATCGTGTTCGGGAACACCGGGGCCCCGGTCGGCGATTTCCATCTCAACTATTGAATCATTGCTTCGCGCAGAAATCTCGATACTGCCGGCAGCTGGAGAGTATTTCAAGGCATTGTCCAGCAGATTAACCAGTACCTGGGTCATGAGCGCCATGTCCATTTGCACCAGCGGCAGTCCGGGTTGCAGAAGGACGTCGACATTTCTTGTGCCGAGCCTTTGTTCGACGGCCGCGAATGCGCAACCGACAAGGTCTTCTACGTCACAGAGTTCCCTTCTGACCTTGACCGCCCCGGCCTCCAGACGTGTCATGTCCAGAAGATTCCCCACAAACCGGTTTAGCCTTGCTGCCTCTTCCCAGGCTGCATCGAGGAGCTCCCGCCGGGCCTCGACATTGAGCCTGTGCCCCTCATCCCGGAGGGTGCCCAAGGCCCCGGTTATGGATACCAGTGGGGTGCGCAGGTCATGGGAGACGGAATTGAGCAGGGCGCGCTCCAGACTTTCCCGGGCCTGGATGAGTTGGGCCTGCTCCGCCTGCTTGACCAGTTGGACCCGTTCAATGGCCAGGGTTGCCTGGGAGGCGAAGGCCTCCAGGAGCCTGCGGCTTAGCGGGTTTGAATAATCGGACTCTTCCTCAAGCATTACACCCACTACTCCCAGCACGCTCGCCGAAGTTTGGAGGGGCAAATAGAGCAGGGCCGCCGACCTGAGGGTACCCGTCCCACGCCCCGCAGCCTGGCGGTTACGAAAGGCCCAGTCGGCAACAGCCATTTCTTTGTCGTCAAGTCGCATCCCCTGACTTGCGGCCATCGTTTCTAAGCGTTCACCCGCCGGGAGAAGAATCAGCATCCGGCCGTTGAAGCTTTCGCCGAAGTTCCTGATGATGGCGGCGAGAATCGCCTCAATATCGACGGCGGCGGCCAGGTCCCGGCTCAGGTAGTAGAGGCTGGCCGTCTGGACCTCACGTTCCCGGATGGTCACTGCACGTTCGCCTGCCGTCGCAACCAGTTTGCTGATGACCACCCCGACGGTGAAAAGTCCCACGAAAGTGACCAGGTATTCGGTATCGGCCACAGCAAAGGTCAGACGAGGGGGGACGAAAAAAAAATCGAAGGCAAAAACACTCAGGAAGGCCGTCATGATCGCCGGCCGTAGCCCAAGGCGAACTGCAGCCAGGACCACCGTCAGCAAATAGATCATGACCAGGTTAGTCGGAGCAAAAATCGGGCGGACCAGTAGACCGGCAACCGTTGCCCCGGCCACCAGTGCCGCGCTGGCCATGTACCCAGACCAGACAAACGGTTTTTTTTGCCTGGCAGTCGCAGCGTCCGGCTTTGTTGCGACAGAATCGATGCTGACGACATAGACGTCGATCGTGCCACTCAGGCGGATGATCTGGTCCACCAGAGGAGGACGGAGGAATTCGCGCCAGCGCGATTTGGAAGGTTTCCCTACGACAATCTTCGTAACGTTGTGCTTGACGGCGAAGTCGATGACCGCATTGGCCACAGACGTGGCCGTCACGGTCGCCACCTGCGACCCGATGCTCTCGGCCAGCCGGAGATCGCGCCATACCCGCTCCCGGTTTTCCTGGAGATGCCTGCCGCCGCCGGGGGTCTCGATGAATACCGTGTGCCAGGGGGCCTTCATTTCATCCGCCAGGCGGCGGGTAGTGCGGATCAGCCGCTCACTGAAGGGACTGCCGCTGATGCAGACCAGAAGGCTTTCCGCTACATGCCAGGGACCGGAAATTGACCGCGACTCCATGTAGGCGCGCATCTGGTCGTCCACGCGAGAGGCGGCACGGCGCAGGGAAAGTTCTCGCAGCGCCATCAGGTTGCCCGGCTTGAAGAATTTGTCCATGGCCAGGGCGGCCTTCTCCGGTATGTACACCTT
The DNA here is from genome assembly GCA_025356035.1 of Geobacteraceae bacterium. Taxonomy (GTDB): domain Bacteria; phylum Desulfobacterota; class Desulfuromonadia; order Geobacterales; family Geobacteraceae; genus JANXYN01. The sequence continues at coordinate 5,129 of JANXYN010000009.1, forward strand.
TCCTTCATGGAGTCGTTGGAGCAGGTCTTCCGGGGGGATATCAACAAGCCTGATCTCGAATGCCCGGTCGAGCAGACGATCGGGGACCGTCTCCCGGACAACTACGCCGGTTATCTGGGCGACGATGTCGTTTAAGCTTTCGAAATGCTGGATATTGACCGTGGTGTAGACGTCGATCCCTGAGGCGAGAAGCTCCTCCACATCCTGCCAACGCTTCTCGTGACGCGAGCCGGGGGCGTTGGTATGGGCCAGCTCGTCCACCAGTGCGATCTGCGGTTTGCGGGCCAGCACCGCATCGATGTCCATTTCCTGTAGCGTCACCCCCATGTAGTCGATCTGGGCCCTGGGGATGATCTCCACCCCTGAGAGTCCCAGAAGCGAATCGGTCTCGAAGCGGCCATGGGATTCAACATAAGCGGCTACCACGTCCCGCCCGTCTAACTCCAGACTCTCAGCAGCTTCCAGCATGGCATAGGTCTTCCCCACGCCGGCTGCGTAGCCGAGGAAAATCTTCAGCTTTCCACGTCCCACCTCTGCCTCTTCAGCTTTGGCCAGTTTCAGCATCGCCTCCGGTGAGGGGCGCTTGTCGTCGTCATCGGTCATGGTGCCAGTTTATCCAGTTCCAGATTCAATGCAAGAACATTCACCCGTAGGCTCCCCAGGATGCCCAACTGGCGGTCTTCGGTATGTGCGGCAACGAGCTTGTTCAGCGCTTCTTCAGTTACCCCGCGCGCCTTGGCGACGCGGGGAACTTGCACCTTGGCCGCTTCCGGCGAGATGTGAGGATCGAGCCCGCTGGCCGACGCCTCCACCAAGTCGGCCGGAACATTGCCCTGAATTCCCGTGTCATGGAGTGATTTTACCCTGTCGGCCACCGTCTTTAAGTAATCGGGATTGGTGGGGCCGGAATTGGAGCCGCCGGAAGCAACGGGGTTGTAACCAAAGTCGCTCGTGGCGGAGGGACGGGGCCAGAAATATCGCAGGTCGGAGAAAGGCTGGCCGATCAGGCTGGAGCCGACCATCCGGCCGTTCTTGTCCGTAATGAAGCTCCCTTTTGCCTGTTTTGGAAATACCGCAGAGGCGATGCCGGTAACCACGGCCGGGTAGATGCCACCGCAGAGGATGGTAAAGACGATGACGAACAAAATAGCGGGTTTTAGCTCTTTCATGTTTTGTTCCTTTCGTAGGGGCGATGCAAGTTTCACCTGCTTCGCCCGTTTCGGTTGGTCGCGGAATTCGTGCGAAGCAGAGAAGGCTTGCTTCGCCCCTACATTCATCTTCACACAAACATCCCCACCACCAGATCTATCCCCTTGATGCCAATGAACGGCGCGATGATCCCCCCTACCCCGTAAATGAGTAGGTTGTAGATCAGGAGCTTCTCGGCCGGCATGGGGCGGTATTTGGTCCCTTTCAGCGCCAGCGGGATGAGGAGCGGAATAATCAACGCGTTGAAGATGACCGCCGACAAGATGGCGCTGAATGGGCTTGCCAGATGCATGACGTTGAGCACCCCCAGTTGCGGATAGATGGAGAGCATCATGGCCGGAATGATAGCGAAATACTTGGCCACGTCGTTGGAGATGCTAAAGGTGGTCAGGTTGCCGCGGGTCATTAGGATCTGCTTGCCGATCTCCACGATGTCGAGGAGCTTGGTCGGGTTGCTGTCCAAGTCGATGATGTTGGCCGCCTCCCGGGCCGGCTGGGTGCCGGTGTTCATAGCCACCGCCACATCGGCCTGGGCTAGGGCTGGGGCGTCGTTGGTGCCGTCACCGGTCATGGCCACCATATACCCCTGCTCCTGGTATTCGCGGATCAGCCGCAGTTTCTCCTCGGGCTTGGCCTGGGCCATAAAATCATCCACCTGGGCCTCGGCGGCAATAGCGGCAGCGGTAAGCGGATTGTCACCGGTGATCATAATCGTCTTGATCCCCATACTTCGCAGCTGCTGGAAGCGTTCCTGTATCCCCCCTTTGACTATGTCCTTCAGGTTGATGACCCCCAGGATATCGGCGTCACGGCTTACCACCAGCGGCGTTGCTCCGCCCCTGGCGATCTTGTCCACCTCGGCTTCGATGTCGCTTGGGAGGGCCTTTGCTCCAAGACCTTTAACGAAGGCGAGAGTCGAGTCGGAAGCCCCCTTGCGGTATTGTTTCCCTCCCGTGTTGACCCCGGAGAGGCGGGTTTCGGCGCTGAAGGCGATGGTTTCGGCATCGACGGGGAGCGCCTCCTGCTTCAGACCGAACTTTTGTTTCGCCAGCACCACAATGCTCCGCCCTTCCGGCGTTTCGTCGGTTAGCGATGCCATCAGAGCCGCCTCGGCCAATTCCTGTTCGCTGTGCCCACCGACGGGGACGAAGGCGACCGCTTCCCGGTTGCCGAGGGTGATGGTGCCGGTCTTGTCGAGCAGAAGCACATTCACGTCGCCGGCCGCCTCGATGGCGCGCCCCGACAGGGCGATGACGTTCTTCTGGAAGAGGCGATCCATTCCGGCTATGCCGATGGCGGGCAAGAGAGCGGCAATGGTGGTTGGCGCCAGGCAGACGAATAGGGCGACAAGGATGGTGAGCGACACCGGCGTTCCATGTCCCGCCGCTTTCACGCTGTAGATGGAGAGCGGGCTTATGTTGGCGCAGACCAGCAGGAAGACTAGGGTCAGGGCAAACAAGAGCACCTCCAGGGCGATTTCATTGGGGGTCTTGCGCCGCTTCGCCCCTTCGATCAGGGAGATCATACGGTCGAGGAACGTTTCCCCCGGATTGGCCGTGATCCTGACGATGATGGCGCTGGCGATCACCTCGGTGCCGCCGGTGACAGCGCTCCGGTCGCCTCCCGACTCGCGCACCACAGGCGCAGATTCTCCAGTTACGGCCGCTTCGTTCACCAGTGCGGCTCCGGCGACGACGTCGCCATCCCCTGCGATCATCTCGCCAGCCTCCACCAGGATATAATCATCCTTGCGTAGTTCGGTGGCCGGCACCGCCTCGAATGCGGCGCCGAACTCCGGTTTCCTCAGACGCTTGGCAGTTACATCGGTACGCGATTTCCGCAAGCTGGCGGCGCGCGCCTTGCCACGTCCTTCCGCCAGCGCCTCAGCAAAGGTGGCGAAAATGACCGTCAGCCAGAGCCAGACCGATAAAAACCCGGTGAACCAGACAGGCTCCTTGTTTGCACCGGTGAGTGACATGGCAAAGGTTACCATTGTGATGACGCTGGCTATCTCCACACAGAACATGACCGGGTTGCGCCAGAGAACGCGTGGATCGAGCTTCTTGAATGAAGCAAGCAGTGCGGGTCGCATGATCCGCGCGTCGAAAATAGAAATCGGTTCAGGCTTATGCTTTGTCATTCTCAGTTACCTCCCAGCATGGTCAGGTGTTCGACGATCGGACCCAGGGAGAGGGCCGGGAAAAAGGTGAGCGCCCCAACGATCACGATGACCAGCGTCAGCCAGAGGACGAACGGGACCTTGTCGGTGGGCAAGGTCCCGAGGCTGGGGGGGACGTACTTCTTCTCCGCCAGCGACCCGGCCATGGCGAGCGACGCCACGATCGGGGCAAAGCGGCCGATGAACATCGCCACCGCGCCGGTCAGGTTGTAGAAGATGGTGTTACCGTTCAGTCCTGCAAAGGCGCTGCCGTTGTTGTTGGACATGGAGGCGAAGGCGTATATCACTTCCGAAAGGCCGTGGGCGCCGGGGTTAGCCATTGAGGCAACCGCTGACGGCACCATCATAGCTACCCCCGAGAAGACGAGGATCAGGATACCGGAGGTGAGGACCGTGATGATCGACATCCACATCTCGCGGGCCTCAATCTTTTTCCCCAGGAACTCGGGGGTCCTGCCGATCATCAACCCCGCCACGAAAACCGCAATTACCACGAAGGCAAGCATGGTGTAGAGCCCCGTACCGACCCCACCGAAGATCACCTCTGACAGCAATATCAGCGAGAGCGGCATCATGCCGCCAAGAGGGGTGAGGGAGTCGTGCATGGTATTCACCGCGCCGCAGGAGGTGCCAGTGGTGGCGACAGTGAAGAGGGAGCTCCCAGCCAGGCCGAAGCGTGTCTCTTTTCCCTCCATGTTGATGCCATACACTCCGAGTTTGGCCACCAATGGGTTGCCATTCGATTCAGCCCAGTAGAGGACGCCCAGTGCGAGTATCAGGATGGCGAGCATGACTGCCAGCAGTGCCCATCCCTGGCGGGGATTCCCCGCCATCCGGCCAAAGGTGTACGTGAGTCCGCCTGAGATCAGGAGGATCAGGAAGATCTCCGCCATGTTGGAGAGAGGGGTCGGGTTCTCGTAAGGGTGGGCCGAGTTGGCGTTGAAGAAGCCGCCACCGTTGGTCCCCAACTCCTTGATCGCCTCCTGGGAGGCTACCGGCCCCATGGGAATGGTGACCGACTGCGCCGTCACGCTCTCGGTGATCGGGTTCCCCTTGGCATCCTTGAGCGGGTTCCCCTTGTCGTCCAGTCGCGGCTTGTCATAGGTCGTCGGCTGGACGAGCGGCACCGTCTTGTAGTCGCTGAAGTTCTGGATCACCCCTTGAGAGACCAGAAAAATGGCGTAAACCAGCGACAGCGGCAACAGTATATAGAGGATGCTCCGGGTCAGATCCACCCAGAAATTACCGATGGCAGAAGCTTTGCGCCGCACAAAGCCGCGGATCAGGGCGATGGCAACCACCATTCCGGTGGCGGCGGAGACGAAGTTATGCACTGTGAAGCCGAACATCTGGGTGAAGTAGCTGGCGGCCTGCTCACCACTATAGTTCTGCCAGTTGGTGTTGGTGGTGAAACTGATGGCGGTATTAAGCGCCAGGTGCCAGGAGAAGGCCGGGAATTTCTGCGGGTTGAGCGGCAATACCCCCTGGAGTAGCAGGATCGCAAAGAGGGCCACGCCGCACATAACGTTAAAGAGGAGCAGGCCAGCGGCGTATACCTTCCATCCCATCTCTTCGTCCGTGTCCACCCCGCAGATCCGATAGAGGAGATTCTCGCAGGGGACGAAGACGGGCGACAGGAAAGTACGTTCCCCCTGGTAGACCTTTGCCATGAAGGTGCCGAAAGGTTTAATCAACGCCAGCAATGCGATAAAAAAAAGAATCGTTTGCAGCCATTCATACGGGTTCATAATTTAGTCTCCGAATTATTTCGTATTAATAAGTTTCCACTACTACTTATACTACTTGAACGGCCGACGGCAAACGCCGTCGGGACGGCTGCGCACTTCCCAGCGCTTCTGCGGGGCATTGAAGAAGAGTATTTGTCCCGCTTCAGCCTGCGGCGGCTCAATGGTCGTTGCATCGTGAGGCAACACACGGTCACCCCGCTTCATCGCCGCCTCGTCGGCAAAGTCTTCCCCGAGGTAAATACCGGTTTCAGGGTCGAAACGAA
>JANXYN010000090.1 GCA_025356035.1 Geobacteraceae bacterium
TCATTTTTTCCTGAGAACCAACATTGAGGAACGTTTCTTTCTCATAGCGGCGCATGCTGCTGACATTGGCACGAGCCTTGGCAGCATGCTCCGCAACCTTGGCGTCCCCCTTAAGCATCGCAATAGTATTACGCGTGCTGCCTCGAACCCCCCAGTAGCCTGTTATCCCCAACAATATCGTGATCAGGAGCAACAGGCCGAACCCCACTCCGAGCCGTGTCCCGATCTTCAATGAATTAAGCATTGTCTCTCCTTTGCTCGCGAACCAGGGGGTATTGCACAGCCAGTCAGCTCCTGCACTCCGAGAAGTGCAGGGGCTGACTGGCCTTAAACCAACCTGCTCAGTCGACACTGAGAATTTTGACCCCGCTCGGAGCAGTATTCCCTGAGATATAACCGATGGCGTCCGGGTTATTCTTCACAAAACCGAGCATCGCCCCGTCTCCTACCAAACTTTTCGGTGGCGTACCAGTACCGGTAAAGAGCGCAGTCTTCCAGAAATTACTAAACTGGCTGGGGTTCTTGTTCACCACCTCGCGGCAGAATTCCTCATGGGCCTTGCCGCCACTAAGCACCGCCAATTCGATCTTCTGGCCACCGTCCCAGGTAGTTTTTTTACCGAGGTAGATGTTTCTGAGTTCCCCTTTCGAGATCTGCGTCAGGGGGTTGCCACTGTTCACAACCACCAGGTATTCTGCAGCGTTGCAAATCGCGCTGCTAAACAGCGCCACTGCAACCATTAAGATGACGGTTACTTTTTTCATGACTCGCTCCCCTTAGAAATTGAATGAGGCCTTGACGGCAACATAGTCCCAGTAACGACGCAGTGCTGGCACAGAAGAACCCAAAGTCGGAGGTGGGTTGAGAACCTGCATCTGCAAAGCGCAGCCGTCGACATAATGGTACTCGGCCTTGAGGGTCCAGTGATCGTTCACATCATAGCGAAGGCCTGCACCGTAATCCTTACGCCACCCCATATAATCCTGGAGCCCCTGCTTCTTAAACAGAAGACCGTCCTTGTCATGCATCTGCTCATAGTAAACATCCCAGAGGAGGTTGAGACTCAGTTTATCAAACATGATGTAGGATGCCATCAGGTAATACTCCTGCGACGGACCATCCGCCAAATTCTTCCCAAGAACCTGCTGCAGCCTGTCACTTTCCGAGTATTCGCCGGCAAGCAGGAAATTTTTATGGGTATACTCAGCCGAATAGACGAACTTGTGCTTCATCCGCAGTGAGCCATTAGGGCCCGACGATGAACTGGGGGGGATAGAAGTGGAGCCGATAGTCAAGTCTGTCTGGCCCTGCATGTAAGAAATACCAAGCCGGAGCCCGTTAAGCGGTGAGTTGTAGACCGCAGCTCCGCCAAGGACATAGTTGTTATCAACTTTGAACGAGCTGAGCTGGGTGGTTGGGCCATATTGCTGTTTGAGAATCTTCAGACTTGACTGTTTGAAGGAGGTGATGAGGATCGAGTCGTCCTGGAAGTTCAGCTCCCCGACATACCCCTTGTATTCGAGATCACCGGCTATTGCCAGGGGGATGTTGCCGTAGATACCGATCCCCTGATAGGCCACCCACAGGTCCCGCCGGTTTTCGTCATAGATACTCTGGGGGAGGAAGACCATCGGCCGGAGGAAGTCCGAGTCGCGCCCCTCGTTATAAAGACCGAGTGGCAGCTTCACCTTGCCGATCCGGACCCCCAGGTAATCGGAGGCGTGATAGTCGCCAAAGGCCCAGTCAAGCCGGACCTCATTGTTGCCGACCGGCCCCAGGTCCCTGGAGAGGAATTGGGCGCCTACGTGCAGCTTCTCCGTCACATCGGCATTGACCGTCAACCCCACTTCGTTGAACTCGAAGGTCCCATGCTTCTGACTGGTGGCAAAGAAGTTGTTGCCCGAGCTGAGCAGGTACCCCTGGGAAAGAAAGCCGTTAAGCCGCACCTTGCTGGCCAACTCCCCCACATAGGCAGAATTCAGTCCAACCTCCGCCTTGGTTGCTGCAGGAGTGGCCGCTTCCTGCTCGGCAAAGGCACTCCCCGTGAATACAAGAACCGTAATAATTCCGACTACTACATTCTTCATAGACCCCTCCTCGAGATTTCCTGCTGCTCCGGCACTCGCCTCCTAGCTCACAGCACAGCGCCGGAAATGGACAATTAATCTACTAATCGGCATAGGGGTATACATACTTTAATTAGGCACATGGATTGTGCAGGAAACCGTAACGGCTTTCTGCCGAGCGCTGGGGAAAAATGGAAATGAGTTGCAAGCCGACTGAGGGGAAAAATAGTTACGAGGGGAACCAGGAGTTGCTCAAAATAGGGGATTTACCAGATTGGAGCAAATATAAAATTTGGCGGGACCACCAACTACGAAAAATCATTCCATAGGACACGGATCAAATCGAAATTAAACTAAAGAGTTTTACGTTTTAATCCGTTTTTTCTGATTTGATCCGCGTCCCATTGGTTGTACCGTTATTAAGGCCTGCACTAATCGTATATATATAGGCCAGCAGCTATTGTCAGAAGCCGCCATCCAGCTCGTAATTGACCGAAAGCCCCCGCTGCTGGTCCCTGACCGCGGTCCCCAGCTTACTGACCGTCTCCTCCACCAGCATGTCCAGCAGCAGCTTCTTTTTCTTCGGGGGATAGATCAGGTGCGGTTCCCCTTTGATACCGGCGAGCTTGGCCGCCTCGTCGATGGCGTCCTGCAGGTTGCCGAGCTTATCCACCAACTTGAGCCCGAGCGCCTGCTCGCCGGAGAAGATCCGGCCATCGGCGAACTCCCGCACCGTTTCCTCGGGAAGCTTCCGGCCATCGGCGACCGCTCTGATAAACTGGCTGTGGATACTGTCGATGACCCCCTGCAGAATGGCCTTGTCCGCTTCGGTCATGGTCCGGGTGGGAGAGCCGATATCCTTGTAGGAGCCGCTCTTCATGGTATACGCCTTCAGGCCGATCTTGCCGATCAGCCCCTCGATGTTGGAGAACTTCATCAACACCCCGATGCTGCCGGTGATGGTGCCGGGGTTGGCATAGATTCGGGTAGCAGGAGCGGCGATATAATAGCCACCGGAAGCGGCCACACTCCCCATGGAGACCACCACCTTCTTCTTCGCCACCAGTTTTTTCACCTCTTCGTAAATCTCCTGGGACGGCCCCACCGCGCCGCCCGGGGAATCGACCCGAAGCACGATCACCTTGACCTTGTCGTCGTTTTTCATCTCGGTCAGCTGGGTGATGGTTTCATGGGCGTCGAGGATCACCCCCTTCACCTCGATGACCCCGATGCCACTCCCCGGGATGATACTGCTCTTGCTCCCGCCAAGGATGGCAGTTGCAATGAAGATCGCTGCCAAGAACAGCAGCAAAACTCCGCCGACAATGGCAAGAACGGTGAATGCCGTACGTTTATCCATGATGACGCTCCTAATGCTCCCCAGGTGGGATTAACCATGGGGGTGCTATTAAAATATTAAAACTTGACGGCAACCGGCATCTTGCTATGCTGCAACCATGAGACTGATCATCCTGGCGGATACCCATGACAATTACCCCCTAGCCATCAGAGCCATTGATGCCGTAGGTAAGGCAGACCAGATCATCCACCTGGGTGATACCCTCGTCGACGCCAGGTTCATTGAGACCGCCCTCAGCCGTGAGCTGATCAAGGTCCCCGGCAACTGCGATGCCGACGCATCTTTGCCCAGGGAACTGGTGCAGGTATTTGACCGACAGCGCTTCCTGATCACCCATGGCGATCGCTACCTGGTTAAGTCGGGGCTTGGCCGACTTGCGCAGAAGGCGGCTGCGGAACATGTCCAGGTCGTGCTGTTCGGCCACACCCACTTCCCCGCCATCACGGAGAGGGATGGTATCCTCTACATCAACCCCGGCTCCCTGAAGGAGGAGACCGCCACCCCGACCGTGGCATTGGTGACTATCGACCAGGGCAAGGTCACCGCGGAGATCATCGAGATCAATGTTTAAAAGCCAAAGTTGATGAAACCACAAATCCACCACAAAGGCACGAAGGACACAAAGTTAACTGCCTAAATTATAAATTGTTTTCTTCGTGTTCTTCGTGCCTTCGTGGTAAAGAAAGGGTTTTTGCGAGGCCATCAAAACTGGCTTTTATCTCTTTAACCTTGAACTCGGAACTTCGAACCGAAGTTAGCAGCCGCAACCGCAATTATGGCAGACCCGACGGTTATGGTCCTCGGGAGGAACCGTTTCCGGGGCGAAGGCGATCCGGTTCACCGCCCGCTTGATATCTTCCATGATGTCACGGTTGGGACTCTTGCCGATGATATGGCCGACACAGAGGTTGGCAAAGCCGTCGGCCGGGGAACTGATGCGGACGGCGTTCAAGACGTCGGCATAACTCTTCACGTCAATGCAGGACGCCTGGTCATCGGCCCGTTCCAGGGAAATGCCGAACCTCGCCAGGTCATCCGCCAACTCGATAAAAAACAGCTCATAGCGGTAATCCGATAGATCGACCTGCCAGTCGGGGCGCAGATGGTTCTGCCGATAAAATGTCACGGTTATCTGTTTTTCCCCCATCAACCCCATCCTTTCTACAAATCATAGTCCCAAAGCAGACAAATAATTGCAGCTGTATCGTCCGCAGGCGGCTAACCGGCCGCCTTACGCTGCAACGACTTGAAAATCATCTCCAGCACGGCTTTCTGGTTGATGTCGTATTTATTCATCACCGCCAGGCAGGTCCCCATCGGGAAATGCTCGTGGAGATATTCTGCATCATGGCTGGAGAGGATAATTATTTTGTTCTTGTCGATCCCGGCTTCCGTTGCATATTTAAGGAGCTTGGTCCCATCCAGCAGCGGCATTTCGAAGTCTACCAGCAACAGGTCCAGTCCCTCCTTCAGGGAGGCGAGTGCCTTAACCGGACTTGTGCAGGTCTCCACCTGCAGCAGCGGATAATCCCTCTTTATGTTCTTGCTGAGGAGCCGGAGAAAAACCTCATCATCGTCCACAATCAGAATCTTGCCCATGTTACCTCTAATTGTTCAGCGTCTCTTGCCAGCGGTGCTGCTGAAATGCCGGGCGACCAGTGGCTTCAGTCAGCCATTGGTTGTGGTAGAAAGCCGACAGATGCGGCAGGTTATTTTAACACCCTGGTGGCAATGCTCAGCACCTGGAACGGCACGTGGAGATCGAGCTTTCTGGCGACCTGCAGGTTGATGACCAGTTCGACCTTCTTGGGCGTGCCGATAATCATGAGCGCCGGCTTTTTGCCGTTCAGCACCTTCACCGCATATTCTGCCGCCACCTGCCCCTGTTCAACGGTGCTTATCTCCAGCGAGGCAAGCGCCCCCTTCCCCGCTGCCGAAGGCATCTGCGAGATCACCGGAATATTTTTCAGATCCGCCTTGGAAATAATTTTTTCAAAGCCCTGGCAGACCGTGGAACTCTCCGAGACATACAGGCAGTCGACCCTGGAAAGCAGATGATTCAAAGCGCCATCCAGGTTACCCACCGATGTGACATTGGCATCAACCACGGAGAAGCCGAACTGGGCGGCCAGCCGCTTTATTTCTTTCAGCTGGACCACCGACCCTTGCTCTCTGGAGTTATAGAGAACCCCCAGCGACCGAATCGGCCTGATTTCCATGACCGCCTTCACCAGCGTCACCAGCGGCACCTTTGAACTGACCCCGCAGATATTACGGTTGGTGCTGGTCATACTGCTGGAAATACCGGTCTCTACCGGATCGTAGACATCGGCGAAGACGATGGGAATATCGGCGGATTCGCGCATGGCCGCCAGGGTTACGGGGGTGCCGTATGTGACAATCAGATCCGCACCGATGGCGGAAGCCTTGCGGGCACTGTTGGCCCAGGAAATGGGGTCGGGGTTAGGTGTCTGCAGCACAATATCCACCTTGCTCTGATCGTACCCCTTACTGGCGAAGGTTTTTACAAATGCCTGATATGCTTCCTGGTAGCGGGAAATATCACTGGTCAGAATGACGACGACCAGCCGCTGCTCGGCTTGCAGCGGCAAGACCAAGCCCAGCAGGCAGATGATGATCAGTATCAGTAGTTTGGTCCATCGTGAAAGCATATTCCGCTCCGGCTCCCTACCCTACCATTTAACGGCCAGATACGCCATAACCGTCTGCACGGTGCCGTTAAAAAATGCCACATTTTCATTATCATAATCCCGGTAACTGTATTCGACCGAGCACGAAGAGTTATCCGACAGACGGTAGTCGCCCCGGGCGGAGATAGAGCTTTCCACGGTCCTGGCCTGGGAAATTTCCTTGACCCCCGCCGTATCCCACCCTGGAATGAGCGTAACTGTCTTGAACGTCGGGTCAAACCGCGACAGGGAACGGACCTGCTGGAGGGCGAGGGAGAGGGCAAGCTGCTCGCTCAGCTGGTAGACCCCATTGAGTGCGTAGAGCTGCGCCTGGTTGGAATAGCTGGTGGCAGCGTCGGAGCCGGGAACGGCGGAGGAGAACAGCACACCCTGCTCCACCTTGTTCCACAACAGTCCATAGCTGCCGGAAACGGTCAGCCTGTCCACGGGGGCGAGCCAGAGGCTGACCGAGGTGTTGCTGGTTCGCTTCTCCCGGGCAAACTGGTACAGCTGGCCAGACGTCACCAGGGTGGGTGGGGTGGTGGTGTTATTAGTGTTAAACCCAGGCCGGCTGATCTCGTCATTGCTCTCGCGAATGACCCGGTAGCTGGCCGTCAGCCCCGTCCGTTTGGCCAAGGCGTAGGTGGCAAGGAGCTGCCCCTCGTGCTTTTCCCCAAAGGCATTGCCATAGGCGGGATGATCGGTGACGCTGTAGCCATAGAAGGCCTTGAGTCGGAGTCCCTTGACGGGACGACTGATGAGGGTCAAGGTCCCCCGGTGCAATGCCGAATGTTCCGGCAGGTTGGAGTCGCCGGCAAACAGCCAGGCCTGGGTATTATCCCGGTGCAGGAATTCACCCTTGTACTCCCCTTTCACCGTCAGCAGATCATTCAGTAACCGTAACGACAAGGTCGCTAGCGCCAAATCCTTCTGGGTGTCGACGGCCGGCCTGACTGCCACATTTGACGGCACCGGGACGGCATAGGCGCTGACCAGGGTGGCCGGGGTATCCCGGCTGACTTCCTGCCGCCGGTAGTTGAGGCTGGCAGAGAACCATTTACAGGGGGTAAAGCTGAAGTCCCCGGCGGCATTCTGCAGGGTGTTGGTGGTCTGACTGGCACCAACGACGCCGGTGAGGGAGGAGAGGTTCTCCCGCCTGCCGTAGCTATAGGAAGCGGCCCCGACGATCCCGCCGGTCATTGACGTGTGCAGCTTCACGGTATGGGAATAGAAGCGGCTGTCCGTGTCCTCGTTGTGGGCCTGGAGGCCGCCGGACCCGACAAGAGTGGCGACAGGGCTGCCAATACTGCGAGAGGAAAAGCTGTCGAGCGGGGTGCCGGCGTGGTCTGTAAACTGCCTGATCTGGAAGTTGTAGATCAGATCGACGGGCCCCAGGTGTGCGTCGAACCCGGCGGTCCCCTCGTGGGTCTGTCGGTCGATTCGCCGCGACTGGGACTTCACGGTGTTGGCGTCGGGAGAGTCGAAGGCCGCATCGGCAAAGCGGAGCTGGCTGGCGCCGTCCTTAACCATCCGCCAGTAGCCGACATTGATATGGATCGGAAAGTCGTGGAGCTTGTAGCGGAACTGGGCCAGGTCCTGCTCGACCTTGATGCCATAATCGACTGGAGGGTCAGTAACTGCAGTATACGTCGTTCCCCCGAAAGAAAAGGGAGACGGAGCAAACAGACGCTCCCGGTCAAGATTGTGAAACAGCGACTCGGTGCGGAGATGGAGCCGGTACTCCCCCTTGTAGTCGGTGAGGAGGTCGCCGTGGTAATCCTTGTCGTTGAGATACCCTCCCTCGATGGCGAACTTGAGGTCCTTGCCGAGGCTGTTCAGGGTGAGACCGCCCACGGCGCTGGAGTGGAGATAGTCATATTCGGCTGCCCGGCCGCCAGAGGCGTCGGTGCCGACAAACCGGTAGCCGGAGAAAGCCTGGGCGAAATTATGGGTTTCCACTGGTGTTTCGGGCGGCGCCTCCTCTTCCGTGGCGACCTCTTCCGCTCCCGTCTCGGCTGGCTGCTCTGCCGGCTGTACTGCCGTCCCTTCCACGGCAGAAACAGGGAGATTGCCGGCTAGCGCAAGGGAGGCGCGCAGAAGGAGTACTGCGGCAGTCAATGCGAGGATCGTCACGAGTTTACAATGGTGGATCACCTGTAAGCTCCTTTCCAGGGAATTCGTTCGCATCGTCACTGCCGCAGGGTCCCGCTGCCGGTTATGGCCGGCGCGGGGATATCGGTGCCGTGAATCTGGGAATGACAGTCAGTGCAGCGGTTGGTGAAAAGCTGCTTGTTGCCCGGCGTACTATCCAGGCTATGCCCCCCATGACACTGCAGACAGAGGAACGGCATGGCCGCATTCAACAGGTGATTGTTGACCGAGCCATGGGGAGTATGGCAGTTGGTGCAGTTCTCGGTCACGTCGCCATGTTCGAAGGCAAACGGCCCCTGCTTCTCCATGTGGCACCTGGTGCAGGTTTCCTTGGGCGTCATCCCTTTCAGCAGGTTTTCCTGGGTAGAGCCGTGCACTTCGTGGCAGTCAGAACAGGCCATCTTCTTCTCCCGAAGCGGATGGTGGGAGAACAGGCTGTTCTCCGCCTTGATCTCCGGGTGGCAGCCAAAGCAGAGCTCCGCCATCGCCTCGTGGCTAACCTTCTGCTGGGGCCCCTGATGCAGCTTATGGCAGTCGAAGCAGCTCACGTCATTCAGGGCGTGGGCGCTGGCGTTCCAGTGGGTCAGGACCGGAGTGGAGGCTGCAGAATGGCATTTAAGGCAGATGAGGGATTGGGCCTGGGGGGGAAGGTCCATGATGTCGAGAAACTTCTTGGTATCGCACTTCTTGTTCTCTGCGTCATTGCGGATGGGGTCATCTGCAAGCTCGGCAATGGCCAGGCTGCCAGGCCCATGGCACGATTCACAGTTGACCAGCGGCAGGCCGGTACCCGGTTTAATCTGCTCCCCATGGACGCTGTGTTTGAAGTCGTCCGCCAGTTTGTCATGCTTGTGGCACTTTTTAATGCAGTTGTCGGTCCCTACGTAATCGGCATCGAGCCTGCCGACCACCATTTTTTCGTACTCCCTGATCGGGAGGATGGGCTTGCTCTGTTTAAGTTCCGCACAGGCGCCAAGGAGCAGATACACAACGGGGAGAGCGACAATCGGCAGAAAGCGGTTCAAGTTCTATCCCTCCTCTTTAATAAGACTGACGAACCGGTGGCGGAAACCAGGCATCACGAACTGGCCGGCGGCGGACGGCTAGTCCCCCTTGATCCCTTTGGTGGTGGTATAAATAAACGCTTTGACGTTCGGATTCTGGCTGGCTTTTATCTGGGTCGGAGTCCCCACCTCGATGATCCTCCCGTCATGAATCATGGCAATCCGGTCAGCCACATAGAGAGCGAAGTTCAGGTCGTGGGTGACAATCACCGTGGTATTTTTGATGGTCTGCTTCAGCCTGATGATGGTGTTGGCCAGCTCATCGGAATTGATCGGATCAAGCTCGGCGGTCGGCTCGTCATAGAGAATCAGGTCGGGGTTCATGGCAAGGGAGCGGGCAATGGCCACCCGTTTTTTCATGCCGCCTGAAAGTTCGGAGGTCTTCAGCTCTTCCTTCCCCTCCAAACCGACCTGGGTCAGCTTTTCCCGAATGATCTCCTTGATTCTCGATTCCTTGCAGATCCGTTTCTCCCGGAGCCAAAGCCCGACATTCTCCCCCACAGTCAGGGAGTTAAAGAGGGCCGATGACTGGAACACCATGCTGTAGCGGTAATCCTTGGGGATTTGCTGCTTGTCCCCGCCGAAAATAGGCCAGCCGTCGATGTATATCTCGCCACTATCCGGAATTTCCAGCTTGACGATATGCTTCAGCAGCACGCTCTTGCCGGTACCAGAGGGGCCGATTATGGCAAAGGTCTCGCCCGGCTGAATGAGCAGATCGATATCCTTGAGCACATGGTTGCCGCCAAAATGCTTGTTGAGCTTTTCGATCCGGATCTCGACGCCGCGAGTATCCCGCAGATTGACCCGACAGTCCCCATCTTCGGCGGCGAAAATGGAGCCGGTCAATCCGTGCATCAACTTCTGCAAGATCCCACCGTCACTATTCAGCTGCTCTTTGCAAAATATTCCGAACATGGGGTAGCCTTTCCTTATAGTTAGTGTCCATCCGGGAACTCGGATGGGCACTAAAACTGCCACGCATCATAACAAACAACCGCAGGCCGTTGCAAGCAGAGAAGTGACCGGCGAAGTGGTTAAAACAGATACTTGTGCCGGTTGCAAAAATAGCTCTTATGCCGGTAAATGAACTGGGTGAGCAGCAGCAGAACCAGGGCCGCGGCAAGGTTGCGGTTAAGCAGCGCCTGCCGATCGACCCGGACGCCGATGAATGCTTCCAGCTCCGCCATGGAGATCCCCCTCAGGTTAACGATGGTGTTGCCGATCTCGAACAGGTTATAGGCGATCAGCAGGTACCAGGTCAAAAGTTGCCGCTTCACCAGACCAAGGAACAGATACAGAGTGACGATGGTATCGATGAACACCAGCACCTTGGCCGTACTCCCCCCGTAGATCCGTCCCAGCAGCGGGAAGGGGCTGCCAAAAGTCGACGCCGTAACCAGAAAAAAGAAGAGATAGAGGGCCGTCAGCAGAATAAGCCCCAGGGGGCGGAGGGACTCCTGATTTTCTTCCAACATAGACACCCCGTTCGTTCAACAGGAAGTGGTAATCGGTGTGAGCCCCCGGGCAAGGGGCCACCCTTCGGTTGTCACTCGTCACCCGGTTTTTTGACCATATCGCTGATGGCGACACAGCTAAAGATCACCGCCATTACCAGTGCGATAAAGATCCAGTCAGCGGTACTAAAACCAAACATCTGTCACCTCTCATTTCTGTAGTTCTGCAAGTGCGCTGCGCGCGTCAGCATAGTCCGGGTCCAGTTCCAGCGCCTCATTGAACGCCTGTTCCGCGAACTTAGGCATATTCATCCGCACGTAGCAAAGCCCGAGGATCTGATGTACCTGCGGGATAGGAAAGTCCCGGCAGAAAACCGCATCAGCAAGAATGTCTTGCAAGATGGCTGCCGATTCTTCATAGTGCTCCTCCTGGAAGGTGGCAAAGGCTGCGCCGATCGCCTCCAGATAATCAACTGCAGGGACCAGCGGCAACGATCCCTGTTCCACCGAGGCTATACGCTCATTAAACCGCTGCGCCTCCGGAGCTGCGACCCCGCCGGCAGCGACGCGCCAGAAACCGACTGCATCCGCGTATCTGCCGAGGATATAGGAAACTTCCCCCAGCTGGGATTTAATCAGGAGGTCCGCAGGAGCAAGTGCCTCGGCCTTCGCCAGGAACTCCAGCGCCTTGTAAAAACTGGCGGTAGCGAGATGGAGGGCGGAAAGACGCAGCCCCTTCTCCATGAAAGCTAAGCCGATCTCCAGGGGATACCGCGAATTGGCCGGTTCCAGCAGGGCAAACACCTTCAGGGCATTGATCAGCCGGTCAATATAGGGTACCTCAACATCCTTTTTCTGCAACATCGCCATATTGGTGGCAAGTTCGGCAAACAGGTGCGGGTAGGCGTCTTTCAGCAGGGCTGCATAGCGGGAAGCGGATGCACAGTCGGGATTCAGCCGGAGCGCCTGGTAGATACCCCGCCCCACCGCGTCGTAATCGGGAAAATTCCCCGCCAGCGCCGCGAAATCCTCATCCAGGAGCGGCAGCGGCAGGTCGTCGCACGGGATGCTGACTCGGCCGTCCCGGCCGCATAACATGGCGCCGGCAGCCGGCATGAAGTAGCTGATCCCTGCCAGGGGGGTTACCTCGGTAAGTTCTGATCGGTTGATGACTGCGCCTCCTCTGGTTCCCGGTCGGGAAAGGTATTGATCCCGGCGTTAACGCCGATAGTCTTGTAGATCCGCACATGGTCCCACGGCTCGTCGAGAATCCCGTCGTGGATGGCCCAGCTTCTGCCGCGAACCGTTTTCTCCAACCCCGGCCGGCGAAACGGCGAAGAACCATCCAGCCGGCGATACAACACCCCACCCGGTTTGAACTCCTCATTGATCTCCAGCATCAGCCGCTTGCCGGTCAGGTAATCAAAGCCATGCCTCTCGTAGCGGATGGCGTTATCATAGGTTAACGGCTCGGCCGTGATGATCTCCATCCCAAGCCCATCGACAAAGCGCTCGAAGCGGGCGAAGAATTCGGTGAACAACTTCAGCCCCCGCCGGGTCTGGTTCGGGAATAGGCCTGCCGCCATGGCCCGCAGCTCCTCGGGGATATTGCGCCCCAGGGTGGTAAAATAGTTATAGTTCCCCCCGCTGGTCAGATCCACATCGAACCGCGGTGCGGCCGGATCGCTGATAATGCAGAAGGAGAGCTCCATCTGCCGGAACTGAGTATCGACAATATCGAGAAAAAACAGCGTGTCGCGGTCCGCAGGATCGAGCCGCATCTCGATCCGTAACAGGCCCAGCCCCTCTGGCGCAATGAAACTGACCCGCCGGGCACCGTCGGCGCCGCAGAAGGTAGCTGGCGAAATGGCGAAACGCTCGAACAGTCGGGGCGGAATGATGGAGCTATAGATCCCCTCCTTTTCCAGAGGCGCAAGGGCGTTGATGTCGCGCAGCGAGCAAAGCGGCCTCCCCTGCGCATCCCTCAGCTGTTCATTGCCGGGCAGTCTGGCCATAGGCTCCAATGATCACCGGAAACACAGTTTTTCTGATGGCGGCGATGCTTCTTTCCACGGCGTCAAGCGCCCGGTTACGATCGTCCTCCGCCGCCCAGTGCATGGCATCGAGCAGCATCCGGTTCGAAAAGCCGAGCGCTTCGATGGTTGTCACAAAGGGAGCGGGAAGCCGGGGGGGGAGCTCAACCCCGTTCATGATCGCCCAGGCCAGGGTCCAGGCCCTGGCGACATTGACCATATTATAGCCGCCACCGCCGACTGCAACCCAGGGCAGTTCCAGCGCCTTCAACTTTTTCAGGATATAGGTGTAGCTGTGGGTCGTTATCTCCAAGAGGGTGAGAGGATCGGTCCGAAAGGTGTCGGCCCCCAACTGTGTCACCAGCAGATCGGGGTCGAAGGCGGCGATCAGAGGGAAGGCCACCTCGTCGAACGCCTTCATGAAAAGGGCATCATCGGTATGCTCCAGGAGCGGCACATTGACCGAATACCCCTTACCTTTGCCCACGCCGATCTCATTCTCAAAGCCGGTGCCGGGGAAAAAATAGACCCCACTCTGGTGAATGGAGATGGTCAGGACCCGGTCGGTGTCGTAAAATGCCTCCTGTACACCATCGCCGTGATGGGCATCGATATCCAGATAGACGACTCGCTTCCCTTTGGCCAGCATGGTATTGATGGCAACGACCGCATCGTTTAAGTAGGAAAAGCCCGAGGCCTTGGCCCGATGGGCATGGTGCCACCCCCCCGCCATATTGAAGGCGGTTTGATAACCCTCCTCCATCACCAGTCGGGCCGCCTCCACGGTCCCACCGGCCCCCAGCGATGCCCATTCGTAGAGCCCCTGAAACACCGGGTTGTCAACATCGCCCAGACCGTAGCGAAAATCGGCCCGGGGCTCTGTTGCTGCGCTGAATTCCTTGAGCCGCAGCAGATAGTCCGGACTGTGAAAGGTCAACAGATCCTCGTCACTGGCCGGTTGGCACTCGGCAATAGTGCCATGGGGGAGCTCTGTCAGTCCGTATAAGGACATCAGCTCATAGGCCAGCCGGAAACGCTGCAGTTTGAACGGGTGCTCCTCGCCGTAGCTGTAACGGCTGAAATCCCGGGAATAGATGAGTGCGACCGTTTTTTGCAAACTGGTCTCCGGCTAGTCACAACAGAGGCGTTAACCACCGCCAGCCTTGTAAATTTACAATGGGCTGCGAGGGGCGTCAACTACTATTTCCGCAGTTGTTGCCCATATTTTAAACAGAAACGCCACATAATTGGGCAGAAAGCATGCCCTCACCCCGGCTCTTTCCCGTAATTTCAACAGGTTAGCGACTTGGCAGAGAGGTTGCTATAGGTGAGGAGCCTTGCCCAACGACGGGCCAAGGAACTTACCAATGGAGGTAAACTGATGGATGCACTGTCAACGATGACATCCCTGCAGAACAGCGGCGATGTGCTGTTTCTAATGCTCGGCGCAGTCATGGTCTTCGCCATGCACGCGGGTTTTGCTTTTCTCGAAGTAGGCACGGTCCGCAAGAAAAATCAGGTCAACGCCTTCGTCAAGATCCTCACCGACTGGTCGGTTTCCACCATCGTCTATTTTCTGGTCGGTTTCCCGCTCGCGTATGGCATCTCATTTCTCCACCCGGCCGGTGAACTGGTCGCGGTCGGCCAGGGATACGATCTCGTCCACTTCTTTTTTCTACTCTGCTTTGCCGCCTGCATCCCGGCCATCATCTCCGGCGGAATCGCCGAGCGAGCCAAATTCTGGCCCCAAGTGGTGGCAGGGGCCATCTTTGTCGGCCTCACCTACCCGCTCTTCGAATCGCTGATCTGGGGAAAAAACGCCGCGCTGCTGCAGAACCTCTTCAAGTCCATCGGCGGCGCCGAATTCCACGATTACGCCGGCTCGGTGGTGGTCCACTCCATCGGCGGCTGGCTGGCACTCCCGGCAGTCCTGATCCTCGGGGCGCGCAAAGGCCGTTATAGCCACGGCAAATCCCACCCACTGCCGGTCAGCAATATCCCGTTTCTGGCGCTCGGCTCCTGGATCCTCGCCGTTGGCTGGTTCGGCTTCAACGTCATGAGCGCCGGCCACCTCTCCAGCATCTCGGGGCTGGTGGCGATCAACTCGCTCCTTGCCATGATCGGCGGCGTGCTGTTCGCCCTGGTGGCGGGGAAGAACGATCCCGGCTTCGTCCATAACGGCGCCCTGGCTGGGCTGATCGCCGTCTGCGCCGGCAGCGACCTGATGCATCCGTTGGCCGCCTTCCTCACCGGCGGCATCGCCTCCATCATCTTCGTCTACGGCTTCCATTTCGAACAGGAAAAACTGCGGATCGACGACGTACTCGGGGTCTGGCCCCTCCATGGGGTTATCGGTTCCTGGGGCGGGATCGCCGCCGGCATCTTCGGCCAGAAGGCTTTTGGCGGCATAGGCGGGGTCAGCTTCACCTCCCAGCTCTTAGGCTCCCTTGCCGCCATCGTGGTTGCCCTCACCAGCGGCTTCATCGTCTACGGCATCCTCGCCAAGACCGTCGGCATCCGCCTCAGTGAAGAGGAAGAGTTCAACGGCGCCGACCTCTCCATCCACAGCATCGGCGCCTATCCGGAGGATAGCATCCGCTAAGCGGGGTTGTTGCCCGCCATTCCTTTTGGACAAAAAAGCCTGCGTTTGCAGGCTTTTTTGTTATGTGGCGCTCGCTCCCCATATCCCCCACCATATCGATCGGAGGCTTACGGCAAGCAATCCCAGAAAGGCAAGCAGGATCAGCCAGCCGCCCAAGCCGACCGAAGCAGGGTCAAAAATGACCGGATAGAGTGCCGGCAGGCTGTGAAAGAGGCCGATCAACGGCAAGGAAATGCGGTCAATCCCCGGCAGCCCCAGCTTGCCCAAGGCCGCCAGCAGCAGCCCAATGCTAGCCACCGTACCTACCCCGCAGGGGAACAGCAGGAACACCAAGGCAAACACCACCTGGCCGCCGGGTAGACTGCGGTCGAATACGCTGTCGCGAGGGTTTGCCGAATCAATATATACGGTGACCCGGCCTTTGCGCAGCTCCTCCAGCTGGCTACGTCGCCTGGAGCCGCTGAAATTGTCGGAACCGAAACTGAAATCCAGACGGTCGCCTGTGTAGCGTGCACCAGCATATTCATACGCAAAGGAAACAACCAGTCGCTCCTGGATTGTCGGCATTGATGACGTGCCACGGTGGGATCTGCTCGTACGGAGGTCATAGCTTAACACTTCAGCAGGTACGGCGACCCAGCCCCTTGCGACGTAGTGCCGGACAAAGGTGTTGCCGAGAAACCAGACGAAAAAACCTGCGGCGATGGTGAACACCAGGACTACCAGGCAGGAAAGAAAGGTTTCAAAAGGTTTCTTCATTCGGCTATCCTCAGTTGGAGCACCCTTCGTTCAACGGCGGAGGGGCGCACCAACGGCGCGAAGCGGAGACCTCGTGCCGCCACCTTGTTGGAATTCATTATTCTTGCTCACGCTCATACGCCACCATCTGCTCCTCCCATTCATTCCTCTGCGCAATGGCTAGCCGTTTTGCTTCTTCCTCACCATATTTCTTTATAGAGAACCTCTTCACCTTATGATCCCCAGGACGAGGCGCTCCGAAAGCCGTCCAGGAATCGTACCCATCGCTTTTGCCTGAACGCCTGGATTTTCTTACTCCAACAATACCGGATGTGTTTCTTTTAGAGGCCAACCCCGAAAGTTCCGTGCGAGTATAGGGTCGTAGGTTCGCATCCTGCTCCAAAACGTTAAGTCGTACGATCGCTGTTTCATACGCTTCTTTGATCCCGCCAGCTCCCATATCAGAGAAAAACTCGTTGACGTTGCTACCTCGTCGCCTGATTCTAATTTCCCAGCCATGAGTATTAGTGCGAGCTATATCGATCCTAGTGACTCCTCTAACCTTCGGGAAGTGCTCTTCAATGTAATGTTTGATTTGCTCGTAGGAAACACCTTCAAAAGGATGTGACGGCTTGGACGTCACAGGCGGGGTAGTGCCTTTTCGCGTTGTGGGAACTAGGTTGGTAACTCTTTTGTGTGTAGTAACGGAAACTCTGCTCTTTGCAATTATGCCCAGTTCCTTTGCCCATCTAACAAGCAGCTTTAATTTCCATTTCAATGTTTCTTCTGTATACCCTCCGGACAATTGCTGGAATGCAGCAAATGCAGGCTCACCGTTTTTGATTGCCTCCCAGACCGGGTTGAAGCATTCCTTCGTGAGCACTTCTGTCACTTGGGCTCTAAATTCCTCCTTAGTTGCGGCGGTCGGTCGATTGTTTACAAGCCAGCCACCTTTTCTCAGGTCCGTCAATGCGGCGCGGTCTTCAATATCAGCAATCGATGTCCCATTTTGCAAGGTGATCAGTGTCTGCTCCACAGTATTGAAATTTGCACAGGTTGGCATAAATAGATCGTCAGGCTGGTGCTGAGCGTGTACCCCCCTCCGTCCCGGCATGATGGATGCGGTCATGTTGCCGAGTCCCTCGATCTGCGTGGTGCGGGCTTCAACTGGCTGCACAAAGTTTGAATCATTTGTAATTTCAAGTAGCTTTGTTTCGGTCACCCATGCCCGCAAGATAGCGGCATAGATGGCCCAGGTCTTTGATGCTGCTTCTATGAAGGGAAACTGTTCTTGCAGGTAATCAGTCAACCTGTCACTTGGAAATCGGCCATCTTGGGATACGTGTCTAATCAGGCGAGAGACGATTTCATTTTCCAGCAACTGGCGCATGACGTATTCGCCAAGGCGGCCGCGATTGTAAATATCCTTGATGGTTTGCGGTATGCACCACCTGTCGCCATCGGCCACTATCAGGTTAAAACTACGGAGTTCCCTAACGATATTGAAAACGCTACCCTGGGACTTTTTCAGGATTTTTGCCAGCTCCTCCGAAGTAAAGGGATCTTTTTCGAATGATTCGTGGAATGCTGCTAAAACAGTGCTCGGAGGTTGCCTGTAGATGCACAAGTAACTGAACTCCGGCAGCTTGTTGTATTTTAGGTACTCTTTGAAAACATCATTGTAGGTGTCATAGGTAGCTCCAGTTAAACGCAGCAGCCGCGATCGGGTTAATTTGTCCAAAATTTTTGGTAACAACGGGTCTTCATCAAACTGTCTTTGCAGTTGGTTGTAATCTGCAGGTAAGCGGCTGGCAATCCGGGCGATGTAATCCCTTTCGATTTCATCTAGCCCCTCCAACTCCTCGTCAAACAGGTCGTCCAGCCTCAAGCCTGTTGCGAAAAGCTCTTTCTGCGATACTCCCCTATTTACGAGGCGCACAATATGCGCCATAGTCCGTTTCAACAGCCAGGGAAAACCTTGGGCGAATTCGAGAACGTATGCCCTTACGTCACTCCCGATCTGTTTTGTTTGTTCCCGACAAATTTCACGGATGAGCTGTATGGCCTCATCCTTAGTGAAATCCTTCAGTTCGAACGACTTGGATGTTGCATTCAACTTGTCCAGAGTTATCTTCGTATCGTCATAAGTCGTTAATTGATCGTTCTTACGGGCAATGAGAATGTAAAGCCCGTTGCCGATGCGCGAGAAGGCGTCGAAGACGTTTTCATAAGCATGAAAAACTTCGGGATTGTGAAATGTGGACTCAAACTGATCGACGAAAAACAGCTTCAGTGCGGTCGTGTTTGATGCAGAAAATGTTTGAATTTGAGATTCAAGCTCCTTGAAGTCGTGCGCCAATCGCTCCGATTGAGTAAACCGCTGTACGACGGCAAAAACATCGAGAACTGACTTGATATCACGGGCATCATGAATCTCGGTAATATTGCCGAGCGTCGCGTACAAGCTTTCTATGTAGGCTAACACCGAGCTTTTACCAACCCCGGAGCGGCTTTTAATTTGAATGATGTTTGGAGTTTGTCGCTGGTTTAACAGCGAAAAGATTTTATCAACGAATTTCTGCCTGCCAACAAAATATTGAGGACTCGCCGGAAGCCAGTAGTCTGTCCATTCTGCGCCAAGCGCCAAGCCAAAAGGAATACTGCGTTCCTGCTCAGCAGCAACAATTTTCGACTGTTTCTTGGGAATAATGGGCTGCAAAGACTGGAGTGACAGATCTGCATCGCGGACGGCACTTATGAAGGTGGTATCGTCAATCTGATGCCCATGCTCGTCGAAAATAGTAAAATATGCCGGTGTGCCTGAACTGTGAGCACGTGCGATCACTATTATAAAAATGCCGGTATCGGTTGTGAGAATACTGCTGGTAATCGGGGTGTAGCCTGCCTTGTCAATTACTTTCGACAGCACAACGAATGTCGGTAATTTCAGCGCAGCTTCAATGTCTACGTATAACTCCCTGCCGTTTTTTGTGGTAATGCCGTAATTTTTCAACGTTGAAAAATAATCTTCAGCATCTGCAGTGAGCGACGATGTTGAGAGGAAAATTCCATGGACACGATTTTCAAATAACCCGAGCGGCACGAGCTTACCAACAAATGAACTGAGCTCCTTTCCTTTGATTGGGTTTTCATATGCCTTAGCTTCACCGATCACATGCTGACCGGTAATAACATTTTTGCCTTCAATATCATATTCGAGGCTGTTCTTCTTTCTCCGTAGCTCAACATTGAAACCGGTGAATTCAAATTGCAAGTGCACCATGTAGAGCTTGGGTGAAAACCTCATGTGGAGTCTGGTAACTGAGACATTTACGAGGTCTGTGGTTCAGCCGTTCAACAGCCTCTGCAATTGCTTCGCCTGTAATCTCCCGAAA
>JANXYN010000091.1 GCA_025356035.1 Geobacteraceae bacterium
TTTCGGGAGATTACAGGCGAAGCAATTGCAGAGGCTGTTGAACGGCTGAACCACAGACCTCGTAAATGTCTCAGTTACCAGACTCCACATGAGGTTTTCACCCAAGCTCTACATGGTGCACTTGCAATTTGAATTCACCCCGGTAAATGGAATTTTTGGCACAGACAGCGACATATTTCCACTGATTCAGTCCATGCGCGGCAACAGGCTGGATAATGTGACAAAGTAGTACGAGGGATGCAATCGTAACTATTAATGGTTTTTTAGAAATTGTTATATCTTGCCTCGGGCCTCAAATCCTTGTATAACTATTAAGGATATAAGGCTAACCGTCATCTGATCCGCATTTCTATATTGCCTGCAGCAAATTTGTCATCAAGGAAATACTGCTATGCAAGAACAAAGAATAGCCTTAGTAACCGGGGCGAGCAAAGGTATCGGAGCAGCCATTGCACTGGTCCTGGCACGTGACGGCTACGATATCTGGCTCAATTACCGTTCTGACCATGCGGCCGCGGCTGCCGTTGTTAGGCAGATCGAGGAGTTTGGCCGCTCCTGCCGGCTTTTGTGTTTTGACGTCGCCGATCCGGCTGCGGTGAAGGCTGCGCTCGGCCCGCTCCTTGAGCAGGAGACCCCTTTCGTCTTGGTAAACAACGCGGGCTTTGCCAAGGACACCCTGATGGCCTTGATGGGGGATAACGAATGGAAAGACGTGCTCTCCGTCCATCTGGATGGTTTTTTTCTGGTCACCAAGCTGCTTTTGGTAGGCATGCTCAAGAAAAGGAGGGGCAGGATCATCAACATTGCCTCCACCTCCGGTCAGAGCGGCATGCCGGGCCAGGTGAACTACTCTGCGGCGAAGGCGGGGCTGATCGGCGCGACCAAGTCCCTGGCCGCCGAGATCGCCAAGCGGCAGGTACTGGTGAACGCGGTGTCGCCAGGATTTATCGAGACCGAGATGATCGCCGGTCTCCCTATCGAGCGGATACTGCCGATGATACCGTTGGGCCGCGTCGGCAAGCCCGCTGAGGTCGCTGAGGTCGTCGCGTTCCTTTGCTCGGAGAAGGCATCCTACATAACCGGTCAGGTCATTTCGGTAAA
Source organism: Geobacteraceae bacterium (assembly GCA_025356035.1). Lineage (GTDB taxonomy): Bacteria > Desulfobacterota > Desulfuromonadia > Geobacterales > Geobacteraceae > JANXYN01. Next base: position 1,102 of record JANXYN010000091.1, read on the forward strand.
CGGCGGCGCCTACATGTAGCCGTTGGTGGGGTGAGTTCAAAACGGCCCCGCCGCAGTTTTCAATCAGACGACCCACCTTTTTTCCATCTGAGGTACCGTGCATAGAGTCGCAATTACCGGAATAGGCATCATATCCTGCCTGGGCAACACCGTTGAGACTGTCGCCCAGGCGTTGAGGTCGGGGAGTTCGGGAATTATCTTCGACGAGGAACGCCGCAAGCTCGGCTTCAGAAGCCCCCTGACCGGAGTTATCTCCGGCTTTGACTCGCGTGCGCTCTTATCGAAGAAACAGTGCAAGACCATGCCGGACTTTGCTGTGCAGGCGCATGCCGCAGCCGTCGACGCGCTCTCGATGTCGGGGCTCACCGATAGCGAGGTGCAGAATCCCGAGACTGGCCTGATCTTTGGCTGTGATTCCAGCTGCATTGCTGCGATCGAGCAGGTCGATCTGCTCAGGGAGCGCGGCGAGACCAAGCTGATCGGCAGCGGCCACGTCTTCCGGTCTATGACCTCCTGCATCACCATGAACCTGAACACCCTGTTCAAGACCGGCGGTGCCTGCTGGACTATCAGTTCAGCTTGTTCCAGCGGCGGTCATGCCGTGGGGCAGGCGGCGGACTTGATCGCCTTCGGCAGGCAGGAGAGGGTGATCTGCGGGGGGGCCCAGGAGATCAACTGGGAATCCATGTGCAGCTTCGACGCCCTTGGTGCCTTCTCGACTCGCCTGGACGCTCCGCAGGCAGCCTCCCGTCCTTTCGATGCAGCGCGCGACGGGCTGGTGCCGAGCGGCGGCGCTGCCGTGATGGTGCTCGAGCGCTACGATCTCGCCAAGGCTCGCGGTGCAGTGATACTCGGAGAGATCGGAGGATACGCCTTCTCCTCCGACGGCAACCACATTTCGATTCCGAGCCAGGAAGGGCTGCAGCGGGCCATGCGTAAGGCGATCACCCTGGCCGGCATAGAGACGTGCGACATCGACTACATCTGCGCCCACGCGACCTCGACTCCTGCGGGTGACGCGGCCGAGGCGCGCAACATATCAGCCGTCTTCGGAGCCAAGACCCCTCCGGTATCCTCTCTCAAATCGATGACCGGACACGAGCTCTGGATGTCGGGGGCCTCGCAGGTGGTCTATTCGACCATTATGGCCCAAAACGGCTTCATTGCTGCCAACGCTAACTTCACGGAGCCGGACGAGTTCTCCGCTGCGCTCAACATTGCTGCGCACAGGATCGACCGTGCCCCCGAACATGTACTTTGCAACGCGGCTGGCTTCGGTGGGACCAACTCCTGTCTGGTGCTCCGGTTCTCCAGTTGAAGTACGACTTCGTCGTCATCGGCGCGGGAGTCTCCGGACTCACCTCAGCCATCACCCTGGCTAAAAGCGGCTACCGGGTGGCGTTGGTGGAGAAGTCGGAGCGTACCGCCCCGGTTTTGCGTGGATTTTCCCGCAAGGGGGTCCATTTCGACACAGGTTTCCACTACACGGGGGGGCTCGCCCCGGGGGAACCGCTGGACATCTTCTTCCGCTACTTAGGTATCTCCGATCGGGTCACCAGCTTTCCCTTCGACACCGAGGGGTTCGATGTGTTCCGTTGCGAAAACCCCGGCTTCGAGTTTCGGGTCCCGGCTGGCTATGCTCGGCTGCGGGAGAGGCTTTGCGAGGCTTTCCCCGTGGAGGCCAAGGCGATTGACAGCTACCTCGGCATGGTCAAGGCGGTCTGCGCCTCCATGCCTTATCTCAACCTCGATGCAGAGGTGGATACCGGTTTTGCCCTGCGAAGGGTGCTCGGTGCCACGCTCAAGGAGACCCTCGACTCACTTACGGGGAACGAACTATTAAAAAGCGTGCTTTCCATGCACTCCCTTTTGTATGGTGTTTCCAGTTGCGAGGTATCTTTTACCCAGCACGCGGCCATCGTCGGCAACTACTACGATTCGGCGCGAGGCATACGTGGCAGTGGTCTGAGCCTGGTTAACGCTTTCGACGAGAGGCTCAAGCTCCTGGGTGTCGATTTATTCTGTGGAGCAGAGGTGACCAGGGTATTGGTCGATGCTCAGGGGGCGGTAGCCGGTGTGGAGCTTGCAAGCGGCGCCGCGCTCTCTTGCCCCGCTTGCATCGCGACGGTGCACCCCCGTGTCCTGCTCGATCTTGCCCCCGAGGGGGCCTTCCGTCCGGCCTACCGAAAGCGGCTGGGGGCTCTGGAGGAGACCGTGTCGGCATTCATGGCCTACGCAGTCTCCACCGCTCCGATAGCCTCTCTTGCCGGGTCGAATCTGTTCCTGCTCCCGGAGGCGGATTGCCTGAACCGCCTGGGACAATCCCCACTTGACAAGGCACCGTTTTACCTGAGCGCCGCGTATCGTGAGGGGGGGGGTGACCCGAGCGGTTACATAGCCATCTTCCCCTCTCTCTTCAAGGAGACGGCCGCCTGGGAGGGGTCCAGTTCCGGGAGGCGTCCGGAGGAATACCGGCAGTTCAAGAAGGAGGCGCTCTCCATCATGCAGCGACGGATTGAGCGGGTTTGCCCGGAGATCGCCGGCAACCTGCAGTACCTGGAGGGATCCACCCCTCTCACTCTCCGGGATTTCTGCAGCACCCCTTATGGCGGGCTTTACGGCGTAAAACATATGGTCGGCCAGTACAATCCCCAGACGTCAACCAAGTTGCGGGGGCTTTATCTGGCAGGTCAGGCGGTGGTTTCCCCGGGCGTCATGGGTGCCGTGCTCTCGGGGCTGCTTGCCTGTGGCACCATACTGGGCCACGACCGCATGAGAAAGGAACTGAAGGCATGTTGCTAAGAAGAGTCGTCATAACAGGTATGGGGGTGGTCTCACCCTTCGGCCGGGGGATCGAAACCCTGATGGGGGGGCTTTTGACCGGGAAAAGTGGCGTGGTCCTGGTCCCGGAACTAGCCGAGATAGTCGGCATGAGAACCCGGGTGGCGGCACTGGTCACAGGGGTCGACCCGAAGGAGATCCCGAGGAAGTTCCGCCGCTCCATGTCTAACATGTCGGTCTTCGCTACCTTAGCCTGTCAAGATGCCGCCGCCATGGCAGGGGTGTCCGAGGCGGAATTCGGCTCAGGAAGGCTTGGTGTCTCCATTGGCTCCACCATCGGGAGCCCGCAGACCATGCAGGAATTTTTCCGGGATTTCAGCATTGACAACAGTCTGGAGCGGATGAAGTCGACGCTATTTTTCCACATTATGAACCACAGCTGCGCCTCGAACGTGGCCCAGGCGCTCGGCGTCACCGGCCGGATCCTCGCTCCCGCCGCCGCCTGCTCCACCAGCTGCCACGCGGTAGGGTATGCGGCTGAGATGATCGGCATCGGGAAACAGGAGCTTATGCTGTGCGGGGGGGCGGATGAGTTTCACCCGCTCACCTCGGGGACCTTCGACATCATGAACGCAGCCTCCACGGCGTTCAATGACTCCCCGGGGAGAACCCCGCGCCCCTTTGACCGAGACCGCGACGGCATCGTCTGTGGGGAGGGGAGCGGCATATTGCTTCTGGAGTCATTAGAGTCTGCAGAGCGCCGCGGGGCAGCTATCCTCGCCGAGATAACCGGTTTCGCAACCAACTCGGACCCGGGAAGCATTGCTAACCCGAACGCGTCGTGCATCGCGGACTGCATGCGCCAGGCGCTCGACGACGCGCAGGTCAGGCCGGGAGAGGTTGATTACGTCAACGCACACGCGACCGCGACTGAGCAGGGCGATATCGCCGAGTGTGAGGCGATCTCCCGCATCTTCGGAAATTCAACCCCCGTGAGCAGCCTGAAGGGGCATCTGGGGCACGCCATGGCTGCCAGCGGTACCCTGGAAATGGCCGCCTGCATCGAGATGCTCCGGCAGGGGGTACTGATACCGACCCTCAACCTGGAGAACATAGATCCGCGCTGCGCCAATGTGCAGCACGTGCAGGGGGTCCCGAGACGCCCGGTGGCCACGGTGATAAAAAACAACTTTGCCTTGGGTGGCGTAAATTCATCCATCATTTTAAGGAGATACCCGCAATGACTGACCAAGAGATCATCAAGCAGATCAACAGCTCGCTAGCCGAGGAGTTTGAGTTCGCCTTGGGTGACATGACACCCGAAACTACCCTGTTTGAAGATATGGGACTGGATAGCCTGGATGTCGTCGACCTGGTGATCGTGCTGGAGACCGCGTTCGGCATGAAGATTCGCGAGGAGGAGGCGATCCGCCAGATCCGCACCCTGGGCGACATCCACTCCTTCGTGATCAACAAGAAACGCCAAATGGAGAGCGCATAGAACGTGGCAACGAGTTCGTGCAGCAATCGGCATCGTGTCGAAATGAGCGTTTCCCGACGGATACAGGCCTTTGTGTTGAACCTGATGTTCTACCCCCTGATGACCTTATGGATTGTCGCTGGTATCCTCGCATCCCCTTTTTGTCTGGTTATCTGGAAAGTCGTGACCGGCTGGGATATCGGTCGGGTCGTCAGGCACCTCATTAACATCCACGGCTACGGCCTGGTCATCATGGTCTCCCCATGGGTTCGCTTCCAAGGGGAGGGCCTGACCGGTATCGAGCGACCCTGCATCATGGTGGTCAATCACCTCTCGTTTTTTGACAGCTACTTCATCTCGACGCTCCCCTTCCATGACATAATCTTTGCTGTCGGAGCGTGGCCCTTCAAGATGTACTGGTACACCTTGTTCATGCGGCTTGCCCGCTATCTGGACGTGGAAACAGGCGACTGGAGCGAGGTTATGCAGACTTGCACAGAGACGTTCGCCAAAAAGGGGACCGTTCTCTTCTTCCCGGAAGGGCACCGGAGTAGAACCGGGGAGCTTCAGCCCTTCTACTCGGGCGCTTTCCGACTGGCGCAGGAAACCGGAGTGCCGATCGTTCCCCTCTGCATCGCCGGCACCGATACCATGCTCCCTCCTGGGCACTTCTTTCTGCACCCCGCACGGGTCCGGCTCAAGGCTCTTGACCCAGTTGATCCCTCCGCTTTCCTCGGGAAAAGGGGGCTTGCCAAGTTGCGCAGGGAGGTGCGGGAGCGCATGGCGCGCGAGCTTGCCAAGATGCAGGGTAAGTCATGAGCGGGGTGAGTCCGAAAGCAGACAGGTTCGATGCCCGCAAGGGGGAGGCGCTTTCCCGCGCCCCTCAGGCGGAGATCGCCGCCAGGCAGGACGACCTGCTGAGGCGGCATATCGGCTACCTCGTCGGCCATTCGCCATTTTACCGCAGCATGTTCGCGGACCTCGGGGTGCGTCCGGAGGAGATCAGCTGTTCTGGCGACCTTGCGCAGCTCCCCTTTACCTGTAAGAGCGACCTGGAAGACCATCATAGGGCGTTTCTCGCCGTTGATCCGCGGGAGATCGTCGATCTCTGCCTCACCTCCGGGACCACGGGCAAATCGGTTGCCATGCTGCAGAGCGCCGGCGACCTGGAGCGGCTCGCCTACAATGAGGAACTAGCCTTCCGCACCGCCGGCTTCTCGATCTCTGATCGGGTGCTGGTCGCCGTCGCCACCGACAGGTGTTTCATGGCGGGGCTTGCCTATTTTCTCGGGCTTACCCGGCTCAAGTCCACGGTAATGCGGGGCGGTTCCGGCAACGCGGCGTTTACGATGGAGCTGATCAGGAACTTCCGACCTTCGGCGCTCGTTGGGGTCCCCTCGTTGCTGTTGAACGTTGGGGAGAGGCTGCTGCAGGATGGGATCGTACCGGCCGAGTTTGGCATCAAGCGGATGGTCTGCATCGGCGAACCGGTGCGGGACCAGAACTTTGCTCTTTCTCCGCTGGGTGAGCGGCTTGAGGTACTCTGGCGCTCCCCGATCTTCGGGACATACGCTAGCACCGAGATGGCGACCTCCTTCACCGACTGCGCCGAAGGGACCGGGGGGCACCTGCTCCCGGAGCTCATGGTGGTAGAGATAGTCGATGAAAATGGGGAGCTGGTCCCACCCGGCGCTTTCGGCGAGGTGGTGGCGACTCCGCTCGGCGTAACAGGGATGCCGCTGTTGCGCTTCAAGACTGGCGACATTGCGTCCCTCCATGTCGACCCCTGCCCCTGCGGCAGAAACACGCATCGGCTTGGCCCGGTGATCGGCAGAAAGTCTCAGATGCTTAAATGCCGAGGCACCACCGTCTACCCTCCGGCGATTTTCACCGTGCTGCAAGGGATCCCTGGGGTGGCCGGTTATTACTTGGAGGCGCACAGCGAATTTGTCCTCTCGGATCGGATCCGGGTCGTGGTCGGGACGAGCGACCCCGCCCTGACCGGTGAGGCCATCGCCGAAAGAATCGCTGCGGCCATTCGCGTCAAACCGGAGGTCTCCATCGTGACCCCCGAGGAGATTGTCAGGATGACCGTGCGGCAGGACAAGCAAAAACCGGTGATCTTTTTCGATCACCGGGCCGGGCCTTCGGGGGAGACCGTCGCGTAAAACCACCGGAAATGGGAAAAAGACAAATCAAAACAGCAGACAAGGAAAACAGACATGTCAAAGCGTCCTACCATATTTTTGAACGGCAGCGATCTCACCATAGAGGATATAGTCGCCATCGGCGTGGGCGACAAGCAGGTGGCGCTTGATCCGGCAGCCCTCAAGCGCTGCCAGGCGAGCCGCGCCTTCCTGGAAGAGGAGGTCGCCGCCCGGCGCATTATCTACGGGGTGAACACCTCGTACGGTCCGATGTGCAACAAGATTATCAACGACGCCGAGATCGAGGCGCTCCAGGTGAACCTGATTCGGAGCCACGCCGCAGGGCTCGGGGATCCCCTGAAGCCATACGTCTCAATCGCCATCATGGCGGTGCGCCTGAACACCCTGGTCAAGGGGTACAGCGGGGTGCGCGTCGAGCTGCTCGAGTTCATGAAGGAGATGGTCAACCGTGGCATCGCCCCTTACATTCCCGAATGCGGTAGTGTCGGGGCATCGGGCGACCTGATCCACCTGGCACACCTCTCCCTGACCATCATCGGCGAGGGGAAGTCGTACTACGACGATGAACTGCACGACACAGCGGCGCTCTTTGCAAAGCTCGCCATCACGCCGATGCGGCTGAGCTTCAAGGAGGGGATCGCCCTCATGAACGGCACCAGCGCCATGACGGCGTTGGCGGCCTTCGCCCTGTTCGGCGCCAAGAAGCTGCTCCGAGTGAGCTGCGTCACCGGCGCCTTTGCCCTGGAGATCTTCGGCGGCATCGACGACGCCTTCGACGAGGACCTGCATCTGCTTAAGCCGCATCCGGGACAGCTCCAGGTGGCCGAGATCATCCGCAACCTCTACGCGGGCTCCGGGAACATTACCCTGCGCAAGGACATGCACGAGCAGATCCGCGGACACGAGACCGAGGGGCCGGTGTTCGAGACGAGCATCAACGTGCAGGACGTCTACTCGATTCGCTGCACCCCCCAGATTCTCGCCCCGGTCCTTGAGGCGATCGAGGCCGCGACCCGGGTGGTGGAGACCGAGGCGAACTCGTCCAACGATAACCCGATCATCGTCCCGGAGAAGAAGAAGATCATCCATGGCGGCAATTTTCACGGCCAGAGCATCGGCTTCGTCATGGATTCGCTCTGTATGGCCATGGCAACGCTGTGCAACCTCTCGGAGCGCAGGATCAACAAATTTCTCGACCGAAACCTGAACGAAGGATTACCCGAGTTCTTGATCCCAGGCACCCTCGGCCTTACCATGGGGTTCATGGGAGCCCAGTACCTGGCTACTTCCACGACTGCGGAGAACCGTCAGCTTGCCAACCCGGTTTCCACCAACTCCATTTCCTGCAACGCCTCGAACCAGGACGTGGTTAGCATGGGGACGGTGGCGGCCCGCAAGGCCTTCAAGTCGGTCAGTAACGCGAAGCATGTGGTGACTCTCGAGGTCCTCACTGACCTCCAGGCGCTCTCTTTCCGCAACGCCGACCGGCTTGGCACTGGGACCGGAAGGATCTACCGGATACTGAACCAGGAATTCGCGGTCTACGACAACAAGCGCGTGTTCCACGACGATCTGGTGAAATTCAGAAAGCTCCTGTTCTCGAGTCAGATCTTCGACGACCTCCCGGTTTACTGGCGCTAGGCGCCGGCGCGGTCGCCAGCTCATTCTGACGTCTGCGCTTCTTACAACAACACTAGGACAGCCCCCATGAAGAACGACCTGACATTGCCGATGCCGGCAGAAGCACTCATTCCCCATCGTCTGCCGATGCGACTCGTGGACACCCTCATCTCGTACGGCGATGCAGCCGGCGTTGTCGAGGCGAGACCTGCCGCCGACTGCATCCTGGTCGATGCGGATGGCGCTCTGGACGAGGCGGCGTTCGTTGAGCTCCTGGCGCAGGGGTATGCCGTCATCAAGGGATACGACGACAAGTTGCAGGGAAAGGATGTCTCGGAAGGTTACCTGGTCGGCGTCAGGAAGCTGCGCGTCACCGGCCGAGCCCGGGCGGGCGAGCGGCTTCTGGTCCGTATCAGGACTGTTGGTACCTTTGAGGGGTTTGCCGTCGCCGAGGGGAAGATCGAGCGCGCCGCAGAGACCATTGCAAGCGGCTCCATCAAGCTCTGGATTGTCGGCGTTGGGGGTGCAGCGTGAGCCGGTTCCTGCTCCTGATCGCCTGCTTGCTGTTCGCAGTTGGACCTGCCGCCGCAGGCGAGACCTTGCCTTCTGCCGGCTCCGCGGCGCTCTTCAGTTCACTGGAGCGAACGGCGGAGAGCGTCAGGACGCTCTCGAGCGACTTCGTCCAGGAAAAGTACCTGGGGATGTTCAAGACTGTCCTGAGTTCTAAGGGGCGCTTTTACTTCAGCAAGCCGGATCTGCTCCGCTGGGAGCTGACCTCGCCGGTTGCCTCTGGGTTCGTCCTGAAGGGTGCGCAAGGGCGGCGCTGGCACGAGCGGACCGGACGCACTGAGAGCTTTCAGATCAGCCAGGAACCGATCATGAAGCTCGTTTCCGACCAGCTTTTCGCCTGGGCAAAGGCAGATTTTCAGTGGCTCAATAAAGAGTACAAAATCAGTGTCCTCGACGAGTCGCCGGTGACGCTCCGGCTGGAGCCTCGTTCCGCCGCGACCGCCGGATTCCTGCACCACCTGCTGATTACTTTCAGCGCCGACAGCAAGTACGTCCGGAGCGTGGAGCTGCACGAGAAGGACGGCGATTTCACGCGGATCAGGTTCGTCAATACGTTAGTAAACAAGCCACTGCAAGGGGATCTGTTCTAGATGACAGTCCCGTCTTTCGCACTGTTTGAGCGCCTTTACCGCTTCTTATCCAGCCGCCGCAAACTCCTCTTCGCGGCGACCCTGCTGGTCGTTGCGCTGAGCGTTCTTGCTACTTCAAGGCTGCGGATACAGGAAGACATCGTCGCGATGCTCCCCGACGACAGCTCGTCCGTCGCCCAGGACTTCCGCCTGCTGCAGCTGGCCCCCTTCACGAGGAAACTCGTGATCACTCTGAAAGGGGGGGACGCTAACGATCCGGGAGCTCTGATTGCGTCAGTGGATCGCTTGGCCCAGGGGCTGAGGGCTGAAGGGGTCGGCAACGTCACGACCGGCCCAGCGAATCTTGCCGGCGGGTTCTTCGGTTGGCTCGGGGCATCGCTCCCCAGCCTTACCACCGACGAAGATCTGGTTAGGCTGGCGGCCGTCAGCACCCCTACCGAGGTGCGAAGCCGGCTCCGGAGGGACTACGAGCAACTTCTCTCGCCCGAGGGGTGGGCTCTCAAGGGGAGTATCCAGAACGATCCGCTCTCCTTTTCCTCGCTTGCCCTGGAGAAGCTGCGGTTTTTGAACCTTATCCCGAACATGCGTCTGGTCCAGAACCACTTCGTGGCTGCAGATGGAAGGAGCGCTCTGCTGGTCGTGGGCTCCGCAGTATCCATGACGGACTCGGCCGGCTCGCGGGAGCTCCTGGAGCGAATCAGCAGGGCGACCGCTGCGAGCGTCCCCGCGGGGATGACCGCGACGGTTGTCTCCGGGCACCGCTACACGCTGGTGAATGCCGACACGATCAAGCACGACCTCTACATCGTCTTGACGCTTAACGCGATCGCGGTGCTGGTGATCTACTTGGTCTTCCTGAGAAGCCTGAGCGCGATCTTCGTCTTCATGGTCCCCTCCTCGATCCTGGTGATCGCCTCTGGAGTCATCGCCTTCTGGGACGTCAACGTTTTTGCGGTCACGCTCGGCTTCGGCGGGGTGCTCCTCGGCATCGCCGACGAATACGCCATGCTGATCTACTTCTCCTGCCGGCAAGGGGGGAAGGAGCTTGCCGTCATCACTGGCGAGGTGGCACGACCGGTGTTGTTCGGCGCCGCGGCGACGCTCATTTCCTTTGGCGTCATGCTGCTGTCGAGCCTCCCCGGCCAAAGACAGCTTGCCATCTACAGTATGACGGGGATCGTCGCGGCGCTTGTCATTTCGCTCGTTGTGCTGCCGCACCTGATCAGGCCAGCGCCGGCGGGAAGGCTCCCGCTTGTTGGCCCTGGTGTTGGTAGGCGGCTGCCGCGCCGGGTGGTGATTGGCGCCTGGCTGGCCATACTCATCCTCTGCGCCTGGCAGGCGACCAAGGTCCGCTTCAACGGAGACCTGCGGTCGGTCAGCATGGTCACCCCGGAGCTGCGTCAGGCTGAGGAGGAGCTGGTAAGGACTTGGGGGGACATGCGCGGCAAGGCGCTCCTCTTTGCGGAAGGTAAAGACCTGGAAGGAGCATTGGAGCTCAACGACCGGCTCTTCGCGCGGATCTCCAGACGTATTCCCGCCGGGGAGCTGGTAAGCCTAGCACCACTACTGCCCAGTGCCGCGCTGCAACGGGCGAACCGGGAACGCTGGGCATCCTTCTGGCAGGGTGGCCGTGTAACGCGACTGGGGAATGATCTGGCGAGGGAAGGGGAAGCCTTCGGTTTCAGAACGCAGGCCTTCGCACCGTTTCTTGCTTCGCTTCGCTCCCCACCCCCGCCTGCAACCCTGGAAGGGCTGCGGGCGGCGGGAATGGGAGAACTAGTCGACTCGCTGATCATCAGCTCTCCCGGGGTGGTGCGGGTGCTGTCCCTCGTGCCGGACACCCCGCAAGTGGTGGACGCGCTCTCGGAGGATCTGAAGACACTACCCGGCGTTCATCTCGTCTCGCAGAGTCGTTTCGGCGACAGTGTGGGGCGCGCCATCATCCATGACTTCACCCGGTACCTGGGGTTCACCTCGGTCCTGGTTCTTGCCCTGCTGATCGTCGTCTTCCGCCGCCCCGCGCGCATTCTGCTCGTCTTGGTCCCGGTGGTGACCGGACTGGTCTGCATGCTCGGGATCATGGGGATGCTCGGCCTCGAGTTCAACATCTTCAACATTGCGGCGACTATTCTCATCATCGGGCTGTGCGTTGACTATGGGATCTTCATGGTCTGTAGGCTCACCGAGGGGTCTAACCATGCGGCAAACAGGGCGGTGCTTGTCTCAGGTCTCACGACGCTCGCTGGACTGGGCGCCCTGGCTCTGGCTCGACATCCCTCAATGCACTCCATCGGGATTACGGTTCTCCTCGGGATCGGCACAGGGATACCCGCAGCTCTCCTCGTGATCCCAGCCCTGTGCAGCAAGGAACGGCCATGAGCCATGTGACCCGGGCCCTCCTTGGAGCGCTGCTCCTGCTGGTGAGCGCTTGCGCCACGGTCCCGTTCGCCAGCACCGAGCTTACCCCTACGGTTCCCCGCAGTGCCGAGGCGCTTTCTGCCGCACTCTGGAGCTCGGGGACAGGAAGCCTCCTGATACGCCAGTCGGCCCTCTTTGAGTTGGCAGGGATGCGGGTCCCGATCGTGGGAATCATGAAGCTCGACCTCAGTGCGAAGTGCGCCCGGCTGGTTGGAATGAACGACATGGGAGTGAAGCTGTACGACATCTCCGTGGATGCTGCATCGAGCCAGGCGCACTTTGTCATTCCGGCCCTGGCCCGTTACCCTGGCTTTGCCGAGGCGGTGGCCGTCTCGGTCCGCAGGATTTTCCTCGCCCCGGAGCCGGCCCCGGGCGACACGCTCCAGCGCACCGCGATGAGCTATCTGCTGGCTCGGGACAACGGCGCCGGAGGGACGGTCCGCTTTACCTTCGGGGGAGCGGATGCGCAACTTCTGGAAAAATCATGCCGGGGGCCGGCCGAGTCATGGCGGGTCCGCTATTATCAGTATCAACGCCAGCAGGATAGCCTTTTCCCTGGCGGCATCGTGCTCGACGACTACCGGGCGGACTACCGCCTAACCCTATGGATTGAAAGCGTGGGAAAAACCGATGAATAAGATCTTGCAGGAGATATCTGCAGCGTCGCTCGGCGGCGTAACGGCGGATGACTCGGGAATGCTGGAGGGACGCTACCTTTTCACGGAAAGCTTTGCCGGTTTCGCCGGCCATTTCCCGGAGCACCCGATCCTCCCCGCCATCGTGGAGATACTGACCGTGGTCTCGCTGGTGGGAGAGCGTTTGGGCATCCGGCAGCGCCTGGTGGCCGTGGAGGACGCGAAGTTTCTCAAACCGGTGCGCCCCAACCAGGAACTTCTGGTCCGCTGCCAGCCACGGACGGTGAAGGGGAAGCTTCTCTATGACGCACAGCTGACGGTGGGTGAAGCCACCGCCGCGAGCCTCCTGCTGGAGCTCGCTTGCACTGAGGAACTACCATGAGCCGCCCCTATTTTCCGCTACAGGAGGGGGCACCGGCCCCGCTCAGGGTGACCGTCGAGCGCCAGGTCCGTTTCGAAGAGGTGGACCCGCTCGCCATCGTCTGGCATGGCCGCTACCCGAGCTTCTTCGAGGACGCGCGGGTGGCGTTCGGCGAAAAGTATGGCATCGGCTACCTGGACTGCTATCATAACGGCGTGCTCACCCCGATCAAGAAGATGCACGTTGACTACTTTCGACCCTTGAGTTTCCCGGAGCGCTTCAGCATCGAGGGGATCCTTCACTACAGCCCCGCGGCCAGGCTCAATTTCGAATTCATCATCAGAAATGAAGCGGGAGAGGTGACCACCACAGGGTACACGGTGCAGATGATGCTCGACAGGGAACAAAACGTCATGCTGATACCGCCGCCTTTCGTGGCGCAGTTTATCGAGCGCTGGAAGGGTGGGGCTTTTTCATGAACGAGGTCTGCATTTGCCAGGCTGCGGCCTTGACCGCCCTGGGGCCTGACCTCGAGAGTCTCTGGCGCGGCGCGCTGGCCGGAGAGAGTGCCATCCGACCCATTGAGCGCTTCGAGACCGGCCGCTATCTCTCGGGGAGCGCCGCCTGGATCGAGGGGCTCCCGGAAACTTCCCGACGCTCTCTCCTTTACCCCCTGCTGGAACGGCTTCTGGACGGCTTCGGGCCGGTCCCCGCCGATGCCACCTTGATCGCTGCCAGCACCAAGGGGTGCGTCGACAGCATGGAGCGGTATTTACGTGACGGTTCAAGCGACCTGGCCGATTTAACGGTGGTGACTTTGCTGGAGTGGATCGGCGCCAGGTTGGGCCTCACTGACGCAGGGATTAATATCAATGCCGCTTGCGCCTCTTCGACCATCGCGGTGGGCCGAGCCGCCTCCCTGATCGCGTCGGGAAGAAGGGAGGTTGCGCTGGTGGTCTGCATGGACTTGGTGAGTGAATTCGTTTTTTCCGGTTTCTCCGCGCTTCAGGCGCTCTCGGCGGAGCACTGCCGCCCATTTGATAGGAACAGGAGCGGTCTGAGCCTCGGCGAGGGAGGGGCTGCGCTGCTCCTGATGAGCCGCGAGCGGGCGAGCCGCGAGGAACGACCGGTGTTAGGGGTTGTAGCAGGCTGGGGTGCTGCCAACGACGCCACCCACATTACCGCCCCCGCCCGGGACGGCTGCGGCCTGATCCAGTCTGTGCGCCAGGCTCTTTCAAGGGCAGCCATCGGCCCGGAGAAGATCTCTGCGATCAGTGCCCACGGCACCGCCACCGTCTACAACGATCAGATGGAACTAACCGCCTTCCGCACCTTGTTCGGGGAGCGTCCGCTGCCGATGCACTCGATCAAGGGGGCAATCGGCCACACCCTGGGCGCCGCTGGCGGGATCGAGGTCGCCCTGGGTCTCAAATGTCTCGAGGCCCGCAGGCTTCCCCCCACGGTCGGCCTGCTGGAACCCGAAGAGGCTGCTAAGGGGTTTGTCAGTCGCTCTGCCCAACCGATCGTTGGTCGCTACCTGTTGAGCACCAATTCCGGTTTCGGCGGCGTCAATGCAGCCCTGATACTGCGCCGGGAGGATGGCTAATGGACGCCTACCTTTCGGGCATCGGCTGGGTCACCGGAGCAGGGTTCGGCTGGGGGAGTCAGGGGGGCGACTGCACCTTCCCGAACGTGCCACTTCCTCTCCTGACGCGCAAGGATGTCTTCCCGGAACCAAATCAGCGTTTCGGCCGCATGTCAGACTACGCGAAGCTGGGTCTTGCCGCCATTGCTTTTGCCCTGCGCGATGCGGGGCTGGAAACCTGGAGCACCAAGCGCCCGATCGGCGTGGTCGCCTCCACCCGTCTGGGGAGCCTCGCAACCGACCTGGAGTACCACCAGACCGTGTTGATCCAGAGGGGTGGGCTTGCCAGCCCGAACCTGTTCGCCTACACGCTCGCCAACTGCTTTCTGGGCGATGCGGCAATCCAGTTCGGTCTCACCGGCTCCTCGGTCGCCATTAACGAGACAGCGGAGGGCGGCCTCGGCGCCCTACGGATGGCCTTGGAGGACCTCGCCATGGGGGAAGCGGATACCATGCTGGCTGGGATCTGTGACCTCCCGGTCCCGAGCGCCCTCAGCAACATCATAACGCTCAAGCCCGGGGCGGTCTTCCTGGTGCTGACCACCAAAGCACCGGCAGCACCAGCCAGCTACGGAACCGTATCGCTTGCCGATAACGGTAGGATTCTGCACAACTGCTCCCCACCTGGCAGTCTGATTGAACTGGTCCAGACCGCGCTGGCGAGGCGGGCGGCAAGCTAACCCACGCAGCACGAAAAAGCGCTGAATGCTCAAGTGGAGCCAAGGAAACTACACACATGAACATGATCCTGATCTATCCCAGCTGGCCCAAACTCGACCGGCAGACGGAATTTCACCTCCCTCCCCACGGCCCGGCGGTCTTCGCGGCCTGCGTCCCGCCGGAGGTGAAGCTTACCTTCATCGATGAGAACCTCGAGCGGATCGACTTTGATGCCGCCTACGACCTGGTCAGCATCTCAGTCATGCTCACCTGCCAGCTCCCCCGCGGTTTCGAGATCGCGGCCGAGTATCGCAAGCGCGGGGTGCCGGTCATCTTTGGCGGCATCGCGACCATGCTGCATGCGGAGGAGGTGGCAGGTCACGCGGACTCGGTCTTTCTCGGCGAGGCAGAGGGGCGCTTTGCCGGCGTGCTGGACGACTTCAGGTCCGGCGGGATGAAAAGGGTCTACGACTATATGAACAAACCGCCGGAGGCGGCCCTCATCGGCACTGCCCGCCGGGAGATCCTGAACCGGGAGCTCTATAACTACCGTGGCGTGCAGATGCTCGACCTGGTCCACGCTTCCCGCGGCTGCAAGTTCGACTGTTTCCCCTGCTGTACAGGATTCCTGGGGGGGAAGAGCTTTCGCCCCCGCCCAATCGACAAAGTAATTGAGGAGATGGAGGCGATCCGCAATAACCGTATGTTCATTGTGGACAACTCGTTGGCCCAGGACCGCCAGTGGCTGGTCGATCTCTTCAGCGCCATGGCACCGCTGAAGAAGAAGTGGGTTTCCCACCCGATCATGGACGACGATACAATTCTGAAACTCGCCGCCGACGCGGGAGCCTGGTATGTGTACCAGGCGGTCTTCGACACTTCCGACGTGATCCGTAACCGCATCAAGCGCCTGAAGGATCATGGCATCGGCGTGGAAGGGACCATTCTGCTCGGGACTGACGAGCAGGACGAGGACTACATCAAACGCCTGGTCGACTTCCTTCTGGAGGTGGAGCTGGACGTGGCGGAATTCACCATCATGACCCCGTTCCCTCACTCTCCCTGCCGTACCCAGCTTGCTAACGAGGGGAGGCTTTTGAGTAGCAACTGGAAGGACTACTCCGCGGACAAGGTGGTGTTCCAGCCCAAGCTGATGACTCCAGAAAAGCTCCAGGAGATGTACTACTATGCCTGGGACACCTTCTATGCCGACGGCGGGCACCAGCTCAAGATGGGGAACCTTTTTAAAAAGGTGATCCAGCGGGAGATGGAGGACGAGACCTACTACCGCTACAATCCGCGCAGGAAGCGCTCCTTTGCCAAGGGATCGATCGAGAAATGAAACGGATACTGCTGGTCTCCTCGAACATAACGACGGAGCCGTACCCGGTCTACCCGCTGGGACTTGCGGTCATCGCGGCCGCGCTCGCAGAGGCCGGTCACCAGCCAGAGCAGTTCGATTTCCTGGCGTCCGGGGAGTCGGAAGAGCTGTTGGCCGCCAAGATCGCCGGCTTTGACCCCGACTATGTCTGCGTCTCCATCCGGAATTTGGACAACTGCGATTCCCTGAGTGCCACTGGCTACCCGGCGATCGCCAAGCGTCTTGTAGAGGTGATCCGGAAAGTGTCCCGGGCGCCGGTCATCATAGGTGGGCCAGCATTTTCCATCATGCCGGAGGAGCTTTTGGCCTACACCGGCGCCGATTACGGCATCGTCGGCGAAGGGGAACGCCTGGTCTGCGACCTGGTCCGCGACCTTTCGCAAGGGAAAACGTCGCCCAGCCTGTTGCGCAGCGGGGTGCTCCTGACGGGGGACGAGATCGGGTCGCCGCTCTACTCGGACCAGATGATTGGCTTCTACCTAGAAAAAAGTGGCATGATCAATCTGCAGACCAAGCGCGGTTGTCCCCACGGCTGCATCTACTGCAGCTATCCCGCCCTTGAGGGGGACAGCTATCGTTGTCGCGAGCCGCGGGCCGTGGTGGACGATCTGGAGCGGGTCAAGGCGGAGCACGGGGTGGAGAGCTTCTTTTTCACTGATTCGGTCTTTAATGACAAGGAGGGCCACTACCTCGCCGTAGTCGAGGAGATCATCCGCCGCGGGCTCTCTCTGCGCTGGTGCTGCTACCTCCGCCCCGAGGGGGTGGGGAGGCACGAGATTGCCCTGATGAAGCGGGCAGGGCTCTATGCCGTCGAACTCGGCACCGATGCGGCGAGTGACACGACGCTTCATTCGCTTGGCAAAGGGTTTACCTTTGCCGACGCTCTGGAGACGAACCGGGCTTGTGTCGCCGAACGGCTTCCGTGCGCCCATTTCGTCATGTTCGGCGGGCCAGGGGAGACCATGGAGACCGTCGCCGAGGGGCTCAAAAACCTTGAGCAGTTGGAGCACTCGGTTGTCTTTGCCTTCTCCGGGATACGGATTCTCCCCGGGACCGCGCTCCTTGCACGTGCCGTCAAGGACGGGCTTGTGCCCGAGGGTGCTAACCTGCGTGAGCCGGTCTACTACCTGTCGCCCGAGGTCGATGTGCAGGGCATGAACGATATGATTACGGCGGCCTTCCAGAACCGGCGCGACCGGGTATTTCCCCCGGCGGAGGGGCAAAAAAGGCTTTCGATCATGCACCGCTTCGGCTATCGCGGTCTGCTCTGGGACACCCTGATCAAGTTTCCGAAGGAATCGCAATGCTGAACGACAAGAAAATCCTCCTAGTTCACCCACTGGGCTACCGGGCAGACGCGGCCGGCCGGGATATCTCCCGCATCGCCAACATCATGCCTCCCTTAGGCCTGGCAAGCATCGCGGCCTACCTGGAACAGCGAGGCATCGGGGCTGAGATAGTTGACTGCTACGCGCGCCCCGATTCCGACCGGGCGATTCGCGACTACCTCCTGGCGGAAAAGCCGGCCTTCATCGGCCTCAGCTGCACGACTTCCAGCTTCCATGATGGCATCAGGATCGCGGAGCTAGCCCGCCAGACAGTCCCTGGCATCCAAACGGTCTTCGGCGGCCCGCACGTCTCGGCGCTCAAGGAGCAGCTCTTTACGAACTTCCCGGCCATGGACTATGCAGTGATTGGCGAGGGGGAGGAGACCATGGCGGAGCTGGTCCGCTGCGGCAGGGATGACCCGGCGTCGGTCAAGGGGATCATCTACCGGAAGGGGACAGAGGTTGGCTTCACCGGCTACCGGGACAAGGGGCTCGAGCTGGACGATCTCCCCTTTCCAGCCTACGAGAAGCTGGCTGGGTTTCCCTCCTCCTACATGCTCCCGATCTTCAATTACCCGACGACACCGAACACGAGCTGCATTTCCAGCCGCGGCTGTCCCTATGCCTGCAGCTACTGCGACCGCTCAGTCTTTCGTCGCAGCTTCCGCTACAACTCGGCCGGCTATCTCTACGAGCACCTGCGTTACCTGAGTGAGCGCTTCGGCATCCGGCACATCAACTTCTACGACGACCAGTTTACCTTCAATCGGCAGCGGGTCGAAGAGTTCACCGGCCTGATGATCAACCGTCCCCTTGGCATGACCTTCAACTGCGCGGTACGGGCGGAGCACATCGATCCCGAGCTGCTGGTCCGGATGCGGAGTGCCGGCTGCTGGATGATGAGCCTCGGCATAGAGACCGGAGACGAGGAACTCCTCGCCCAGCACCGCCAGAACGCCGATCTGGACCACCTGGCGCAGAAGATCCGGATGATCAAGGCCGCCGGACTCCGGACCAAGGGCCTCCTCATGATGGGGCTGCCCGGTGAGACCGAGGCGAGCATCCGCCGAAGCATGAAGTACGTGTTCTCTCTGCCGATTGACGATTTCAACCTGGCCAAGTTCACCCCGTTTCCCGGCTCGCCGATCTACGAAAACATCCACGAGCTGGGCGAGTTCGACGAGGACTGGGAGAAGATGGACTGCATGAACTTCCTCTTCGTCACCAAGGGGATGACACGGGATCGGCTGGAGACGCTGTTCCAGGAATTCTACCGGAACCACTTCAAGCGTCCCAAGGTGCTTTGGGGCTATATCACTATGCTCTGGCGCTCGCCGGACAGCTGGCTGCGCTTTCTCGGCAACTTGACCAGCTTCATCAAGTTCACCAGGAACACGACGCGCCATATGGATAAGGAGAACTAGCGCTGCGAAAGGCGGAAAGGGAAAAAGATCCGGGCCTGCCGCAGCAGGAGGAAACCGGTACCGAAGTTAAGCCCCGGCAGTGGACTAGCCGTAGCATCGGCAGTGGCTGGCAGCACCGTGTCTTTTACGTTTTGATCCAGTTCGGCGGCAGACAGGGGGCCTATGCCCTGCTGCTGTTCGTGGTGCTCTATTATACCCTGTTCCGCCCCTCGGTCAGGGCGCGTTCCAGCCATTACCTGAAGCGGCGCTTCCCCGGTCGGAACGGTTTGGTGAGCCTTTGGGACAGCTACCGTCTTAACCTTGGCATCGGCCGCATCCTGGTCGACCGGGCGGTTCTCGGGATTTTAGGTCCGGAGAGGCTCAAGGTGAGCCTGGCAGGGCGGCAGGAGTTGCAGCATCTCCTTGAGGAGGGGCACGGTTTGGTGCTGGTCACCGCCCACGTTGGCTGCTGGCAGCTCGCCATGTCCAGCCTGAGCACCCTTGACACCCGGGTGAGCCTGCTCATGCACCATGAAGAGGGGGACCTAGACCGGCAGTTCTTCGAGCACGGCGGGGGGAGCGCTCCGTACCGGATCGTCGATCCGGCAGGCTACCTCGGGGGGACTCTCGAAATGCTTCAGGTCTTGAAACATGGCGAAATCCTCTGTATTATGGGGGACCGTGTCATGGGAGGGGAGTCGGGCACGGTCAGCGTCAATTTCCTGGGGCAACCGGTCGAGCTTCCGTTCAGCCCGTACAAGCTTGCCTCCGCGACCGGGGCACCTGTGGCGGTCATCTTTCCCTACCAGACCGGGGAGGGAGGCTACGCGCTACAGGTGGCGCGGGTCATCCGGGTGCCGGAACAACTCGGCAGGGCATCTAAGGCCTACCGTCCTTACGCTGCTCAGTTTATCGAAGCACTGGAGCGGTTCGTCGCAGATCATCCCTACCAGTTCTTCAACTTTTTCGATATGTGGGCTCCTGCTGTCCCTGGCAAGCCGCGTCGGAGAGGATAAAGATAAAGCATCAGATACTCAACCGCATTTTCAAGGAGCCGTTGCCATGGATATCAAAAATAAACTAAAAAAAATCCTTGTGGAAGACCTCAACCTGGAGGAACTGACGCCTGAGCAGATTGACGACAACGCACCGCTCTTCGGTGAGGGGCTCGGTCTCGACTCGCTTGACGCGGTGGAACTTGTGGTGCTTGTGCAAAAACATTTCGGCATTGAGATCAAAGACATGGAGGAAGGGCGCACTGCATTCCAGTCGGTGAACGCTTTGGCGGCCTATATCGAAGGACGTCTGGCCCAATGACGCACCCTTGGCCCATCGCCATAACCGGCCTGGGATGCATTTGCGCCGCGGGAACGAATCTGGACGACTGCATGGAAACGCTCTACAGCGGCCGGCGCGCTCCGGCAGCGCCCACGCGCTTTACCAGCAGCCACCCGACGCGTTATCCGGTGTTCGAGGTTTCCGGATTCAATGAACCGCCGGAGCTTCTGCGCACTAGCGCGCTTGGTTTGCATGCGGTGCGGGACGCGCTAGCCGACGCCGGCCTGGACCTGGAGACGCTGCGCGGGTTACGCGTCGGGGTCTGCGTTGGCACGACCGTCGGCAGCGCCATGAACAACGAGCAGTTCTGCCGGGACTACCGGGCAGGCCTAGACCCAGACCTCGAGCCGATCGAGCGGATAATGCGCAGCAATCCCGCCGCGGTCATCGCTCGCGAGTTTGGGCTCACCGGCCCCTGTCAGACCGTCGTCAACGCCTGCGCCTCCGGGACCGACGCGGTCGGTCTGGCCGCCTCCTGGATCAGGGGCGGGGTTTGCGACGTTGCCATTGCAGGCGGCGCGGACGAACTTGGTAGGATCACCTACAACGGCTTCATCTCGCTGATGATAACCGACGATTCCCCCTGCAAGCCTTTCGACCGGAATCGCAAGGGGCTGAACCTCGGCGAGGGCGCAGCCATGCTCGTGCTGGAATCGGAAGAAACGCGCACCAAGCGCCGCAGCCGCGCGCGCTCCTATCTCCTTGGCTACGGATCGGCCTGCGATGCGCACCACCTCACCGCCCCGAAGCCGGACGGGGAGGGGCTTCGCTATGCCATCGCAGAGGCGTTTTCCTGCTGCGGCATCTCAGCCGAGGCTGTCTCTTTTGTTAACGCGCACGGGACCGGCACCCCCGACAACGACCGAGTCGAAAGCCTGGTCCTGGCCGACCTGCTTCCCGGGGTCCCTTTCCTCTCCACCAAGGGGTATACCGGGCATACGCTCGGGGCCGCGGGCGCCATTGAGGCTGTCTTCACGATCGCCTGCCTGGAGCGCGGTATGATTCCGGGAAGCGCGGGGTTCTCGACGCCCGACCCCGATCTGGGAGGTACGCCGGTAGAAGGGAGCACAAAGGTTGAAGGGATGGTTGCGCTTTCGGAATCGCTCGCCTTTGGCGGCAACAACTCGGTCATCCTCCTTGGCACAAGGGGTGCTGCATGATGCGGATCGCGGTCAAGGGGATCGGTGTTACCGGTGGATTCGGCTGCGGCGTGGCCGATCTGGCTGCGGCGCTGAAAGGCGGTATCAGCCGGGTGTCTGAGATCACGGTGCCATCGGCGCAGGGGCCGCTACAGATGCCAGCGTTCCGGGCCGAAACCGAACGTCTCGATGAGTTTGTGCCGAAGCGCGCCCTCCGGAGGATCGACCACTACTCGAAGATGGGACTCCTTGGCGCCTACCTGGCGCTTGCGGACGGCGGCATGCTCGGGTCGGATCTGAGCCGGCTCGGAGTTGTCGTCGCCAGCGGCTACGGCGCGACGGCGACCACCTTTGCCTTTCTCGACTCCATCATTGGCGACGGTGACATCTGCGCCTCACCGACCCATTTTGCCAATTCGGTGCACAATTCGGCCGCTGCCAACATCTCGATCATGCTTGGCGCAAAGGGACCGAGTCTCACCGTCAGCCAGTTCGACATGTCGGTACCCTCGGCCCTGGTGAGTGCCAGTCAATGGCTTGCTGAAGGAAGGGTCGACGCGGTGCTGTTCGGCGCGATCGACGAGGTGTCCGACCTGATTGGCTACCTACAGCACCGTCAGCGCGGACCACAGCGTGCCTGTCCCATCTCACCACTTTCTACCGGTGAGGAGAGCTCCATAATAGGAGAAGGGGCCGCTTTTCTGCTTCTGACCCGAAAGGACGACAGTCTGGCCTACTGCACGATCGAGACGGTCGACACCGGAAGCCTTTACCAGGAAGAGCTTTCTTTTCCCGACGACGCTCTGCTCCTCCTGGGGGCCGACGGGCGCAGGGAACTGGGTGCCCGCTACCGTGCCACAGTCCCTGGGCACTCCCGGGTCGCTTGCTATACCTCCATTTACGGCAGCATGCCAGCTGCAGCCGCCTTCGACCTTGCCGCAGCCGCGCTCATCCTGCAAAACGGCAGGGTCTACCCGATCCCCGGCGCCGCCGGCTGCGACATGGACGGAATTCCCGTGCCGCTCGAGACCACTCGTATCTGCGCCCTCAAGCTTGCCGGTATCAATGAGTACGCCGCCGTTACCCTGTCTCGGCTTCAGCTGCCGTGACCACTGCCAGGGCAGCAGCCCGTATTGCCGCGACACAAGCTCTGTAGGAGCCTCCTCCCGAACGCGATGATCGCGCCAGGAATGCCACTTAGCAAGGGTTTGTCCCTGCAGCCTGCTGAAGATCAGCCGCAGGAAAGGATTTCGCATCATGACTCATCCGGCACGAAGAGCGCTCCTGCCGCTCTCCAGCTCCATGATCGCGCTGTTTGTCACGCTAGTTGAACCCGGTTGCGCGACGTCATGGGCTGCTGAACTAGCAGCGCCTTCAGCCGCCGTGTCGCAAACAGCGACTGAAGTTACCAGTGGGGATGCCGGGTTAGGCACACCGGGCTCCGCAAAAGAGGCACCGCTTCCCGATCAGTATGGCATGTCGGTCGAGTATGGCTACACCTACGATCCTCGGGAGGATATCAGTTTTCTCCTGGCTAGGGTGTTCGCCATTTACGACTACGGTACCGTCTGGCACCAGGATCGTCCCCCCGCCCTGAGATTCAAGGTGGAAGGGGCTGCCGGAAGCACGCTCACCCCTGCAAATGACCTGATCGTGTCGGCCAACATACTCGCCCTCTACTATCTAGGCAGGCTCGACAGCAGGTCGCCACGCCCTTACGTTGAAGGTGGAATCGGGGCGATCTACACGCAGTTCAGGGTGAAGGGACAGGGATTGCACTACAACTTCAACCCGCTGCTCGGGGTGGGGTGCGAGCTGCCGCAGGAAGACGGCAAGAACCCTTTCTTGGCGATCCGCCTGCATCATATCTCCAATGCGGGTTTAAACCACGAGAACCGCGGAGTGAATTCGGTGGAGCTGCAGATTGGACGTTTTTTCTGAGCCCAGTGCCGAACGGGAAGCGACGCCTTTGGTGGTCGGCGGTTTCAGGACAGCGGTGATATCCTGCAACAAGGAACGGGAGCGACCATGCAGAAGAATGAAGTCCCCCAGGACGAGGCGCTGTTTAACGGTATGCGTGAGGTCTGTTATGCCGTCGACGACTCGGGCCGTTACGTGCTGGCTGAAAGTGCCGGCTGGGAGCCAGCCAACATCGCCAATATCCAGGCCTGGGAGGTCATCCGCAGCGAAGTGACCGCTGTCCTTTGCAAGGTGCGCGCCGGGGAACTGAGCCCGCTCGCCTACCAGATGGCACGACACCAGATGAACGCGAAGCTCCTTTCCGGCTATGCCGGACTTTTCTGCTGGCAGGTCCGCAGACATCTGAAGCCGGGGCCGTTTCGCAAGCTGAAAGCCGCGCAGCTGACGCGCTACGCGACGATCTTCAAGATCTCGGCAGAAGAGCTCTGCCGCATCCCGGAATCCTCCGAGATCGGCGATATCCAGCGCTGACCGTCAGAAACATCGGCCGGCCAACCAATAAACGCAGTAAGGAACCTTACGTGAATCCGGTATTCCCCCATCGTCAAACGGCCCATTGTGAAACTGGCGTCATCGCCAACCTGCTCACCTATCATGGGCTCCCGTTGTCCGAGGCGATGGCGTTTGGCATAGGTGGCGGTCTTTTTTTCGGCTACCTGCCGTTCATAAGGATCAATGGTCTGCCGCTCACGACCTTCCGCACAGCTCCGGGGAGCATCTTCAACCGGGTGACCAAGCGGCTTGGCATCGGCGTTGCGCGCAGCACCTTCAGGGATTCGGACCGGGCGATGGCTGCGTTGGACCGGTATCTCGCACAGGGGGTGCCGGTTGGCATGCAAGCCGGCGTCTACTGGCTCCCCTACTTCCCGCCGGCGTTGCGCTTTCATTTCAACGCCCATAACCTGGTCGTTTACGGGAAACGGGGTGACGACTACCTGATCAGTGATCCGGTGCTTGGCGAGCCCGTCGTCTGTGCCGCCGCTGATCTGGCGCGGGCCCGTTTCGCCCAGGGGGCACTCGCTCCAAAAGGGAAGATGTACTGCATCACGAGTGTTCCGAAGCAGCTCGACCTGGCTCCGGCGATCAGGCAGGGGATCCGCGAGGTCTGCCGTTACATGCTGTCGGTGCCGTTCCCACTGATCGGCACTCGGGGCATACGCTACCTGGCGAACCAGGTGGAGCGTTGGCCGGCAAAGCTCGGTGACCAGCGGGCGATCCTCTATCTCGGCAATCAGATACGGATGCAGGAGGAGATCGGTACCGGTGGCGCCGGATTCCGCTTCATCTTCGCGGCATTTCTTCAGGAGGCGGCGGATATCCTGGGGGATGGTCAATTTCTGGAGCTGTCACAGCGGATGACGGCCATAGGCGACCTCTGGCGCGATTTCGCCGTGGCGGGCGCCAGGCACTGCAAGGGGCGCGCCGGGCAGGGCGAGGACTTCGCCGACCTCTCTCACATCCTGCGTCGATGCGCCGCACAGGAAGACGCGCTGTTGCGCGAGCTTTCCTCATTGGTTCGGAAGCCGTAAGGGTGCTTGTTGAAGCTCAACAGCGGTTCCCAAGCCCGGTTTGGGAAGTTGAACCTTCGTTGTTACCGCACAACCAAGGATTATTTGGCAGCAACGAGGTGACCTATCGTTCAGTGTAGCCCTATGCAAGATCGAGGAGACCCGTCCACTGCGGGTAACTCCGGCGATACGGTGTTGCAGGTGGAACAGCTGGTAAAGCTGTATCGGGGCGCCGCCGTCCCCGCGCTTAACGGCCTCAGCTTCAGCGTTCGCTCCGGCGAGATTTTCGGCCTGCTCGGACCTAACGGTGCCGGGAAAACGACCGCTATCTCCATCATCTGCACCCTGCTCCGGCAGACCAGTGGCCGGGTAATGCTCTGCTCGCAGGATACGGCACTTAACCCGTCCGGCGTGCGTGGCCTGTTCGGCCTTGCCCCCCAGGATATCGCCCTCTACCCGAGCCTCAGCGCCCGGGAGAATCTCCGTTATTTTGGGAGGCTCTACGGTCTCACGGGACGCCCGCTCTCCAGCCGTATCGACCAGTGCCTGGCTCTGGTGGGCCTTTCCGACAATGCCGATACGCGTGTTGATGCCTTTTCCGGCGGCATGAAGCGACGCGCCAACCTCGCGGCTGCCATCTTGCACACGCCCCGCCTGCTGGTACTCGACGAACCGACGGTTGGGATCGATGCCCAGTCGCGCAACATGATCCTGGAAAACCTGAAAGGGCTACGTGACGCCGGTATGACGATCGTTTACACCACCCATTACATGGAGGAGGCAGAGCAGCTTTGCAGCCGGGTCGCCGTCATGGATCGGGGAAGCATTATCGCGACCGGGACCCCCAGGGAGCTGATCGGCCAGGTGGAAGGGTGCACCAATCTGGAGGACATCTTCCTTCATTTAACCGGAAAACAGCTGCGCGACTGATCCTGAGGGACGCGTGAAGGAGTACCATTTTTGCCGTACCTGAAACGACTGCCGCTCGGTGAGATCCATGACCAGCCCTGGTGCCCCAGGGTGATCCGCAACGCCGTGACTGATTTCCTCCAGTACTCCACCAACCACTGGGGGCAGTACACGCCTCTCTTGCCGACGCTCTGCTATTTCCTGCAAAGGGTCGACGCCCGGCGTATCGTAGACCTGTGCTCCGGTGGCAGCGGACCCTGGCAGCAGCTTTACGGGACCATCGGCCGCACCTTCGGGGAATCGTTCCGGATCGTACTAACCGATCGCTACCCGAACCTGGCGGCCTTTCGCCTGGCCCGTGCCCTCTCCGGCGGGGTAGTCGAATTCAGAGAAGAGTCGATCGATGCCAGCACCATCCCGGAGGGACTCTCTGGTTTTAGGACCCTGTTCGGTTCGTTCCACCATTTCCACCCCGCCCAGGCGAAGGGGGTGCTCCAGGACGCGGTGGACTCTGGGGAGGGAATCGGTATCTTTGAGATGACCGACCGGCGAGCCGTCACTCTCCTGGCCATGCTCTTGGTCCCCTTTTTCGTGCTGCTGCATACAACGAAGATTCGCCCCTTCCGCTGGTCGCGGCTACTTTTGACCTATCTGCTCCCGGTGGTTCCGCTGATCCTCATGGTGGACGGCATCGTCTCCTGCCTGCGCTCCTATTCCATCGATGAGCTGAAGGAGTTGACCGGTTCCCTCACGGGGGCCCCCTACGACTGGGAAATACGGAGAATGGAATCACCCCGTTCGCCGTTTCCGATCGTCTACGCCATCGGTTGCCCCAAGCTCGGTGTGAGGAGCGAAGCGGAGCGGAGCCGCATAAGGATTGACCTGACTGCTGGTTGACCGTCCGTCAGCCGAATGTTATCACCGGAAATTTCTCCTCCTTAGGCGGCAGAATTTCCGCACAACCCTCTTGA
>JANXYN010000092.1 GCA_025356035.1 Geobacteraceae bacterium
TTTCGGGAGATTACAGGCGAAGCAATTGCAGAGGCTGTTGAACGGCTGAACCACAGACCTCGTAAATGTCTCAGTTACCAGACTCCACATGAGGTTTTCACCCAAGCTCTACATGGTGCACTTGCAATTTGAATTCACCCAGTCCAAGCATCGTTCGGTCGGCAACCATCATATCCGTCTCAGTAATGCCGAGATGGAACCGTGCGCTGGACCATTGGTAATCACGAGGATGAGAAACGATGCCGGCCTTCACGGGATTTCGCTCCACATACCTCGCTGCGGCAACAAGGTGCCTTTCATCAAGGACACACGAGCCGAATCTTCCTTGGAACAAGTAGCCGCGCACTCCCTCATGAAAGTTGCGCATTCTGGTGTAGCGCCGATGAGCTTCTCCAAAGGCTCTTGCAAGAGAACGCAGATCATTGGGAATGGCAATAAAATGGACATGGTTGGTCATCAGGCACCAGGATAGAAATTGAACCCCTGCACGCCCCGCCTCTTCAGAAAGAAATCGAAGGTATGCCAAGCGTGCATCATCATCCGGGAATATGTTCATTGATCTGACACCACGCTGCGTCAAATGATGAGGGAACCCCGGAACTATCAGGCGAGACATTCTTGGCATAGCCAGAGATTATTAAATGAGCTTCACAGAGTCAAGCTAAAACCGCCACCGGAAATAAGAACCCTTCAATAAATGCGTATTATGTCCCCAGATTCTGCTTCATCGACTGGTTAGGCCAACTACTATGGCTTCTGC
This sequence comes from Geobacteraceae bacterium, assembly GCA_025356035.1. Classification (GTDB taxonomy): domain Bacteria; phylum Desulfobacterota; class Desulfuromonadia; order Geobacterales; family Geobacteraceae; genus JANXYN01. The sequence continues at coordinate 761 of JANXYN010000092.1, forward strand.
TGACTTCTGCCGAACATCAGGGAACTGCTTTTCAGCTCCCCTGCACCGGATTTCGCCCAATGCGGGACGACAGACCTCCCTGGGTAATTCGCGCGACCTTCATCCCATATACCCGCCGCATTTACAGCCACACCTTCTGGATGGTATCGGGCTTTGAAGTTACGTGCCTTCTCGCCCAGATATGACTGCCTCGTATGCGATTTCTGTTCGTCGGGCCAGGACTTTGCCTGCAGCTTCCTTCAGATTCCGCCTCGCGACGGACACCCTTGCTGTGCGGCTAACGGTTCCCACCATCAGGGCCCGTAGAGGACTTGCACCTCCAAGTCAACGATCAACCACCACAGTTGATCATATGGCGCTTACGCGCCACGCGCCATGCCAGGCGCACACGGTGGTGAGGCGCAGCGGCGGCGTTATCCGCCCGTCTGCCGCCGATGGTTAGCACTTCAATCAGATGTCCAGCCAAGTTGACGGGCATAGTTTTGGAGTTTGGTCAAAATGTACTGTGCTACCGCAGATCTATTACCAGAAGACAGAAAGTCACCTTTACGCCATGTGTATTCAATGCATTGGACGCGGTCATCAGTGTAAACTGCGTTATCGGGAATCAGACCACAGAATGGAAGTTTCTCTTCGGCTGTCGTATGTTCAAACGGCACCTCGGCATCCTTCATAACTGCTTCAATTGCAGTCTGCATGATACGATTTAGATTTTTATCTTTGCCTAAATTGAAACCACTTTCTGCCAAAAGCTGAAAAGCTGCTGTCGCTTCTTCACCGGGGGTACCTCTTGCTTCAAACCGAGATAAATCAACCCCAGAAAGTATTTTTCCAAGGTCTGATCGCCCAAAATCTCTAACGCCTCTGGCATTACCATAGCGTCTATAACCAGCTGTATCAAAAAGCTCCATTGAGTCTGAGAAATTTCGTATACTCGATGCTGCAGCAGATGGAGCTAAGCATAGCGCGGAGGCATTTAGCTGGACAATAGTTCTTGTAAGTAACCCTCTTCTTGATGACCACCATTTTCCAATTGCACTTTGAGATGTAACAGATATTAAGGCGTGAGAGTCTAAGAGGCCATAACGTGCCGGTGATGTTAATTGAGTTAGAACGCCTGGATCAGCACTTTCGCTCACAAAAACAATAATTACAGATATCTGTTTATCAAATTCTCTTTGAAGAGCCTGCACCCTACTATTAAATTCATGTGATAGCTTCCGAATAAAACTACCAAGGGTACGGTATTCTGACGGTGAATAATCGTTTGGATCAACACCTAGATCTTCGAGATTATTTACTTGGTTTGCGAGCGTCAATGTGTGTCTGGCGATATCCTGCCAAGCCGCACGAGGAGGTCCATCGTATACTATAGGAAGTTTAATCGATGTTTCTCCGGCAATGTCAACATAGCGCTTTGCTAATGACTCTGCAATTTCTTGGCTCGTCTCTGGCCAGAACACGATACTTGGCACATTGCCTGCGTTTGTGCGCAAAAAACGCTTCAAAGAAGCAAGCTCGGTATCTGAGGGTGGAGCATTTTCTCTGTGGTCGATATTGATCGGTACAATTTTTCGATTATCAGCTGGCAATGACTTGGTAAACTCCTTAACTGCTGCAACTAACCCATCGAATGTAAGCTCCCCTTCATATTGAAACCCTGCTGAATATAATGACGGAAGCCATTGGAGTGTATTCATAACAAAAGTTGTTTTTCCTACCCCCGTCTCGCCATACACCGGTACAAGTACACCTTCATCTCTTGTTATCACCTCATTTGCAAGCGCTCGTAGGTTATCAATACTTGTATCAGACGGTGTCACAAGCAAATTGGCCACCTCTACTCCTAGTCGGCTAAGCAGGCGTTCGTATCGATCTGGAAGTGTGAGTTGTGCAAGTAGGTGCGTACTCATTGAGTATTCTCCCTTATAGTGTTTATTGGCTAACTCATTATTCACCGTTTCACGCGCGCGCAAACGATGATCTACCCAAACGAAACATTTTGTCTGTGCCCATTTATCCCACCGTTTCTGTAACACGGAGGCTTTAAATTATCACACTTCCACACCTTAATAAAGCCCAATATCAAGCACATCCCGCGTCCCCGACCAGCCGCAAAAAGAAGTGGGATAACCCTAAATCAGAAGGGTTATCCCACGTTGGATATATTTGGCTCCGACACGGACTCGCACCATGAGCTAGTTGAGCTTTCGCACCTTGAAGAAGCGCCCCTTGATTTTATTGCCGCTCAGACAGGAGAGCGCCTGGTCTACGCTTGCCCGAACGATCGCCACGTAGGCGTGGAAATCGAAGACATCGATCTTTCCCACCTCGCTCGCCGCTATCCCCCCCGCGCCGGTGAGGGCGCCAAGGATATCGCCTGGACGCATCTTGTTTTTGCGACCACCGTCGATACAGAGGGTCACCATGGGGGGCACCAGGGGCCCGCCTGGGGCGATAGTCATGGCAGCCAACTCCCCCCGGGGGATGGGATTGCCGAGAGCCGTTTCAATCGCCTGGAGCCGCCGGTTTTCCTGGGACGTCATCAGGCTTATGGCCAGCCCCTCCCCTCCGGCACGGCCGGTCCGGCCGATGCGGTGGATATGAATCTCCGGGTCGGGGGAAAGCTCAAAGTTGACGACCGCCGCGAGCTCCTTGATGTCGAGGCCCCGGGCGGCCACGTCGGTTGCCACCAGCACCGACATACTCTTATTGGCAAAGCGGACCAACACCTGATCGCGCTCCCGCTGCTCCAGGTCGCCATGGATGGCGAGCACCGCGAAGCCGAGCTTGACCAGGGCAGCGGCCACCTCCTGACATTCTATTTTCGTATTGCAGAAGACCAGGGTCGATTCCGAACGATAGTGGGCGAGGATCCGGGCCAGGGCCGCGGTCCGTTCCTCCTTGGCCACCACAAAGAGCACCTGTTCGATGGCGCCTGCGTCATGGACTTCATCGACACTCACCTCCACCGGTTCGTGCTGGATCGCCCCACTCATGGCGGCAATCGCCTCCGGGTAGGTGGCGGAGAAAAGCAGGGTCTGCCGCTTTTTCGGGGTGGCGGCAATCAGCGCGCCGATATCCTCCTGAAATCCCATATCGAGCATCCGGTCTGCTTCGTCCAGGACCAGCGTCTGCAGGCCTTTCAGGTCGAGACTCCCCCGGCGCAGATGGTCGAGGAGGCGGCCGGGGGTGCCGACCACGATATGCGCGCCATGTTCCAGCGAGCCGAGCTGGGGGCCGAAGGGGACGCCGCCGCACAGGGTCAAGACCTTGATGTTATCGGTAAAGCGGGCCAGGCGCCGCAGCTCTTTTCCCACCTGGTCGGCCAGTTCCCGTGTTGGGCAGAGCACCAGCGCCTGCACGTGGCTGGAGGTCGACTCCAGACGCGACAACAGGCCGATGCCGAAGGCGGCGGTCTTGCCGCTGCCGGTCTTGGCCTTGGCGATCACGTCCTTGCCAGCGAGAATCAGCGGCAGGCTGTGGGCCTGAATCGGCGTCATCTCGGCATAGCCCAGGGAAGCGAGGTTTTTGAGCATGTGGATTTTTAAGTGGAGTGAGGAAAATGCCGCAGTGGTCATGGGAAACTCTCTTTCTGACTGACACCACCCTCCCCCCTGCCCCCTCCCATCGAAGGGAGGGGGAGAAAAATGGTGCGGAAGATTGGTGCAAATCACCAAAAACAAAAGCCTGCTTTTAGTCTTATTCATACTAAAAACAGGCTTCTTCGTAGCTATTGAGCCGCTGCTATTAATTAATAGCGGTTTTCGGCTTATCGCTTCAAGCGGCTGGCGTAGAGGGGAAAGCGCCCCATCAGCGCATTTACCTTCCCCTTGATCTCTGCCAGCTTTGCTTCGTTCTCCGTGCTTTTCAGGACGTCGGCGATGAAGCCCGCCACCTCTTCCATCTCGGCCTCTTTGAGACCGTGGGTGGTGGCGGCCGGCGTACCGATCCGGATACCCGAGGTGATGAACGGCGAGCGGGTGTCGAAGGGTATGCCGTTCTTGTTGACGGTGATCCCCGCCTTGTCCAGTGCCTCCTCGGCCACCTTGCCGGTCAGCTCAGTGGCGGAGAGATCCACCAGCATCAGATGGTTGTCGGTGCCGCCGGAGACCAGCTTGAAGCCGCGCTTGATAAGCCCGGCCGCCAGCGCACTGGCGTTCTTGACGATCTGTGCCTGGTAGCCCTTGAATTCGGGAGTGAGCGCCTCCTTGAACGACACTGCCTTGGCGGCGATGACGTGCATGAGCGGCCCACCTTGGATGCCGGGGAAGATATTGGAATTGACGGTCTTGGCAAACTCCTCCCGGCAGAGGATCATGCCGCCCCGTGGACCGCGCAGGGTTTTGTGGGTGGTGGTGGTGACGAACTCGGCATGGGGGACCGGGCTCGGATGGAGACCGGCCGCCACCAACCCGGCGATATGGGCCATATCCACCATCACCTTCGCGCCTACCTGGTCGGCGATCTTTCTGAAGGCGGCAAAGTCGATGATCCGCGGGTAGGCGCTGGCGCCGACCACGATCATTTTGGGGCGGTGCTCCAGGGCCAGCCGCTCCACCTCCGCATAATCGATGGTCTGGTTCTCGCGGGTAACACCGTAAGGAACCACATTAAACAGCTTGCCGGAAAAATTCACCGGGCTGCCATGGGTCAGGTGGCCGCCATGGGCTAAGTTCATGCCGAGCACGGTGTCGCCCGGCTTAAGTACCGAGAAATAGACCGCCATGTTGGCCTGGGAACCGGAGTGGGGCTGGACGTTGGCATGCTCCGCGCCGAACAGCTCCTTGGCGCGGTCGATGGCCAGGTTCTCCACCACATCGACACAACTGCAACCGCCATAATAGCGCTTACCCGGATAGCCTTCGGCGTACTTGTTGGTCAGGATCGATCCCTGGGCCTCCAGCACCGCCTCGGAAACGAAGTTTTCCGAAGCGATCAGCTCCAGATTGTATTCCTGCCGCTCGGTTTCGAGCCTGATGGCGTTGGCTACTGCGGGATCAAATGTTTGCAGAATCGACATCTGTCTCTCCTTTTCGGTTATTAGAAAAGCAAACGGGACTTATAAAAGTCCCGTTTGCAACATTGGTTAGGGTAAGCCGGGCTATTTTCACCCCGTAGATATGCAATTCAAACCTTACGGTTTATATAATTCCCGTTCCAGGGCGGCAATCTTGTCAAGCCGCCCCTGATGACGGCCCCCCTCGAAGGTCGCGTCCAGCCAGGTCGCCACCATCTCCACGGCCAGGCCTTGATCCAGCACCCGCCCGCCGAGCACCAGGATGTTGGCGTTGTTGTGCTCCTTGGCCATCCTGGCCATGAAAGGGTCAGTAGCGAGGGCCGCCCGCACGTGGGGAAATTTATTCGCCACGATCGACATGCCGATCCCCGTGCCGCAAACCAAAATCCCCTTCACCGCCGCACCACTGGCAACCTTACGGGCAACCTTTTCACCGAAGTCGGGGTAATCTACCGAGTCGCCGTTATCGGTCCCACAATCATCATAAGCAAGCCCTCTTTCATCGAGGAGCCGTATTACAGCTGTCTTCAGTTCGAACCCGCCATGGTCACTCCCAATCGCTATCATCGCCTCTCCCCTACAGCTTCTTGAAGAGGAGGGTGGCGTTGGTGCCGCCAAAGCCAAAGGAGTTGCTCATGGCATAGGAAATCTTGGCATCCCGGGCAGTATTGGGGACGTAGTCGAGATCACATGCGGGATCAGGATCGTGATAGTTGGTGGTGGGCGGGATTACACCCTTATCCATGGCCATCATGGTGAACACGGCCTCGGCGCCGCCAGCCGCGCCGAGCATATGGCCGGTCATCGACTTGGTGGAAGAAACCATCAGCTTTTTCGCGTGGTCGCCGAACACCCGCTTGATGGCCATGGTTTCATAGAGGTCATTGAACGGCGTCGAAGTGCCGTGGGCATTGATGTAGGTGACTTCCTCCGGGTTCACGCCGGCGGTTCTGAGCGCCATCTTCATGCAACGGGCCGCCCCTTCGCCATCCGGTGCCGGCATGGTCAGGTGATAGGCATCGCCACTGAGGCCGTAACCGACCACTTCGCCATAGATCTTGGCACCGCGCTTTTTCGCCATCTCATACTCTTCCAACACTACGATACCAGCCCCTTCTGCCAGGACAAAGCCATCGCGATTCTTGTCAAACGGCCGGGATGCGGTAGCAGGGCTGTCGTTCTGGGTGGAGAGGGCGCGCATCACGCCGAAGCCGCCAACGGCCAGCGGTGTTACAGTCGATTCGGTGCCGCCGGCAATCATAGCATCGGCATCGCCGCGCTTGATCATGTGATAAGCATCGCCGATGGAATGGGTACCGGTGGCGCAGGCGGAGACCGACGAGACATTGGGGCCCTTCGCGCCATATTTGATGGAGATATGGCCCGGTGCCAGGTTAATGATCAGCATCGGGATAAAGAACGGCGAGATCTTCTTGTAGCCCCCCTCCAGCAATGCCGAATGGTATTTTTCGATGGTTGACAGACCGCCAAGCCCCGCCCCAACCAGAACGCCAACGCGCTCGGCGTTGGCCTCGGTGATCTGCAGACCGGAGTCTTCCATGGCAAAGTGCGCTGCACCCATGGCATACTGGATAAAGAGATCCATCTTCTTGATCTCTTTTTTGTCGATGAAATCCTCGGCGTTGAAATCTCTGACCTCACCGGCAATCTTGACCGGAAAGTCCGTAATATCAAAGCGGGTGATGATGTCGACGCCGGACTTACCCGCGATCAGCCCATCCCAGTTTTTCTTATTACCAGTACCCAAAGGGGTTACGGCACCAACGCCGGTAACAACCACTCTTCTCATAAATAATGCTCCTCAGCACTCAAGTGTGCATTTATCTAAACCCCTGCCGGGGATTTCTGAACAAAGATGAAGGTAGAAAGATAAGGGGAGGGAAGAAGTTACTCCTCCCCTTATTGTTTTGTTAGGTATGGTCGGTGATGTAGTCGACGGCTGCCTGAACATTGTGGATCTTTTCTGCATCCTCATCGGAAATCTCGATATCGAATTCTTCCTCAAGGGCCATGACCAGCTCGACCGTGTCAAGAGAGTCCGCGCCAAGATCTTCCTGAAAAGAGGCCTCGTTGGTGACCTGACCTTCATCGACACCAAGTTGCTCGGCCACAATTTCCTTTACCCTTTTCTCTATTGAAGACATCTGTTTCACCTCCTCGTGTTGATAACCTTTGCAGGTTTCGTAAACTTTCGTCTCTGTTACTTAACATGATTTGCACAATTTGCAAATGGTATTTTTCGATTAAATCATGCCGGGCGGGTGCTGCGTTAAACTAAACCGCATCGACGCGGCACACCGCGCGTTATCACATATACATGCCGCCATTCACCGAAAGGACATGACCGGTAATGTAACTCCCCAGATCCGACGCCAGAAAATAAACGGCATTGGCAATGTCCTCAGGGGCACCGAACCGCTCCATCGGGATCTGCTTCTGCAGCTCTTCCTTAACCTTGTCCGAGAGGACCTCGGTCATTTCCGTGGCGATGAAGCCGGGGGTAATCGCATTTACCGTCACGTTCCGCTTGGCAAATTCCCGTGCCGCCGCCTTGGTAAGACCGATGATGCCGGCCTTGCTGGCGCAGTAGTTGGTCTGGCCGGCATTCCCCATCTCGCCGACCACAGAACTGATATTGATGATCCTGCCGCTGCGGGCCTTGGCCATATGTTTCACGGCCTCGCGGGTACAGTTGAAGGTTCCCTTCAGATTGACGTTGATGACCGCATCCCACTCTTCGTCCTTCATCCGCAGCAGCAAACCGTCCTTGGTAATCCCAGCGTTATTCACCAGGATATCCAGCCGGCCAAACTCGCCGATTACCTTGGCGAAGAGCTCTGCAACCTCGGCGCTAGAGGCAACGTCAACCTTCACCGCCATGGCCTTTGCCCCCATCTAGATATGCCTGCGGCAGCCAGGTCATCGCCCGTCACCAGCGCAGCTACCAGCGGGAGGACATGGTGTTCGATCCGCTGCATTACCTGGCGCTGCTAGA
>JANXYN010000094.1 GCA_025356035.1 Geobacteraceae bacterium
ATGTAAGATGATGGTAAGGCACGGTGGACTCCTTCTGGTGTGATGGTTGGTCGCGCTTCCAACATTACCAGAAACCCACCGTGTCTACTTGTTTTTTACCCACCTCTCAGGGTGGTGCACTTTGAACTAGATTCTACCCACTGCTAATAAGCTGTTCGAAAAGGAAGAACTGGAACTGGTTGAGGCGATAGCTGCACTTGCAGGCCCGATACTTGCGGAGAAACGGAAGAATGACCGGCTGCTGGTGTTGAAAGCTGTTGATTCCTTCCGCACGCAGCTGCATAAGCTTACTGGTCCCCGTCATCTGGTAGCAAAGCTGATTGCCGGAGCGGTCGTTGGCGTTGTTGTCTTTTTTTGCTTTGCCATGGGTGATTTCCGGCTGACGGCGAAAACTACTGTTGAAGGCTCAATTCAGCGTGCGATGGTTGCTCCTTTTGACGGCTATATTTTTGAAGCCCAGGTTCGCGCCGGTGATACGGTAAAACAGGGCCAGGTCCTCTGCAGCCTTGATGACCGTGAGCTCAAACTCCAGCATTTGAAATGGGCAAGCCAGCGTGAGCAGTATGTAAAGCAGTACCGGGAAGCTATGGCCACCGCTAACCGACCATCAATGAGGGTATTAAGAGAGCAGATAGGTCAGGCTGAGGCTCAGCTGCAATTACTGGATGACCAGATTGCCCACGCTAAATTACGTGCCCCCTTTGATGGGGTGGTTGTAACTGGTGATCTCAGCCAGTCCCTCGGAGCGCCGGTCGAGCGGAGCAAGGTTCTTTTCGAGGTGGCCCCCCTCGATGATTATCGGGTAAAAGTTCATGTGGATGAACATGATATAAGCTATGTGAAGATAGGACAGAAGGGTGACCTGGTCCTGAATTCCCTGGCCGATGTTCATTTCCCGATTTCAATCAAGAAAATTACCCCCATTACCACTGCTGAAGAGGGTAAAAGTTATTTCCAGGTGGAGGCTTCCATCGAACGGAATTCGGAGCGGTTACGGCCTGGGATGGAAGGTTTCGGGAAAATTTACGTTGAAAGGCGCAAGCTCATCTGGATCTGGACGCATGATCTCATAAACTGGATTCGCCTCTGGGTCTGGTCGTGGTTGCCGTGAAAAGGTAAACAGTGGCAGAATCGATTTTCAGTCCTTCATGGTATCGTATTTTCAAGTTGCAACCCCGCCTTAAGAAGCATGCCCGGATTCATCGCCATCATTATGGCGGGGAACTCTGGTATGTTCTGCAAGACCAAGCCACCGGGCAATTTTACCGCTTCACCCCGATTGTATATCACATGATCGGGCTTATGGACGGGCAGCTTACTGTTGACCAACTCTGGAACAAAACCATTGAACGTTTTGGTGACGATGCGCCGACGCAAGGGGACATGGTGCGCCTTCTAAGCCAGCTGCATTCCTCTGACATGTTGCTCTGCAACATGCCGCCTGACACGCTTGAGTTATTGAATCGTTCCCGGAAAATTCGAGAAAATAAGGTCAAAATGTATCTGTTTTCGCCATTGTCCTGGCGATTTCCGCTCTTCGATCCCGACCGTTTTCTTTCCCGCACCATACCTTTACTGGCCCCGCTCTTCAGCGTGTTAGGCATTCTCATATGGACAGCCGCAGTAGTCACGGCATTGGTTCTGGTCGGCCGCCATTGGGGGGAGCTGTCCCAGGATGTGGTAGACCGGATACTGTCTGCCCAGAACCTGTTCCTCATGTGGCTTGTTTACCCTGTTGTCAAGCTTCTGCATGAATTCGGCCATGCCTATACCACCAAGAAATGGGGTGGGGAAGTGCATGAAATGGGGGTTATGCTGCTTGGCCTCATGCCAGTTCCCTATGTGGACGCCTCAGCAGCCTCGGCCTTCCGGGAAAAAGGCCGCAGAATTGCCGTCAGTTCCGCAGGAATGCTTGTTGAGCTGTTTGTCTCAGCCATTGCATTTTTCATCTGGCTGACTATCGCTCCGGGAACGGTCAGGTCGGTCGCCTACAACATCATGATGATCGGCGGGATCTCGACGGTCCTGTTTAACGGCAATCCGCTGCTTCGTTATGATGGCTACTATATATTTGCCGATCTTCTCGGGATTCCGAATCTGGCGCAGAAAAGCAACGACTATCTTATCTACTTGGTGAAGCGGTATTTTTTCAGACTAAAGCAGCTAGAAGCGCCTCATGTGGCACCGGGTAGACACCTCTTGCTTGGTTCCTATGCGATTGCCTCGTTCATTTACCGGTTCTTCGTCTATGCAGCCATTATCCTGTTCATTTCCGGAAAATTCTTCATTATCGGCATTATCCTCGCCATTTGGGCAGCTGTTTCAATGCTGGTATTCCCCCTTGTGAAGGGTCTCAAATACCTTTTCTTCAGTCCGCAGCTGCATGAAAACCGGGTCAGATCGGTCACTGTCGTTGCCTTAACTATTGCCGGCCTTGCAGTTTTGATTTTTCTCGTGCCGTTTCCTTCCTGGACAAGGACCGAGGGTGTCGTCTGGGTACCAGAAGAGGCGATCGTCCGTGCCAAAACAGGTGGATTCGTCAAGACAATCGTAGCGTGTCCAGATTCAGTGGTAAAGAAGGGGGATCTGCTCATCGAGTGTGCAGATCCGCAACACGTTATGGACCGTACCATACAACGTGCGCAGCTGAAACTCCTTGAAGCACAGTATCAAGCTGAAATTACCAACGACCGGACCAAGGCAAAAATAACCATGGAAGAAATGGTTCCAGTCCGGGCGAATCTTGCACGGGCTGAGGAAAAGGTAGAGGAATTAATCATTCGAAGCCCCGGCAATGGCCATTTTGTCGTGCCGGGAGCAGAAGATCTCCCCGAGCGCTATGTTAAAGAGGGTGATTTGATCGCCTATGTGCTTGAGGATGGCAAACCGATAGTCCGCGTTGTCGTTTATCAATCGGATGTTGACCTTATTCGCCGGCGTAACTTTGGCGTCCAGATCCGTTTTGCCGAAAACCCGGAACGGACTTTTCCAGCTTCGATCAAGCGGCTAGTACCCGGTGCCGTGCAGAATCTTCCCAGTAATGTTCTGAGCAGTGCCGGTGGAGGCAAGGTGGCGATTGATCCATCAGACCGACAGGGGCTCAAGAGTCTGGAAAAGATGTTCCAGGTCGATGTGGAACTTCCTTCCGTTGTAACAAATGCGAACATCGGAGGAAGGGTTTATGTGCGCTTCAACCATGGCTTTGAACCACTCTCCGTGCAGTGGTACCGCTCCCTTCGTCGGCTATTTCTGAGGCATTTCAATGTCTAAAGTGATCCTTTCACCTACCATCGGTAAAGATTTCTATCCAGAACGCAATCTGCAGGAAGAATCGGAGCTTGAAAAGTCGGTCATTGCGTTAGCAGGTAATGCTACTCGCTGGTTTCGTGCCCGACCGGGCCGGTTCCAGCATATGGTAAATGGCATTAACGAGAAGGGCCCATTTAATGGGGGGTTAAACGATCCGGAATTAAGGGAGGCCGTTGGCAAAATTAGGGCGCGTATCAGAACGGAAGGGCTTACCCAGGAGCTGATCGTTGAGGCGTTTGCCTTGGTGAGGGAACTGTCGTTTCGAATATTGGGAAAGCGGCATTTTGACGTACAGGTTCTAGGAGGGCTAGTCCTGATGCATGGGATGGTGGCTGAAATGCAGACAGGAGAAGGGAAAACCCTTACTGCAACACTTCCTGCAGCTACGGCAGCTCTTGCCGGAATTCCGGTGCATGTGATCACCGTTAACGATTATCTTGCACAACGGGATGCCGAGATTATGAACCCTTTGTATGAGAGCCTTGGCCTGCGTGTTGGGGTTGTAAAGCAAGGAATGTCGCCTGAAGATCGCCGTAAAGCGTATCTCTGCGATATCACCTATTGCACGAATAATGAAGTTGTTTTCGATTATCTCAAGGACCGTATCGCTCTTGGTCATCGCCCAAGGCCGATTCAAATGCGCCTGGAGCGTCTTTATTCGAGAAACTCGTCCATAGACAAGCTGCTGTTGAGGGGATTGCCTTTTGCTATTGTCGATGAAGCCGACAGCGTCCTGATTGATGAGGCGCGTACTCCACTAATTATTTCCGGACCGGGAAACATGGGGTATGAAAAAGCAGTATATGCACAAGCGCTCGATGTGGCGCGGCAGCTGAAGCAGCAGGAGCATTTTACCCTGAATGAGGGGAAGAGAAGCATTGAATTGACGGAACAGGGTAAAACATTTTTGCAGGGAATCACCTCTTCATCCGGTGGCATCTGGATAGCACGGCAATGGCGGGAGGAGCTTGCGGTACAAGCACTTTCGGCAGTTTATCTGTTTACCAGGGATCGGGATTATATTGTCCGTGATGATAAAGTGCAGATCGTAGATGAATATACCGGCAGGATTATGGGTGACCGGTCATGGGAGCGCGGGCTTCATCAGCTGATCGAGACGAAGGAGGGGTGCGAGCTTTCATCCCAGAATGAGACGTTGGCGCGGATGAGCTATCAGCGGTTTTTTCGCAGATATCGCCATCTTTCCGGAATGACTGGGACGGCACGGGAAGTTGCACGAGAACTTTGGTCGGTTTACCGGCTCGATGTGGTAACCGTGCCGACCAACAAGCCAGTGGCGCGCCTTGCCTGTCCGTACCGTTTTATTACTACGGCGGAGGAGAAATGGCAAGAGGTGGTGGCGCGCATTGCAGCTTATCACCACACAGGCCGACCAGTCCTCGTGGGTACCCGTTCAGTGGCAGTTTCAGAATTCCTCAGCCAGCTGCTTTCTTTGTCAAACCTGCCGCATCGTGTCCTTAATGCCCGGCAGGATAAAGAGGAGGCGGAAATCATTGAGGCAGCAGGCGAAAAGGGTCGGATAACGGTCGCAACCAACATGGCGGGGCGGGGAACCGATATAGCGATTAATCCGGAGGCGCTTGATCTCGGGGGGTTGCACGTCATTGCAACGGAACTTCACGATACCGGGCGAATTGACCGACAACTGTTCGGCCGTTGTGGTCGGCAAGGAGATCCTGGCAGCTTTGAGGCGATAGTTTCCCTGCAGGACGAACTATTTGCGCCATATTCTTCCTCGATTCTGGGAGCGATTTTGCACAAACTTATCTGCTGGCAATCGGCTGTGGCAGGCCATGCTGGGGCCTTATTAGCTTCATTAGCGCAATGGGCGATGCAACGGAAGCATCTGCATGTTCGGCGTGAGCTGCTGAAGATGGACGATGCGCTTCAACAGTCCATAGCTTTTTCAGGGCGAGGCGAGTAAAGCGCCCTTGCTTAAACAACCGTCTTGCCTCTCGTTGTTAAACCTGCGTGTAGAGACAGGAGACTTCTAACCAAAACTAGCGCAAACTACCGGCTGGAGGTCAACGCTTCGCCGGGAAGCAGCTTCTTTTTTTTCAACTTCTCGATGAGGGTAGTCCGCTTCAGGTTGAGGAGGGTGGCCGCCTCTTTCTTGTTGCCGCCGGTTTTCTCTAAGGCTTGCATGATCAGCCGATTCTCAAACTCCTCCACCATACTGTTCAGGCAGATGCCGGCATCTGGGAGAGCCTGTGGCTCGCTGCTGGCTTGAGGCCTTCTCCCCACGTATTTCTCGGGCAGGTCACTGACCGCGATGGTCCCGCTCCCCTTGATGATGCAGAGGCGTTCAACCAGGTTTTCCAGTTCCCGAACATTGCCGGGCCATTCATAGTGGCAGAGGATGTTCAGCGCGTCCTTTTCTAACCCCTTGACCTTCCCCTGCCGGTTTGCATTGAATTTTACCATGAAGTTATCGAGCAGAAGCGGGATATCTCCTTTGCGTTCACGGAGCGGCGGAAGCATGATGGGGATAACCGAAAGTCGGTAGTAGAGGTCTTCTCTGAAGGCCTTGGTTGCCACTAGCCGTTCCAGATTCTGATTGGTGGCGGCAACGATCCGCACGTCCACTTTTTTTGAACGGGTCGCCCCGACCGGCTCCAGTTCCTTGTTTTGCAGAACCCGCAACAGTTTAACCTGCAGGTTCGGCTTCATGTCGCCGATTTCGTCGAGGAACAGGGTCCCCCTGTCGGCCATTTCAAACCGGCCGAGCCTGGTGGCGATGGCCCCGGTGAAAGAACCCTTGACGTGGCCAAACAGCTCACTTTCCAACAGGTCGTCGGGGATTGCGGCACAGTTGACCGGCACAAAGCTTTTATTGTTGCGGCTGCCGAGGTCATGGATTGCCTTGGCAACCAGCTCCTTACCGGTCCCTGATTCACCCTGGATCAAGACGGTGGAGTCCGATGCAGCTACCTTCTCGATTAGTTCAAAGAGGGAGAGCATCTTTTCGCTCTCGCCGATGATATTCTGAATGCGCGAGCGGTTCCTGATGCTTGGCCTGGTTTTGAATGATTGGCTCTGGAGGGTCTGATGTTCAAGGCCACGCTTGACGTGGGTTTCAAGCTCGTCAAGGTTGAACGGCTTTTCCAGGTAAAAGAAAACACCGGCTTTCAGGAGGCTGGAGGTCATTTCGAAGTTGCCGAAGGCGCTGTAGGCGATAATCACCATCTCAGGTCGCATCGCCTTCAGTTTTTTCACAAATTCCAGACCATTCACTCGCGGCATCATGAGGTCGGTGATAACCAGATGCACCTCATTCAGCTCGATCTTTTCCAGGGCGTCCTGGCCGTCACACGCCTGGAAAACCTGATAGCCCTTATAGTTGAGGAAGGCTGTGACAAAATCGCGGGTTTTCTTGTCATCGTCGGCAATCAGAATTTTGGTGCTTTCCATTGAATTCACCCGAAAAATAGATTTATAGTCGCGCTCGATGCTGCCGATAAGAATCACAGCAACAGATGCGATTATAAGCAGATTTACATAAAAGTCAAGAAAATGACTAGCGATGATATGAGATTTTCTGTGGGGGACGATCCGGCCGGTTTTTTTGGCACGACCGTCGCTTGGCTAAGGAATATTTGAATTATTCAGCGATCTGCCGAAAAGAAAAGATAGCAGCGGATGGCGCTTCAACCTGCCTGGGTCGGCAGGTTAGCCTGTTCAAAAAAACGGAGGCACACATATGGAAGCAGCGGTAAATCTGGTGCACCTGGAAGCGCGTGCGGAACTGATCCAGCTGGTCAGCTTTAATTTGGATGAGCAGGAGTATGGGGTTAACGTCCTGAAAGTCCGGGAAATTATCCGCCTAACCTCGATCACCCGGGTTCCTAACACCCCCACCTTTGTGGAAGGGGTTATTAATTTGCGTGGCAAGGTTATTCCTATCATCTCGATTCGGAAAAAATTCGGTCTTGCCAGCGCCGAAACCGACAAGCAGACCCGGATCATGGTGATGGAGGTGGGGGCGGAGCTGATGGGGTTCATTGTCGACGCGGTCTCGGAGGTGATCCGGATTGCGGAAAATGAGATCCAACCGCCACCGGCGGTGGTCAATGGCGGCTTTGAGCAGGAATGTCTGGCGGGGGTAGTCAACCAGAAGGAGCGGTTGCTGGTGCTGCTCGACCTGGAAAAGTTGTTCAGCCATGACGAGCGCACCGTCTTCAGTGGCGGCACCAATCCTTAATAGCAGGTTTGGCAGGAAAGTAAGTCTGAACCACAAGGGGTAAGGTATGTCCGTGGAAAACGAAGACCAGGAGCTGTTGGAAGGGTTTCTTACGGAAACCGCGGAGCTGTTGGAAAAGCTGGACGACGACCTGGTGACCCTGGAAAAAACGCCGTCGGACAAGGAACTGCTCAATCGGATCTTTCGCTCCATCCATACGGTAAAGGGGGCGTCCAGCTTTCTTGGCTTTGAGCTTTTGGTCAAGGTGACACACAAGACTGAGGATGTGCTGAACCGGCTGCGCAAAGAAGAGCTGGTGGTCAATCCGGAAATCATGGACGTGGTGCTGGAAGCTGTTGACCTGGTTAAACTGCTGGTGAGTGACGTCAAGGCCGGCGACAAGCAGGAGCGGGAGATCGGGGCAACCATCGGTAAGCTGCTCCCCTTGCTGTCGGAAAATGCCGTTGAAGCAACGGTGCTGTCGGTCGCTGCTCCTGCCGCCAAGCCGACCATAGTTGTCCAGCAGCGGCAAAAACCAGCTCCCAGGAAAAAAGCGACCGCCAAACCCGCACGGCGTGCTGCCGCCAAGACCACTGCGCCTCCCCCCGAGGTTGATCCGGTGGAAAGTGCTCCCGCGGCAGGAAAAAAGCAGCCACAAGCAGTAAAAGAGCCTGAGACGAAAAGCGACGAATTCGGCGACAAATCGACGGTCCGGGTTGATGTGAAGCGGCTTGACGATTTGATGAATCAGATGGGAGAGCTGGTCCTGGAGCGGAACCGGATGATTCAGCTGAACACCGATTACCAGGGCGAGACGAACATGGCGAGTTTTGGCGAGGAATTCGGCAAACTTTCCAAACGGCTGAATTTTGTTACTTCGGAGCTGCAGATGCAGGTGTTGAAGATGCGGATGATTCCGGTTGGCAATATCTTCAAGAAATTTCCGCGCATCGTCCGGACCATGTCCCGTGATCTCGGCAAAGAGGTGAGTCTGCAGATCCACGGTGAAGAAACCGAGTTGGACCGTTCGCTGGTCGATGAGATCGGGGACCCGCTCATCCACCTGATCCGCAATGCCCTGGACCATGGCGTGGAATCGCCAGAGGAAAGGAGCAATGCCGGCAAGTCTCGGGAAGGGGTGGTGGTGCTCGCCGCCCGCCACGAAGGGAATCAGATTGTCATCAGCATCAGCGACGACGGGCGTGGCATCGATCCGGACAAACTGGCGAAAAAAGCCCTGGCAAAAGGGATCATCAGCGACGAACAGCTGGCCACTATGGGCGAACAGGACCTTCTGGATCTGATCTTCCTGCCCGGCTTTTCCACCAAGGATCAGGCCACCGACCTCTCTGGCCGGGGGGTCGGCATGGACGTGGTGCGCACCAACATCAAACGGCTGAACGGCATTATCGAGATCAGGAATAAACCGGGGCATGGTGCTGAATTCATCCTGAAACTACCACTGACGCTCGCCATCATTCAGTCCCTGCTGGTGGAGGCTGCTGGCGAAATTTATTCGCTTCCCCTGTCCACCGTCATTGAAACCCTCCGCGTAATGCCGCAGGATTTCCACACGATCGGCGGGCAAGAGGTCCTTAAGCTCAGCCAGTCGGTACTCCCCTTGTTGCGCCTGCAAGACGTCTTCGGCATCGAAGGCGCTACTGGTCTGGCCAGCTCTTACTTTTATGTGGTGGTAGTTGGGGCTGCCGAAAAGAGACTGGGGCTGGTGGTCAACCGGCTGCTCGGCCAGCAGGAAATCGCCATCAAATCGCTTGGTCATTACCTGGCCAAGGTGCCGGGTATCGCGGGGTCCACCATCCTGGGGGATGGCCGGGTTACGCTGATCGTCGATCCGGCCAAGCTTATGGAATGTAGTAAGCTTGGAACGATTGCCGGCAGGCTCGTGGCGTAATGGTGGGTTGCAGTTGTGAAAAGCATAGCGCCGGACCGTATGCAAAATGAGGGAATAATGGTGCAACTCTCCGATAAAGATTTTGAGATGCTGCGGGATTTTATCTACAATATCTGCGGCATTTACTTTAGTAACAGCAAAAAATATTTCCTGGAAAGTCGCCTGAAACGACGGATGGAAGCGGTGGCGGCACAGAGCTATCAGGAGTATTACGCCTGCCTGAAAACGGTGAATGGCAGTGCCACCGAGCTGAAGCGGCTGCTGGACGAAATCACCACCAATGAGACCTGCTTTTTCCGCAACGTGCCGCAGCTCAACGCCCTTGAGCAGCTGCTGCTGCCGGAGATAGTGGCACACAAGGGGAAACTCGGCTTTCGCAAGATCAGGGTCTGGAGTGCCGGCTCATCTTCTGGCGAGGAAGCCTATACGCTGGCCATGGTGCTCCTGGAGAAACGTACTGCACTTCTCAAGGACTGGATCATCGAGATTGTCGGCACCGACATCAACGAAACGGTGCTGGCGCTGGCCAAAGAGGGGGTATATAACGAATATGCCGTGCGTAACACGCCCGATTATTACCTTAGGAAATATTTTCGGCAAGAGGAGGGGGGGCGCTATATCCTCGCCCCTGAGGTGAAAAAACTGGTGAGTTTTTCCCACGTGAACCTCTACGACGACAACAAGATGCTCTTTATGAAGAGCTTTGATTTCATTTTCTGCGCCAACGTGCTGATCTATTTCGATCTTGCCTCAAAATCAAAAATCGTCCAGCATTTTTACAACAATCTGCAGCCCTATGGCTATTTCTTCGTGGGGCAGTCCGAGTCGCTGCATGGGGTAAATGACCAATTCCGCACGGTGCATTTCCCTGGCGGGTTTACCTATAAAAAGTGACGGTGGGGAGGGGAACGGTGGAACAGACTCCGATGATCGCAAAAGCCCAGTCTCTGGTCAGAGAGATAAACGAATTGCCCACAATCCCTGTGGTGGCGACCAGGGTGCTCAATCTCCTCAACGATGCTGATGTGGAGCCGGAGGAAGTGGCAGAGATGATCCTCACCGACCAAGTGATGGCGGCTCGGGTCATCAAGATTGTCAATTCGCCGGTCTACCGGCCGGTCCATGAGATTACCTCGGTGAAACGCGCCCTTATCTACTTGGGGATCCGCCATATTCGGGAACTGATCCTTACCTGTTACATCATGAACGCCTTCGATGGGAAGGACGGGGTCTTCGACATTAAGACCTTCTGGAAGCATTCGTTTGGCGTGGCCATTGTCGCCAGGATCATCGCCCAGCGGGTTCGTTATCCGGAAACGGAAAAGGCGTACATGGTCGGCATTGTCCATGATATCGGCGAGGTGTTTCTCAGTTACTACATGAAGGAAGATTTTCAGCGGATCGTCGATACGCTACAGGGGACCATTCTGCATCTGCGGGATGCGGAGCAACAGCTGCTTGGCACCACCCATTGCGAGATCGGACTCTGCCTGGCGCAAAAATGGAACTTTCCGCCGGATTACTGTGACGTGATCGTGAATCACCATACCCCCCAGCTGGCAACCATCGACAAAACCCTGGCGGCCATCGTCAATATTGCCGATCTGTTTTGTTCGGTGCGCAAGCTTGATTATGGCGGCAGGGAATGGGTTAGCTTCAACCTTGCCGAAGAGGGGGCCTGGAATATCCTGAAGAGTTTCGGCCCCCATCTGAACAATTTTGACGTGGAACGGTTCTGCTATGAGCTGGATGACCGGGCCGTGGAAATTGAAGAACTGGTACAGTCGATCTTTGATGCCAAAGTGGTGGAGTAAAACATGACGATTCCGCAACAGGGGAAGAAAATTCGGGTGCTGGTGGTTGATGATTCCTCTTTCATGCGGATGGCGATCAAGAGCATCCTCGGTCGCGACCCCGAAATAGAGGTGATCGGCACCGCCGTGGACGGGATCGAGGGGGTGGAAATGGCCATCAACCTCAAGCCGGATATCATCACCTTGGATGTGGAAATGCCACGGATGGATGGCATTGCCGCGCTCCGGCTGATTATGGCGAAGGCGCCGACGCGGGTTTTGATGGTTTCCACCCTGACCAGCGAGGGGGCAAGCGCAACCTTTGAAGCGCTCGATGCTGGCGCGGTCGACTATATACCGAAAAACGTCACAGATTCCGTGGACAGCCAGGCGATGTTCCGGGAGGAACTGCTGCGCAAAGTCAAGGGAGGAATCCAATCGCTATTTTCTAGCGGGGGCGGGGCTTCGGCCGGCAGGGGGGCCAGGGTGCCGCGACAGCCTGCCAAGTCGAAGCTTGCCGGAGCGCGGGTCAACTACGTTGGCATCGGCACTTCTACCGGCGGACCGGTGGCCTTGCAAGAGGTGCTGTCCAGGATCCCGGTCGGTTTTCCCCACGGCATCATGGTGGCAATCCATATGCCCAAGGCCTTTACCGGCCCATTTGCGGACCGGCTGAATTCCAAGTGTTCCCTGCAGATCCGCGAAGCACTCGACGGTGACCTGTTACAGCCGGGGCTTGCCCTGATCGCGCCTGGCGGGATGCATACCAGGCTGGAACACCAGGCGCGCGGGATGGTGGTGCGGACGGCCCCCACCAGCGACTATCCCAACTATGTGTATGTCCCTTCCGTGGACCTGATGTTGTCGAGCATGGCTGAAGCAACTAATGGCGCCATGCTGGGGGTGATCCTCACCGGCATGGGGGCGGACGGTTTCAAAGGGATGCAGTGCCTGAAAAGCAAAGGTGGGGTGACGCTGGCTCAGGATGAGGCCACCTCAACGATTTACGGTATGCCGAGGGCCTGTGCGGAGGGGGGGGTGGCCGACGAGGTGCTGCCACTCGGCCAGATCGGGGTTGAAATTGCCAGGATCGCCGGGTAAGGTCAGTCTCTGGTTGCGGGTTGCAAAAAACCGAAGAGTTGAGACTGGCATCCCGGCACCGGTATTTATCTGACGGCGGATAATGCTAGTCCACCTGGGGCAGACCAGGCGCGGCAGCGGGAAAAACCGGTGCGCTTGAGGCGAAAGAGGAGAAACGGTGCAGCTAGGGGGAGACAGCCCGGGAAAAAGAGCCCCAGTTCACCTTGCCGGTTAAGGGCGCGGCTGAAATCAGCCAAACAGACGGATATCTCCTCGGCCGGTACCACTGTCAACCCGGCTGGTACCGACGATACAGCTATTGTGGCGGACCAGACCGGTCTGCCGTTAGCATTTTTAGGGGGGGACAGGGCATACCAGATCACCCGTCCCGAGATATGAAGCCGTCGTAACCAATTCATCAGTTCAATTTACCACATCTACACCCCGCCAGGCAATGGCTGAGCCACAAGACTTCTCCAGCAACCGTCCCCTAAGCCTCAACGCTTGCATCGACAGCGCCGTTCACGTAGAGTGAGGAGAACAAAAACGGGAACGGTGCTTAACCCCATGGACCATTTGCAAGTCAGGTATACGCCGGAGTTTGTTCCGGCGATGGTCGAACAGAGGCTTTTGCAGCTGCTGGTCCCCGGCAGCATTGAGGACAGCGACCTGGATCGCAGGATCGTCCGCCTGGCCGAACGATTTCAAGTCTACGCCGCCAACTATCCTTTCGGCATATGGGCGCCGGGCCTGGTCGTCAGCCAGGAGATGCGGGCGTTGACCGAGCTTTATCTGCCGCTGACTGAGGTCCGACGCGACTTCCACCGGCTCCTTCGCCTCTCTCTGATGTTTCCGCCGATCTTCGCCGCCACCCCCCTTCTGCCGTGCAGTGAGCTGGCTGGACGTGCTACAGCGGCTGTCGCCGCTGGCGAATGAGCCCGACCCGGCAAATCTTTTGCGGCGCCTCATGGCTGACGGGGATTTGCGGCGGCAATTCATCTTCGCCATTTTCCTGCCGAAACAGTATGGTGGTGGCTTTGGCCGCTATCCAGGCCAGTTCGGCTTTCTCAACGGTTGGCTAACTGAGCACCGCCCGCGCCTGGCTGGCGGAGTGTCTTGTCTCGATGCGGCTTGCGGCAGCGGTGAGGGGACGTATGAGCTGGTTATGCTCCTTATGGAGTGCGGTTTTGCCAGGGAGTACCTGCAGGTGCATGGCTCCACCCTGGAACCGGTGGAGTTGTTTGCCGCGGCGCACGGATATTTCCCCCACGACCCGGCGCGGCAGGCAGGCTACCGCCAGCAGTTGGAGCCGCTTATCGCAAAAGGTGTCACCGGACGACAGGTTTTTTTCCTGGAGGATCTTAGCAAACCGGAGCCTGGCGGTGCCGGATACGATATCATCCTCTGCAACGGTTTGCTGGGAGGACCGTTGTTACATGACCGACGGGAATTGACGATAGCGGTAAAGGGTCTTGCCCGGAGGCTCAACAGGGGAGGCATTTTACTGGTGGCCGACCATTTTCATGGCGGCTGGAAGGAGTTGGTGCCGAACGCGATGTTGGAGGAAGTACTGATACAGGCTGGGCTCAGTAAGGTGGCTATGGCGGAAGGGGTAGCGGGGGAGAAGATCGGCTAGCATTCGGGGGAGGCCAAGGTTGCTTCCCGGAATGGACCCCCCCGCCAGCCAGCTTATACAGACGGTTAAAACTGAATCAGCAAGCCACCCCAGGAAAGGCCGCCACCAAACCCCATAATCAGCACCAGTTGGCCTTCTTTGATGGTTCCATTGCGGAGGTTCTCGTCCAGAGCCAGGCCAACAGAGGCCGCAGCGGTATTGCCGTAGCGGTCGAGATTTAACAGGAACTTTTCCTTGGCGATGCCAGTCTTTTTCGAGATGAAGTCGATGATCCGGACGTTGGCCTGGTGAGGGATGATGTGGTCGAGGTCAGTGGCCTTGATGCCGGCCTTGGCGGTGACCGTTTCAATGATCTGCGGGATGACGTCGGTGGCAAAGACAAACACGCTCTTGCCAGCCATTTTAAAGGTGTTTTCACGGTTGGCGATGGTCTCGGCGGTTACTGGCTTGCGCGAGCCGGAGGACGGGACCTGGATCAGCTCCCAGCCGTTGCCGTCACTTTTAATGAGGGTCTGCAGAATCCCCTTCTTCTCCTCGGTTGCGCCGAGGATCACCGCCCCGGCACCGTCGCCGAACAGCGGCGCGGTGGTTTTGTCCTGAAAATCGAGAACCTTCGAATAGGTGTCGGCACCGATGACCAAGATCTTCCGATACTTCCCTGACCTGATAAAGCTGTCTGCCGCATCCACCGCATAGACGAAGCTGCTGCAGACGGCGTTCATGTCGAAGGCAAAGGCGTTGGCGGCTCCGATGTTTTTCTGGACCATGCAAGCGGTGGCGGGGAGGATCATGTCGGGGGTGGAGGTGGCGACGATAACGCAATCGAGCTCCAGCGGATCAATCTTGCCGGCGGCTAATGCATTGCGGGCTGCGGCAGTGGCCAGATCAGAGGTGGCCTCATTTTCGGCGGCGAAGCGCCGCTCCCTGATGCCGGTCCGGGAAAAGATCCAGGCATCGGCATCTTCCACCAGGTAATTAAAAAAATCATTGGTGACGACCCGGTCCGGGGCTCGTCCGCCAGTGGCGAGGACTTTTGCGTAAGGCATGGGCTACTCCATTCTCAGATACAGAGAGAGGCTCCCGACAGGGGAGCCTCTTCCATAACTTATGGACGTTTATCGCACAAAAGGCGGTTTTTGTCAAAACAATATTTTAAAATGAACAGGGGCCCAGCTTAGGACTCATCGGGGTGGTGGGGGTGCGGATCAAGGAGTGCATCGATGGTGCTGTATAGCCAAATCAGGCAAAAGGCGAGGAGGAGCCATTTGGCCGCCGGAGCCTGCTGCTGCAATTTTCCCAGGATTGCAGCCGGCTCAAAGGTTCCACTCAGCTGGGCTTCGGTAATGATCGGCCCTACTCCCTGTAAGAAGACGAAGAGTATGCCTAGGAGGAACAGGTTCACCAGCAGGATCAGGCAGCCTCCCCTGATTTTATGGCCATTATAGATCTGTCCCACTCCCGGTAGCACCAACCCGGAAAGAAGGGCCGCCTTGAAATTCATCCGCATCGCAAGCTCCTTGGAATGACGCTGTCATCCCCCTTGACTGTTGGTTTCTGGCAACATGATTCTATCTTTCTACCACAGCTCCCGGAGAAATAATAGGCAGCGCGGAAAAATAGGTTGTTCCCCTGCCCAATATTTGTTAAACAATTAGCCATGACTACAAAGTTAACTGATGATATTGCGCAACGGCGGGGAGCGCTGGCTCCCCTGTTGAAGGACCCCTCCTCAGAGGTGAGAACTGCCGCAGCAACCGCCCTGGAGCGCATTGAGGGTAATGTCAGCCTGGTTGAGGTGATGGAGTCCCTGCAGAAGGGGGGAGTACCGGCCAAGATCAAGGCAATTTACGCCCTCGGCAAAATCGGCGGGGAACAGGTGTTGCCCCCGCTTATCTACTGTGCCGCAAGGCCGGAAGAAGGGATAAAGTCCGCCGCCATCGAAGTCCTGGGTGAGCTGGCAGATCCCAAGGGTTT
This sequence comes from Geobacteraceae bacterium, assembly GCA_025356035.1. Lineage (GTDB taxonomy): Bacteria > Desulfobacterota > Desulfuromonadia > Geobacterales > Geobacteraceae > JANXYN01. The sequence continues at coordinate 15,906 of JANXYN010000094.1, forward strand.
GCCGGTGTTGATCGAGCAGCTGAAAGATGCCAATACGGCCATTGTGGCGAAAGCTATCGCCGCGCTCGGCAATTTCAAGGAGCCGCGGCTGGTTCAGCTCCTTGTCCCCTTCCTCAGCCGCAATGACGGTTTACTGGACGCTGAGGCGGCCCTGTCACTGGGAAAGATGGGAGCTGTCAGTCAACAGGTCAAACTCATCGAGCTGCTCGGTTCATCCCATGCAAAGACCAGGGAGGCTGCGGCAACTGCGCTTGGCACGCTCCCCGTCAGCTGAAGTAACTGGCCACCTCCACATTTTTCAGCAACGGGTCGACTGTCGCAACGATCGTTGCAAGGGAAGTCCCATCCGTAGACGCCAAATTTTCAATTCTCGGTTCCTGCAGTTTTCTGCCGCTGGCGTCGATGATGACCTTGACGGTTGGGGCCTCATCGTTGTCGGGGTTGGGCCGGAATACCACGGCGATTTCGTTAGTGTCAAGCCTCACCAGGGTCCCCACCGGGAATTTCCCCATCATTTCCAGAAACTTTTCCACCAGCTTGCCATTGAGATAGCTGCCGGCCAGCTTGCGCAGCTGCTCCAACGCCACTAGCGGGGTAATGGGTGGTTTGTAGACCCGCAGGGTGGTGATGGCATCATAACAGTCAGCGATAGCAATAATGTCGGTGGTGGGGCCGAATGAACGATCCTTGGCCCATTCCGGATAGCCATGGCGATCATGCATGATATGATGGCCGAGGACAGCATTGGCGATATGCGGCGCAATCTGTTCCATCCTGCCGATGATCTTGGCGCCGTTCTCCGCGTGTTTTTTCATCTCCTCAAATTCTTCTGCTGAGAGCTTGCCCGGTTTGTTCAGGATACTTTTTCTAATCGTGATTTTGCCGATGTCGTGGAGCAGTCCGGCAGTACCGAGATCGTGCAATCCCTGCTGGTTGAGGCCAAGCGCCCCCCCCAGGGCCATGGCCAAGATCCCCACATTCACACTATGGCTATAGGTGTAGTTGTCGTAATCCTTGATCATGGTCAGCCCCATCTGGGTGGCAGGGTCTTTAATGGTCATGGTGACCATATTGCCGACTACCGCGATAATCTCCTGGCTCTGGGGAATCCTGCCGCTTTCGATTCCTTTGAAGACGCCGCGCACCGCATCCAGCGCCTGTTGATAGGTGGCGTGGGCTTCGGCCAGCGAATGGTCATCGCTTTCGGTCGAATGTTCCTGACTAAGGCTTTTCAAGATGATGGCGTTTATTCCGTCTGCAGGCATGACCTTTGCCAGCTGATCTGCAGTCAGATCTTTGCGGGCGAGAAGAGCAATGAAGCGGGAGAGTTCATGGATGGTCACTCCCTGGCGGATGGTGATTCCAGTAATGCCTTTCGCCGTCAGCAACTCGGCCAGCTCGGCTTCGGCAGTGTTGGGGGTCACGAACAGGTGTCCAGCGAAAAACAGCAGATGGTTCATCACCCCCAGATCTATTTCCGGCTGATTCTGCAGCGTTCCACTGATCACGGCGTGCAACTCCTGCAGCGGCCGGAGCACCGCCGGATGGTCAGCGGGATAAAAATTTATCCCCTTGATGGCGCCGGCCAGGAGCATGGCAACGCGCTGCGCATTTTGCGGAAACGGACTATCCATCTATTTCTCCAGTAAGATGTTCGATGGTATCAATCGCCTTGAGACAAGCGTTGCCGAGGGGTCCTTTGTGCTTGGCCAGTTGTGCCAGGGTTTGCAAAGCTGTTTCATCGCGCAGTCTTCCCAAGGCATCAACAAGGGCCACTTGCAGCGCCTGTTGTTTTCCCCCGGCCAGCCAGAATCTTTTTCGCAGAGTTTCAACGAGATAGGGGGTCACCTGCCGGTTGCCGATGCGGCCTAGCGCCTGCAGCGCCTCCATTTTCAGCGGCAGGCTTTTGAGGAACGGATCATTTGCCTGCACGATGGCCAGCAGCGGTTTAACTGCCAGCTGGCTCTGCATGGTGCCGAGCGCGGAAATCGCTCCCCTTCGGAGTTCCGGGTTTTTCTCCGCCAGCAGGCGGATGAACAATGTTTCAACCTCTTCCCCGCCGATTTTTGCCAGACAGCGGATCGCCTCTTTCCTGATCCGTTCGTCGGCATGGCAGGCGAGAGGCTTCAGCGCTGTCAGGCACTCCCGTGTTCCGATCTCACCCAGGATGACTAGCATATTGCGTACCACATACCAGCGGTCATCTTTTAACAGCGGCAGCAGCGATGGCGCTATGGCACTCCCCAACTGGATAATGGCGTTCGCCAGGTTTTTTCGGCCCGTCAGGCTGTCCGTGGAACAAAGCCAGTGAATGAGATTACCCAGCACTTTCGGCCCCAGGTGGCGGATCACCAGAAACAAATGGCCGAGATCGCTGAATTCCTTGTTCACCAGTTGCTGCAGAAGGAAATCGGTCATCTCGCCGCTAGCAACCTGGTCGAATATGAACAGGGCATATTCCCGCTGGTCCAGGCTGCGCCGCTGATCGGCACTGTGGTGGATGAGGAACACCAGCACCGGGAAGAGGGGGGTGAAGTTCCCTGCGATTTTCAGGTCATTGGCCTTGTGCACCAGAATTCGCGCCAGCTGGAGATAGCGGTGTTCGTCCCGGCAGGCATCCATGAGGTTAACAATTCGCTCTGGCGACAGCTCGTTTTCGGGGAGGGGAAAGGGGTCGGGAAGCTCTTCACTGATGACGAAAATGGACGCGTCGCTCTGTTCCGGGATTGCTGCCGGTGGCGAGGTTTGTTCTGCCGGGGTTGCCAGGCGCTGGTCCGCGATGAGGGAGATGTTAATTTCGTTGACCCCGATGGAGCTGATCCGCTGCCTGGCCATGCAGGACTCCATCCCCCCGCCGTCAAGGATCTTTTGGGGGTCGAGGGTCAACAGGAGCAGGAATTCCTCCAGGTCGTGCAACAGAAGATTGGGGAGCAGTGTCAATTTCTGCACCCGCCTGATAAAAAGCTCTCGGGCTAGAGATTTGCTCATTGGGTTACCATCGAGGGGCGCTTCGCCCTGGCGGATGGCAAACCCGTCGCGGGTTATGAACAACGAGAGTTGTTCCCGTTCCAGCAAGTTCAGCAACCCATGGTAGGCTCGCCGCAGGTGCTCGCTCCTCAGAGGGTGACCCTGTGGATAGAAACTTCGCGCTTTCAAAGCCTTGGCAAGCTCTGCCAGCGCCAAGCCACAGTGCCAGCTAGGGTCGAGCGAGGAGCTGTCGGCCGCCGGTTTTAATTGACTACTCATGGCCATGGTTGTCCTGGGGAGGCGATGTTTGGGCGTACAGGCGGTCCTGACCAGCTCCGCCGTGTCCCATTTCCTCGCATCAATAGTTTCCAACAAACAACAAGGTCGCTGGGTGCCATTGTAACAAATGGCAAGGCAGATGTATATGCGTGAAATATGCCAAACATCTCGCATTGTTGACAGAGGAGCCGAATAGGACTAAGATCAAAGCCGCGGCTGGTTTGTTGGCTGTACCACCGTCTTTGCCAGGTTCCCAGCAGCAGTCCCCACGTTGCACCAGCGATTCAGCCGAGGAAAAGCAGTGAAAACCACGACCCTTTACACCTGTCAGAAATGCGGCTACCAGTCGGCTAAGTGGTTGGGAAAGTGCCCTGACTGCAACTCTTGGAACACCCTGGTGGAAGAAGTTAAGTTTCGGGGTGGCGGGTCAGCCGGGGCTTCTTTGGGAGGAGCAGCGCCGGCCGCCATTGGCGAGGTACCCGGCGATGCGGAAGTGCGCTTGTCCAGTGGCATTTCCGAATTTGATCGAGTTCTTGGCGGAGGGCTGGTGGCAGGTTCGCTGGTGCTTATCGGCGGCGATCCAGGTATTGGCAAATCAACCTTGCTGTTACAGGCGATGGACCAGTTGGCGCGTCGGATCGGACCCGTCCTGTACGTTTCGGGGGAGGAGTCGGCGCGTCAAACCAGGCTGCGCGGAGAACGCCTCAATGCTACCGCGGCGGAACTGTTCGTGCTGGCCGAAACCTCACTGGAAAAAATTGTCAACCAGGTGCAGCGGATGAAGCCCCGCGTGGTGGTGGTGGATTCCATCCAGACCGTGTTTACCGCCACTTTGGAGTCGGCGCCGGGGAGCGTCAGTCAGGTCCGCGAATCGGCTGGCAAGCTGATGATGCTCGCCAAGGGGAGTGGCATCCCTGTTTTCATTGTGGGGCATGTCACCAAGGATGGTTCCATCGCCGGTCCCCGGGTGCTTGAGCACATGGTTGACACGGTCCTCTATTTTGAAGGGGATGCCGGTCATCCCTTCAGGATCCTGCGGGCGGTGAAAAACCGGTTCGGTTCCACCAACGAGATCGGGGTCTTCGAGATGAAGGAGGACGGGCTTTGCGAGGTGATGAACCCCTCGGAGCTGTTTCTTAGCGAGCGGCCGCTGGGGGTGGCTGGTTCAGTGGTGGTGGCGAGTTTGGAAGGGAGCCGTCCGCTGTTGGTGGAGTTGCAGGCCCTGGTAACCACTTCTTCGCTGGGGATGCCACGGCGCACGACGATCGGGGTGGATCATAACCGGCTGGCACTGTTGGTGGCGGTACTGGAGAAAAAAGTCGGGATGAGCCTGGCCGGCCAGGATATCTTTGTCAACGTGGCCGGCGGGGTCCGCTTGAACGAACCGGCAGCCGACCTCGGCATGATAGTGGCGGTGGCCTCCAGTTATCTTGACAAGACCATCATGCCCCAGACCATGGTTTTGGGTGAAGTGGGGCTGGCTGGCGAGGTCCGCGCCATCACCCAGCCGGAAATCAGGGTAAAGGAGGCGGCCAAGCTCGGCTTTAGCCAGTGCCTGCTTCCTGCTGGCAGTCTCAAGCAGGTAAAGGCCAGCGGTGTTGAGCTGATTGGGGTGAGATCGGTTGAAGAAGCGTTGCAAAGACTTTTTTGATGGACCGACCGCAAAGTTTTTGCTTTACTTAGCTAATAAATTCCCATAATATTAGAGGAATTTATAGCCGGATGGAGATGTGCATGGATCAGAACAAGCAAGAATTATTCAAGAGCGTTTTGCAGGAAGAGAGGCGGGTGCTTCTCGAAGAGGCGGGGAAGACCGTTTCGGAGATGACGGCGGACAATACCAATTTCCCCGATCCCAATGACCGCGCCACCCAGGAGTCCGACCGTAATTTTGAGCTGCGGATCCGCGATCGGGAGCGGAGGCTACTCAACAAGATCAGTGAGGCGCTGGAACGGATCGAGGATGGCAGCTTCGGCGTCTGTGAGCTGTGCGGAGAGGAAATCAGCGAGGCCCGCCTGAAGGCGCGACCAGTGACCACCCTCTGCATTGACTGTAAAATGGAAGAGGAGCGGAAAGAAAAGCGCCCCTGACCCGCCGTTGATTGTTCTGCTCATCTTTGGCCCAAGCTGGTAGCAAACGACGGAGTTTTTGGCCATGCAGGAGCGCTATAACCTATTAAGCACGGTGGTGAAGCTTGCCAACTCGGCTACCCTCTCGTATCCTGCCCGCCTCAAATCCCTTGCCCGTTTCTTTGCCGAATCCTTCCAACTGGTTGCCGTGACCATTTACATCCTCGACCGGGAAAACCGGTTTCTTGTGCAAAAAATCCCGAGCGCTGGCCCTGACAATTTTCTCGACTGCCTGATCCCGTTGGGAGATGGAGTGGCTGGCCGTTGCGCCAAGCAGAGAGCTCTTCTGCAAGCAGGCAAAGATCAGCTCCACGACCACGAGTTCCGGGATGGCCGTGAGTCGCAACTGCAGGCTATTCCCATCGCAGATCAGAGCAGGGTTTGTGGAGTAATTACCCTTGGGCTCATGGAAGGCACAGTCTGTTCTGCTGCGCAGCTCGATCTGCTACAGGACATGCTCCCTGCAGTGGCGGGACTGATCCGTGATATGGAAGTAGCCGAGCGTTCCAGCCGACGGGTCGATAATCTCACCATTCTCAGTGAACTGGGGAAGGTTCTGAATAAAGCGGAACCACCCAGGAGTCACTTGTCAAGGATCTTACAAACCTGCCATAAGCACAGCGCGGCCAGCTGCACCGTCGTGCGGCTTCTTCCAGATCGTGGCCTGCCTGCCGGCCTTTTCAAGAAATGCAGGACAAAAACCCGTTTGCAGTTGTCAACGCTGCTGGAGCTGGAGGCAGATGCTTCCGCCAGGGTGCAGACTACTGGCATCTCCATCCTTGTAACGGATTTGATCGCCGATGAGGATATTCCCCCCTCCTATCTCTGTGTGCCTCTGAGGTTCGAGGCAAAGATGCTGGGGTCGGTCACCTTTTTCGGCAAGCTGGGGGCCAAGGGGCGCTGCCAGAACTTTGATGAAGAAGACCGTGAACTGTTTGACAGCATGGCCATGCTCGTTTCGAACGCCCTGGCCGGCTCCGCCACCTATCAGCAGATGGTGCAGTTCGCCGCGGAAAATGACAAGAAGGTCAAGGAGCTCTCGCTTCTCTACCGGATCAGCAACACCATGCTATCCACGATCAATCTCAATAAGCTGACCCATTTGACCCTCACCGCCCTCACTGCCGGGGCAAATCCGTTTTTCGAACGCGCCATGCTATTTCTGATCAACGAGAAAACCGCAGTGATGCAGGGAATGCTCGGCGTTACGCGGGAAACTGCGGCGGGCAAGGCTTTGCTTGATGGAGAGTGGGGCGAGATCTCCCTGATCCCTTGGGATATGTCGGAAGAGGAGATGGCCCGGCAACGTGATGCGGAATTCAGCCGAATGGTTAGGGAGACACGCCTGCCGCTCGACAAGACCTGCAACGTTTCGTCCAAAGCGGTGCTGGAAAAGCGATTGGTCTATGTTGCCGATGTGGAGCGAGAAAAGAGGGTAGACCGGGAGTTTGTCCGAAGGTTTGCCGTGCAATCCTTTGCGGCGGCGCCATTGATGGCCAAGCAGCAGGTGGTCGGGGTGCTGGTCGTCGATAACTCCCTGAGCGGCAAAGCGATTACTCCGGAGGACCTCCGCTTTCTCCAGCTGTTCACCAACCAGGCCGGGATGGCCATTGAAAATTCCATGCTTTACAGCCGAATCGAGGATGCCCATCTGGATCTGCGGGAAGCCCAGGAACAGATCATTCAGGGGGAACGGCTGGCGGCGATCGGCGAGATGGCGGCCAGCATCGCCCATGAGTTGAAAAATCCGTTGGTTTCCATCGGTGGTTTTGCCAAGCGCCTGGAAAAAAAGATTCCAGCCGACTTGCCGGAGCATAAATATGCAGGAACCATTGTTCGAGAAGTCACCAGGCTGGAAAAGATGCTTTCTGAAGTACTGTCGTTTTCGAAAAAAGCCACCATCTGTTATATGGACTGCGATATCAGCGGGATTATCGAGGATTCTCTGGCGGTGGTCAGCAGTTCCCTGGAGGAGAGCGGGATAAGGGTTAGCAAAAGCATTGCCCCGGAAAAACTCCAGATTCATGGGGATTGCCAGCAGCTGAAGCAGGTCTTTATCAACCTCTTTTTCAATGCCCAGGAGGCCATGAAGAGTGGCGGCGTGCTGCAGGTGACAGTGGCCCCGGCGACCCTTGGACAGCGGAAGGCGCTGGCGGTCAAGGTGAGTGACAGCGGGGGAGGGATCCCCCTGGAGATATTGAACAACATTTTTAATCCGTTCTTCACTACCAAAGCGAGTGGCACCGGCCTGGGGCTTGCCATCGTGCACCGCATCATCACCAATCATGGCGGCAAGATCGAGATCAATAATCGTCCGGGGATTGGCGCGGAGTTCACCGTGACCCTGCCGCTCCATCCGTAAATTTCCCTTTGCAAGAACCACTCTTTACGGTATATTAAATCGGCAAGGCATTGTCCGGGGGGATGTAGCTCAGTTGGGAGAGCGATGCGTTCGCAACGCATAGGTCGACGGTTCGATCCCGTTCATCTCCACCAAATAATTCTTAGGGGTTACGTTAGCTGCGTACCCCCTTTTTTACTGCCTGCCCGGTGCGCCGAAAGGCGACTTAACAGCCTGTAATAACGATTGGCGGGAAGTATGAGCAGTGAAGCTCTCATCAGGAGCGGTTGTTTTTTGTTCGTGCTGGCCGTGATGGCCGGCTGGGAACTGCTGGCGCCGCGCCGGCTCCTGACGGTTGCCAAGACCGGCCGCTGGTGGATCAATCTCGGGCTCGTTGCGATTGACACCGCACTATTACAGCTGTTGCCGGTATTGCCGGTGGGAATGGCCCTGCTGACAGAAGCCAAGGGGTGGGGGGGGCTGAACAATTATCCGCTTCCCCTTGGGATGGCGGTTGTGGTCTCGGTGGCGGCGCTCGACTTCACCATCTACCTGCAGCATGTCATGTTCCATTTTGTGCCGCTCTTCTGGCGCTTCCACCGGATGCACCATACCGACCTCGATTTCGATACCTCCACCGGCGTTCGGTTTCATCCGATCGAGATCGTGCTGTCATCATGCATCAAGCTCGCAGCGGTGGCGGTACTGGGCCCCCCTGCTATAGCCGTGCTGCTGTTCGAGGTGCTGCTCAATGCCACCTCACTGTTCAGCCATGGCAACATCCGCATTCATTCCGGCCTTGACCGTTGGCTGCGCTGGCTGGTGGTCACCCCCGACATGCATCGGGTCCATCATTCCGTGCTCCCATCCGAGACCAACAGCAACTTCGGCTTCAACATGCCCTGGTGGGACCGGCTCTGTGGCACCTACCGCCCCCAGCCGGCTGCTGGCCACGAGAGGATGACTATAGGGCTCTCCCAGTTCCGGGATGTCCGGCTGCTTACCCTGCCGAAACTGCTGCTGCTGCCGCTTCGGTGGAATTCCAACGGCACAGAAGAGCGGGGACGAAAATGAACTTAGCAGCAATATTGCCCAGGCAGCCCCATGCTGGCTGCAGGATTCCATCATGAATGTACTGTTGACTGGGGCGGCAGGATTTATTGGTTGGAAGACCGCGCAGCTGCTGCTTGATCAGGGCCATACGGTGGTCGGCATTGACAATCTCAACGATTACTATGATGTGCGGCTGAAGGCCCATCGCCTTGAGAACATACGGCAGCACCCCGCCTTCACTTTCCAGCAGGGTGATATTGAAGATCTGCCGGGACTGGATACGCTGTTTGCCAAGGGTAATTTCGGTGCGGTGATCAACCTGGCGGCCCGGGCCGGGGTGCGCTACAGCCTGGAAAACCCCCACATCTACTTATCCACCAATAGCCAGGGGACCCTCAATCTGCTGGAGATGATGCGCAAGCATCAGGTCCGGAAACTTGTGCTGGCTTCCACCTCTTCCCTCTATGCCGGCCAGGCCATGCCCTTTTCCGAACTCCTGCCGGTGAACACCCCCCTTTCCCCTTACGCGGCGTCCAAAAAGGCGGCGGAATTGCTCGCCTATTCCTACCATTATCTGTTTGGTCTGGACGTGACGGTCCTCAGATATTTCACGGTCTATGGCCCGGCCGGCCGGCCCGAAATGAGCCTGTTCCGGTTCGCGCAAAAGATCAGCGAGGGCCAGCCGATTACCGTGACAGGCGATGGCGGCCAGAGCCGCGACTTCACGTTTGTGGACGACATCGCGCGCGG
>JANXYN010000095.1 GCA_025356035.1 Geobacteraceae bacterium
TTGGCCATGTTGTTGCCGTCTCCCACCCAGGCAAACTTGAGGCCCTGATAGCTCCCCCGGGCTTCGAGCACGGTGAAGAGGTCGGCCATGATCTGACAGGGGTGAAACAGGTCGGTGAGGCCGTTAATCACCGGTACCGACGAGTAGCGGGCAAATTCCTCAACGATCTCCTGGCCGTAGGTGCGGATCATCACGCCGTCGCAGTAGCGGGCCATGACCCGGGCGGTGTCCTTGATCGGTTCGCCGCGCCCCATCTGGGAATCCTTGGTGGAGATGAAGAGTGGGTGCCCCCCCAGCTGGTACATCCCCACTTCGAACGAGACCCGGGTCCGGGTGGAGGACTTCTCGAAGATCATGGCGAGGGTCTTCCCCTTGAGGAGTTGGTGCTCGATCCCTTTCTTCTGCTGTTCCTTGAGCCGCCGGGTCAGGGTGAACAGATCGTCCAGCTCCTGCCGGGTGAAGTCGCTCAGCTTGAGAAAATGTCTGTGCATCGCTAGTCCTTTGCCCCGCTGCCGGGGGATATTTCGGCGAAGATCCCGTCGAGGATCACGATCATCCGGTCGATTTCCTGTTTGGTCACGATCAGCGGCGGCACGAAACGGAGCACCGTGTCGTGGGTCACGTTGAGCAGCAGACCACGCTCGTGCCCCATTTTGACGATGTCGGCGCCGGGAATGGTGAGCCCCATGCCGATCATCAGGCCGATGCCGCGCACCTCTGCAACAAACGGATACTTTTCCTTCAGGGTGAGGAGCTCTCCCAGGAGGTAGTCGCCGATCTCGCAGGTTGCGTTGAGGATGCCGTCCTCAAGGATGGTCCGAACCGTTGCCAGTGCCGCTGCAGTTACCAGTGGATTGCCACCGAAGGTAGAACCGTGGGTGCCGGGAGTGAAGGCGGCAGCGACCTCGTCCTTGGCGAGCATAGTACCGATCGGTGCCCCGCCGGCGAGCGCCTTGGCGAGCGTCATGATGTCGGGGGTGATGCCGAAATGTTCGTAGGCGAAGAGCTTGCCGGTCCGCCCCATCCCGACCTGGACTTCGTCGAAGATCAGCAGCAGGCCACGCTCGTTACAGAGCTGCCGTACCGCCTGGAAATAGCCGGGGGCGGGGATATTAACTCCCCCTTCGCCCTGGATCGGCTCGAGCATGATGGCGCAGGTGTTGGGGGTGACGGCAGCCCGGAGCGCCTCGACATTGTCGAACGGCACATGGTGGAAACCATGGAGGAGCGGGTCAAAAAACTTCTGCACCTTCGCCTGGCCGGTGGCCGAAACGGTCGCCATGGTCCGGCCGTGGAACGACTCGGTGGCGGTGATGATCTCGTAGCGCTCCGGGCCGAACTTGTCGAGGCTGTATTTGCGAGCCAGCTTGATCGCCGCTTCGTTGGCCTCGGCGCCAGAGTTGCAAAAAAAGGCCTTGTCAGCGAACGAGTGGCGGCAGAGGAGCTCGGCCAGCTCAATCTGCTGCGGGATATGATAGTAGTTGGAGCAGTGGATCAGTTCGGCGGCTTGTTGCTGCAGCGCTGCCACTACCTTGGGATGGCAGTGCCCGAGGTTGTTTACCGCTACCCCGGCCAGAAAATCGAGATACTCTTTGCCGTCGGCATCCCAGAGCCGGCACCCTTCACCACGCACCGGTACAAGCGGGTAGCGGCCATAGGTCCGCATGATATATTGGTCGGCTTTTGCGATCCATTGTTGCGAGTTCATGGTGTGCCTTTCCTGAAGTTAGTGCGTCGCACGGATTCTATCCCTGGATCTCCGTGCCGATTCCTACATCAGTGAACATTTCCAGCAGGATGGCGTGCTCAACCCGGCCGTCGACAATGTGCGCCTTGCCGACCCCGGCCTGCAGTGCGTCCACACAGCAGGTAACCTTTGGAATCATGCCGCCGGTGATGGTGCCATTGTCTATGAGCCGCGGTACTTCGGCCAGCTCGATGCTGGAGAGAAGCAGTCCCTCCCGGTCCTTCACGCCGCTGACATCGGTCAGCAGCATCAGTTTCTCCGCCTTGAGGGCGGCCGCCACCTTGCCGGCCACCAGATCGGCGTTGATGTTGTAACTTTCCCCACCGATGCCGACACCCACCGGTGCAATGACCGGGATAAAGCCACCCCGTTCCAGGGTTTCCAGAATCGCCGTATCGACCTTTGTCACGTCGCCGACAAAGCCTATATCAAGGTGCTCGGTGCTGCCGTCTGCGTTCGTTACATCCTGCAGCAGCTTTTTGCAGAGCAGCAGACTGCCATCCTTCCCCGAGAGGCCCACCGCCCGACCACCGTGCTGGTTGATATAGCCGACGACCTCTTTGTTTACCTGGCCGGTCAGAACCATTTCCACGACGGCCATGGTGGCGGCATCGGTCACCCGCATCCCCTTGACGAAGTCGGAAACGATACCATAGCGCTTGAGGGTCTCGTTGATCTGGGGGCCACCGCCATGGACAATGACCGGATTGATCCCGATAAATTTAAGGAGAATGACGTCGAGGGCGAACGATTTTTTCAGCGCTTCATCTGCCATGGCGTGGCCACCATACTTGATGACTATGGTCTTGCCGCTGAAGCGCCTGATATAGGGGAGCGCCTCCATGAGGGTGTTGGCTTTTTCGATGAGTTTCTGCATCTGCGGCTCTCTCCGGGGAATCCATGGCAAGGCTTACGCTGGCTGCCTGGCCCATTTTCATGAAGGGAATACTATAGCAGATAAGGCGAAATAATCAACAGCAAAGAGGACTTACGCGCTTTTTTGCGCATGGACCATTGGGGCGGTGGTTGGTATCTGGAGCGAAGTTGCCGTGAGGAAGCAGTCAAGGCAGGGCGAAATAAGAGGAGTCAGTCTGACAGTTCATGGATTGGCGAGCGGCAGGGTTATGACAACCTCGGTGCCATGTCCCGGTTCACTCTTGATGGCAATGCTGCCGCCATGCAGCTTGATAAATTCACGCGCGTAGAAAAGGCCAAGGCCGAAGCCCCGGATCTGACCGGTCTGCTGGTGATCCACCTGGTAGAATTTTTCAAAGATTTTTGCCTGATCTTTCTTGGCGATGCCAATCCCGTTGTCCCTGACGACCAATAGGGCCTCGTTGTCCATGGCCTTGAGCGAGATGGCAACAGTCCCGACATCTGCCGAGAATTTAAACGCGTTATCGAGGATCTGCTTAATAGCAAAGGATATTTTGGGCCTATCCAGCAACATTAGCGGGATGGCTTCCAGCTCCAGCTGTTTACTGACTCGTGGCTTGCGGGCAGCTTCTGCTGATTCGGTGACCAGCACGGAAATGATATTCCGCAGGTTGCAAGGCTCCTGCTTGAGCGAGCCGCCGGTATCCATTACCTGGGTAAAGACCAGCAGGTCGCTGACCAGCTGCGCCAGATAGCATGATTCAGCGTGAATCAGCCGGACGTTGTTATTAAACAGCGGCTCCGTCGGGTCATAAACACCACCGGCAAGGTTCTGCAGAAACAGGGAGATGGTAGTGATGGGGGTGCGGAACTTGTGGGAAATGAGCGAGAGGAAGTTGGTTTTGAGGCGGTCGAGGCTCTTTAAATTGGCGACTTCTTCCTTGAGGGCTTTTTTCTCCAGGGCCTTTTGCACCGAAGTTTTCAGCTGGAGCAGGTTGAGCGGCTTTGGAATGAAGTCATCGGCATCTTCCTTGAGCGCGTTGAGGATGACCTCCTTTTCCGCGTAGCCAGTCATGACGATGACCACCAACGTTGGATCAAGCTCCTTCACCCGTTTGAGCAGCTCGATCCCGTTCAACTTCGGCATCATGATATCGGTCAGGATCACGTCGATCCCGCCGCGTTCAAAGAATTTCAGCGCCTCTTCGCCGTTCTGCGCCTCCAGCACATGGTAATCCTTCAGTGCCCTGGCGCAAAGATCGCGAATGATTGCTTCATCGTCGACAATGAGGATTGACTTCGCCTCCCGTCCCTGGAGCGGTGCGCAACCCGTTTGTTCGTTTTCGTCGAGCATAGAAACCTTACCATTTGTCGTGCAACCAGGGAGGGTGGCTTTATTCCTTAGGTCTTTACCGAGCAGGTTGTTTAAAGTCACCCTGCAGCGCAGCCGACGTCAGTTCAGGCCACCAAAGCATAACTTTTTTCGAGGGCGTCGGCAATTCTGGCCGGCTGACTGCCACCAGCCTGGGCCAGCTCGGGTTTGCCGCCGCCGCTGCCGCCGACAATCGGCGCTAACTCCTTAATGATGTCACCGGCCTTGAAGCGGCTGGTCAGATCCTTAGTAACGGCAACCAGCAAGTGGGCCTTCCCTTCCGTTTCACAGGCAAGGACGATTATCCCCGAGCCGACGCGTTCCTTCAGGGTATCAGCCAGTTCGCGCAGCCCTTTCGGATCTGGCATGTCGACCTTCACTGCCAGAACCTTTATCCCGCCGATATCCCGGCTGTTAGCGAGGAGGTCTGCCGAATGGGAGGCGTTCAGCCGACCTTGCAGCGTCTCGATTTCGCGTTGCAGCTCCTTTTGCCGAGCGAGGAGGCGGTTGATCTTGTCGACGTTGTCGCCGCCTTCGGCCTTTACCAGCGCCGCAATCCGCCTCTGTTCCTCCTCAAGCTGCTGGGCATAGTTGAGGGCGCCTGTGCCGGTCAGTGCCTCGATCCGCCGAACGCCGGCGGCAATGCCGGCCTCGGAGACAATTTTGAAAAAACCGATATCGCCAGCGGCCCGGACATGGGTCCCACCGCAGAGCTCGCTGCTGACAGCGCCTACCTTGACAACCCGGACCTGCTCCCCGTATTTTTCGCCGAACAGGGCGGTGGCGCCACTGCCAATGGCTTCATCCGTCGTCATCACCTCCGTGTGGACAGCGTCATTGGCCATGATGAAGCCGTTCACCAACTCTTCCACATGGCGCAGTTCGGCCGGTTGCAGCGCAGAGAAATGGGTGAAATCGAACCGCAGTCGCTCGGGAGTAACCAGTGATCCCGACTGTTTTACGTGCTCGCCCAGCACTTCCCGGAGCGCAGATTGCAACAGATGGGTGGCGGTATGGTTCCGGGCGGTTGAGTTGCGCTCAGTAACCGCAACCTTGAGGTCGGCGGCGTCACCTTGCTTGACCGTGCCTTCCGTGACGATGGCCCGATGCACAATCAGGTCGGCAAACGGTTTCAGTGTGGCAATAACCTGGAGATGGGCGGTGCCCGTAGAAATGTGCCCTGTGTCACCGGCCTGGCCGCCGGATTCACCATAAAAGGGAGAAACCTCGGTAATGACGTCCACCTGGTCGCCGGTCCGGGCTACATCCACTCGCGCCCCACCCTGCACCAGGGCCGATATTACCCCATAAACGCACTGTTCTTGGTAGCCGACAAATTTGGTCCGCACCCCTTCGGCATACAAATTTTTGAAGATGCCGGCAACCGCCTCTTCGCCAGAACCCTTCCAGTGCTCTCTGGCCTGCTCGCGCTGGCGCTCCATGCAGTGCGTAAAGCCGGCTTCGTCCACCGTCAACCCTTCGCTGCGGGCGATATCCGCGGTCAGGTCAATCGGGAAGCCGAAGGTGTCATAAAGCTTGAAGACGATGGTGCCGGGGAGCTCCCTGAGCCCTCCCTCTTTCACTGCCGCCATTTCCTCGTTGAGAATGCGCAGGCCGTGGTCAAGGGTCTCGGCAAAGCGTTCTTCTTCGACCTTGATCATTTTTTTGATGTATGCTTCCCGTTCCAGCAGGTCCGGGTACGCCTCACCCATCATCGCAGTCACCGCCTCTACCATCCGGTAGAGCATCGGTTCGGCAAAGCCGAGCATCTTTGCATGACGGGCCGCCCGCCGAATGATGCGGCGCAGCACATAGCCGCGCCCCTCGTTGCTGGGGAGGATCCCGTCGCAGATCAGGAAAGTTACTGCCCGGGCATGGTCGGCAATGACCCGCAGGGAAAAATCGTCACGGAGGTCCGCGCCGTAACGCTTGCCGGAAAGTTGTTCCTCAAAGCTGATGATGCCGCGCAACAGGTCGTTGTCGTAGTTGGAGGTTACCCCCTGCATCACCGTCGTGATCCGCTCCAGTCCCATGCCGGTATCCACGGAAGGTTTTGGCAGTGGGGTCAGATTCCCCGCGCCATCACGGTTGAACTGCATGAACACGTTGTTCCAGATCTCCATGAAACGGTCACAGTCACAGCCGACGGCGCAATCAGGCTTGCCGCACCCCACTTCGGGACCATTATCCCAGAAAATTTCGGTGCAGGGGCCACAGGGGCCGGTATCACCCATGGACCAGAAGTTATCCTTTTCGCCAAACCGGTAGATCCGTTCCCGGGGAACCCCTTCCTGGCGGTGCCAGATTTCTGCTGCCTCGTCGTCATCGGTGTAAACGGTGATGTAGAGGCGGTTTTTGTCGAGCTTTAATTCCTTGGTCAGAAATTCCCAGGCAAAGGCGATCGCCTCTTTTTTAAAATAGTCGCCGAACGAGAAATTGCCGAGCATTTCAAAGAAGGTATGGTGCCGGGCAGTCTGGCCCACATTCTCCAGATCATTGTGCTTGCCGCCGGCCCGAACGCACTTCTGGGAACTGCAGGCCCGTATATAGTCGCGGGATTCGAGACCGAGAAACAGGTCCTTGAACTGGTTCATGCCGGCATTGGCGAACAACAGCGTCGGATCGTTCTTCGGGATCAGGCTTGAACTCGGAACAATTGTATGGCCGCGCTCGGCAAAAAAACGTAAAAAAAGGGCACGAATCTCTCTACCAGTCATGTAATCCTCTGCAACTGAAATTATTAAATTGGCAAACGAGGCTCACTCCCGCTCGGTCCCGTTAAAAATCTGAAAAATGACGGCGGTGGAAAAGCCGCGCCGCTGCAGATATTGTACTATTCGTCGCTGCTCTCGGGGGGTAGCCTGGTGGAAGGCGAAGCCGGCAAACCTTCGCGCCAGGACGGCCTTGACCATTGCCGGTTCGGTCTGGTCAGTGGCGATCTCCGCAAGCACCTGCTCGATGATCTCAACGGCTATGCCGCGCCGTTGCAACTCAAACCGTAGGCGGCTTCCGTAGCCTTTGCCGTTGCGTACCGCTGCCTCGGCCCACTGCCGGGCAAAACGGGCATCGTCCAGATAGCCAAGCCCGACCAATCTGCGGACAATTTCGTCAATGGCGCCGGACGAGAATCCCTTGGCCGCCAGCTTCTGCCGCAGTTCTGCTTCGCTGTGGCCACGGCGCGCCAGGATTCTCAGGGCAGAGGCGAAGGCGCGACCTGGCTCTGTCTGGTCAGAATTTGTCGACGGTAAGCGGGGAACCGCCCTGCTCCTTGGCCGATTCGGCCCCTCCCTGGTCAAACTGATCCCAGGTGGAATTGGAGGTCGACGAAATGCCGGAGATCTTCAGGGCGAAATCATCGGGATTGCTCGACTGGCGGAGGGCCTCTTCATAGGTGATGAATTTCTTGGAAAACAGCTCCATCAGCGACTGGTCAAATGTCTGCATGCCGTAAGCCACCACCCCTTGGGCGATCGCATCATGGATCTGCTTGGTTTTGTCCTTGTCGTCGATACATTCACGGATGCGGGCCGTGGCGATCATCACCTCCACCGCGGGGACCCTTCCTTTGCCGTCGGCGCGCGGCACCAGCCGCTGCGAGACAACCCCCTTGAGGACGCTCGATAGCTGCAGACGGACCTGACGCTGGTGATAGGGGGGGAACACCGAGATGATCCGGTTCACGGTTTCGGCGGCATCCAGGGTATGCAGGGTCGATAATACCAAGTGGCCGGTTTCAGCGGCGGTCATGGCGGTTTCGATGGTTTCGTAATCGCGCATCTCTCCCACCAGGATAACCTCGGGGTCCTGGCGCATTGCGCCTTTCAGTGCGGCACTGAAGGAAATGGTGTCAAAGCCGACTTCGCGCTGGCTGATGATGCACTTCTTGTCCTTGTGCAGATATTCGACCGGGTCTTCGATGGTGATGATGTTGCAGGTGCGGTTTTCATTGATGTAGTTGATCATGGAGGCAAGGGTGGTTGACTTACCGCTGCCGGTGGTCCCGGTCACCAGAACTAGACCGCGCTCCTCCATGCTAAGTTTCTTCAGTACTTCCGGGAGGTTGAGGGTCTCCAGGGTGGGAATGCCGAAGGGGATGGCGCGGAATACCATGGCGACCGTCCCCCGCTGGGAAAAAATGCTCACCCTGAACCGGCCCAGGCCGGGGACGCCGTAGGCGGCATCCACTTCATAATTTTCTTCAAAATGCTTTAACTGCCGTTCATTCATGATGGCATAGGCCATCGCCTTGACCACGTCCGGCGATTGGCGCGGTGCGTTGGGAATAGGGCGCAATGTCCCGTCGATCCGAACGATGGGTGGGAGCCCGGTTTTAATATGAATGTCCGACCCCCGCGCCTTCACCGCAATGGTGAGAATTTCATTGAGTTCCATCGGTTAGGCCTTTCCCGCGACTACTGAGGGCGCGCGCGTGATGCCGAATTTGGTGTAGACCTTCTCTTCGATGGCGGCAGTGACCGCGGGATGTTCCCGCAGATAGATGCGGGAGTTTTCGCGCCCCTGGCCGAGCCGCTCACTGGCATAGGAGAACCAGGCGCCGCTCTTCTCGACGATGCCGTTATCCACCGCGAGATCGAGGATATCTCCTTCCTTGGAGATCCCTTCGCCGTAGAGGATGTCGAATTCGACCTCCTTAAAGGGGGGTGCCACCTTATTCTTGACCACCTTAACCTTGGTCCGTGAGCCGATGACATCGTTCCCCTGCTTGAGGGCCGCAGTCCTTCTGATGTCGATCCGCACCGACGCATAGAATTTGAGGGCGTTGCCACCGGTGGTGGTTTCCGGGTTGCCGAACATGACCCCGATCTTCATCCTGATCTGGTTGATGAAGATCACGCAGGTGTTCGATTTGGAGATGATGCCGGTCAGTTTCCGCAGTGCCTGGGACATGAGCCGTGCCTGGAGGCCCATGTGCGAATCGCCCATCTCCCCCTCGATTTCGGCTTTGGGGACCAGTGCTGCCACCGAGTCAACC
>JANXYN010000097.1 GCA_025356035.1 Geobacteraceae bacterium
GTGACGCCGGATGCCAGGTAAACCCCACCAGGAGCAAGGCCAAATAGGGAAGCGCTAAGGGCGACCCGCCCATGCTTCCGGGTTGGCTGCTGGAGGCCGTCGGCAACGGCGGTCCTAGATGAATGGCCATTGCCCGTGGTCGGGAAACCGGCCACGGGAACAGAACCCGGCTTACGGACTGCTTCGACCAATTTTCAAGTAGGGGCGTATTGCATACGCCCTTACTCTATTCTGGAGACACTGTGACTGACCGGGACAAGTGGCGGCAGGCGGTTGCTGCCGTGACCAGCGAGTATGCGGCTCTTGTCCCTTCGCTCCGGGAGAGGCTGCAGACGCTTTGCGAGTCGATATTAACAACCAAAAGTGGAGTGCATGCGGTTACCGAGGCTGTCAGTCCCGCAGCGATCTGCGCTGGATGTGGTGGCGCCTGTTGTGCCAGCGGCAAATACCATTTCACCGTGGTTGACCTGCTGGTGTTTCTCAGCAGCGGCCAGCCCCTCTTCGAGCCGCACTTTGGGCGCGGCCTCTGTCCTTACCTGGGGGAGCGCAGCTGCTTGATGGCGCCTGACTACCGGCCGTTCAACTGCCTTACCTTCAATTGTGAGCAGGTGGAGGCCCTCCTGGCGCCGAGCGAGGTGGCATGTTTCTACGCCGGGGAAAGGGAGCTCCGTCGCCTTTATGCCGGGGTGGAGGAGCTGTTCGGCAACCGCTTTATGCATGGTCTGCTGATGAATTACGAGCGCGGTCTCCTAATCGGCATGACCACGCCATTGTTACAGGGCGAGTAATCCAGAACTGGACCGGGTGTTGAAACCCCGGCAGGTCTCAAAACCAAGCTGTTCCAGGAGGAATCGTGGCAACTACCCTCAACGATCTGGTGCTGGTGCATATCGACAACAAGCCGGGCTTCTATGCCAGGATCGAGGCGATTACCCCCGACCCGAAGCCGGGATGGTGGCAGGTGAAACTCCTGGTCTTGACCCAACCGTTGCAGGTCTTTAGCTGGATTCTTGACGAAAGCCAGATTAACGGCGCCCCGTTCAGCATGGGGGGGACCCCGGTGCTGCTGGAAAAACTGGTGTCGCCGGTTGCCCCGCCGGAACGGACACCGGCGCTGACTTCACTGGAGCGACCCAAAGAGAAAAAAGCTGGTGCCAAGGTGGTGCACCTGCCGGAGCGGAACAAGGATCGTTGAGCCGCCGCGCTTTTTTGGAAAGCTTGGGCGAAGAGTTGCAACGCCAGCGTTGCCCCTTCCCCCTTCTCCCCCTGGCTGTGGATTGCCATTGAGGCAGCCAACCAGTTGTAATAATTATAGATATTTGGTGGCCCCGGTTAGTTGCGATTTGCCCCCCGCTCATCCCCGATAACTCCTTAAAAATGCGTTGAAAAAAACCTGTTACGGGTCATAATTTTGCCTTGACAACGGTATTGACCACTTGTATAGTTTTACCATAAAGTGGCAAAAAGTGGTAAAGTGTGGCAAATAGTGACAGGGGCGCCATGTTCAGCGGTGAACATTACAATTCCATTGACGCCAAGGGGCGGACCAGCATCCCGGCCAAGCTGCGGGAGGTGATGGTCGAGACCTTTGGTGATGAGCGCTTTGTCGTGACCAAGTGTCTGGTGGACATGGGGAATGGCGACTATTGCCGGGGGCTGTCGGTCTACCCCCACCAGGAATGGCTGATCCTGCAGGAACGGGTGGACCGGGGCGGTAGTGGGCTGACTGCGGCGCAGTTGAACAGCGTGCGTCGCTTGATCCTGGCACCGGGGGTGGAATGTGGCGCCGATAAGCAGGGAAGAGTGCTGATTCCGCCCACGCTTCGCAGTTATGCCGCCCTGGAGCGGGACATCGTGTTTGTTGGCACCCAGAAAAAAATCGAGATCTGGAATCAGGAGACTTGGGACCGGGTCTGCAGTCAGGCGGAGAAAGATTTCCCGAGTGACACGCCAGCCCTGGCAGAGCTGGGGCTCTAGCCATGGCCTTTCAGCATGTTTCGGTGCTGCCGGCGGAGGTGCTAACTTTTATGGCACCGCGCCCCGGCGGGATATACGTGGATGGGACGGTGGGGGGGGCTGGCCACACCGAGCAGATCCTGCGCGCATCGGCTCCCGATGGACTGGTTCTTGGTTTTGACCGGGATGCAGAGGCGATCAAGGCAGCTACCGAGCGGCTTGCCCCGTACAAGGAAAGGGTCCGGCTGTTCCAACGGAATTTTGCTGGGCTGGCGGAAACCCTGGCTGAGCTTAAGATCGACAAAATTGATGGATTGCTGCTGGATCTGGGGGTCTCCTCCCACCAGCTGGACAGCGCCGAGCGGGGCTTCAGTTTCCAGCAGGACGCGCCACTCGATATGCGTATGGACAGCGACTCGGGAAGCACCGCTGCTGAACTGGTGAATACCCTGCCGGAACGGGAGCTGGAGCGGATTTTTCGGGAATATGGCGAGGAGCGCTGGGCAAGGAGAATTGCTGCATTTATCGTGCGTGCCCGTCAGGAGGCGCCGATCGAGACCACCTTGCAGCTGACGGACCTGATCAAGGGGGCAATCCCGAAGGCCATGTGGGAAGAGCGTCTCCACCCGGCCACCAGAACATTTCAGGCCTTGCGCATCGCGGTGAACGAGGAGCTGTCCAGCTTAGAACAGGGGCTGGCAGCCGGTGCCGGAATGTTATCCCCGGGGGGACGCCTGGTGGTCATCTCCTTTCACTCCCTGGAAGATCGGATTGTAAAAAATACACTGCGGCGGTTAGCGCAGGGGTGTACTTGCCCGAAGAACCTGCCGCGCTGCGCTTGCGGAAATGTGCCGCAAGTAAAAGTATTGACTGGCAAGCCGGTGATGGCAGGCAGTGCAGAGTTGGCAACGAATCCGCGTGCGCGCAGTGCCAAATTGCGGGCTGCGGAACGGCTTTAAGGAGGGCGCTATGATGAACAGCAGAGCTGCATACGGTAGAATGGCGGCTCCTCACCGTGCGGAGGCACTGACCGGCCAGCGCTGGGATCTCTTCCCCTATCTGATGGTGGTGCTGGTCCTGCTGACCCTGGTTTCTCTGTTTCACGTCTGGTCGCGAGTCAAGGTCGTCGATCTTACCCTGCAGGTTTCCGAGGGACGCCGGCTGACAAAGGAGGCCCAGCAGGAGAACAGCCAGCTTCGGCTGGAGGTTGCCTCGCTGAAGGCCCCGGCGCGGATTGAAGCCCTGGCCAAAGGCCAGCTGGGGATGGCTCTCCCCTCAGACCGGCAGGTGGTCGTGGTCCGATGAGGGGTGGCAAGGAGAAATGGGCCGACATCCGGATTCGCCTGGTTGGCGCGCTGTTTGTCGCCATCTTTGCGGTTACGGCTGCGCGTGCCATTTATCTCCAGGTCATCAAGAACCAGGACTGGACGAAAATGGCCGAACGGCAGCATCAGCGGGTAGTGGCGCTGACCCCGGCCCGTGGCACTATTTTTGACGCCAACGGCGCGGCACTGGCGGTTTCTGTCGAGATGGATTCCTGTTTTGCCGAGCCGCGCAAAATAGAGCACCTTGGCGCAGCCGCAGCAAGGCTGGCGCCTTTGCTCGGCATGTCGAAGGAGACAGTGGCCAAGAAGCTGGCAGGGAATAAAAACTTCGTCTGGTTGCAGCGCCAGCTTACCCCCGATCTGGCTGGGCGGATCAAGGGGCTGGAGATCGAGGGGATCGGCTTTGTCAAGGAGACCCGGCGCTTTTACCCCAATTCCGAGGTGGCGGCCCATGTCATCGGCTTTACCGGCCTCGACCCGGCCGGCCTGGAGGGGATCGAATTCAAGTACGATTCGACGCTCCTCGGCAATACCGGGTTTCTGGTTACGGAACGGGACGCCCTGGGTCGCGACGTGGCCCTCAAGGGAATGCTGGTTAAAAAATCGTCGAAAGGCTATAATGTCAAACTTACACTGGATAAAAACATCCAGTACATCGCGGAAAAGGAACTGGCCAAGGCAGTAGTGGCGTGCGGCGGCAAGGGGGGGAGCGCGCTGGTGATGGAGCCACAGACCGGCAAGGTGCTGGCACTGGCTAATTATCCAGACTTCAACCCCAACGCCAGCTACCGCTATCCGCCGTTGCTTTTACGCAACCGCGCCATTTCAGATAGTTTTGAGCCCGGCTCTACCTTCAAGGTATTTCTGGTGGCTGCGGCGCTCGAAGAAAAAGTGATCCGGCCGAATGACAGCTTCAACTGCGAAAATGGCAGCTACTCCATCGGCGGGAAAACCATCCATGATACCCACAACTATGGGCGGCTGGCGGTCCCGGAAATTCTTAAATATTCGAGCAATATCGGCGCCGCCAAGATCGGCATCCGGCTCGGCAAGGAAAAGCTCTACGCCTATCTGAAAGAGTTCGGCATCGGCGAAAAAACCGGGGTCGACCTCCCCGGCGAGGCAAGCGGCTATCTGCGAGACCGTAGCCAGTGGTTCGGTGTCGACCTTGCCACCATCTCGTTTGGCCAGGGAGTCACGGCCACTCCGCTGCAGATGGCGACGGCCTTTTCGGCGGTGGCCAATGGCGGGGTTTTGATGAAACCTTACCTGGTGTCGCGCATCACCGATGACAGTGATACGGTGATCCAGCAGTTTGAACCGTTCCGCCAGCGCCGGGTAATTTCGCCGGAGACCGCGCGGATCATGACCAAAATGCTGCAGGGGGTCACCGACGAGGGGGGTACCGGGGTCAACGCCGCGCTGGCCAGCTACAAAGTGGCGGGGAAGACCGGCACCTCGCAGAAGGTCGACGCAGTCACCAAAAGCTATTCGCTCGACAAGCGAGTCGCCTCCTTTGTCGGCTTCGTCCCCGCCGACAATCCGCGGCTGACCATCATGGTGGTGGTTGACGAGCCGAAGAGCTCGCCATACGGAGGGGTGGTGGCGGCACCGGCATTCAGTGCCATAGCCATTCAGTCTCTCTGCTATCTGAAAGTGGCGCCGAGCGGCGCCGATCAGTTAACCACTAGGGTCGTTGAGGCAAAGGGCCCGGCACCCATTCGCGCCTTTGCGGCATTGGCGGAGGGGGCCATCGTGGAGGCGGCTGCAGGCTCGGTTATGCCGAACTTCACAGGACTAAGCATGCGCCAGGTACTGCGCAATATGGAAAAACAGGGGCTTAACGTGAGATTGACCGGTAGCGGCCGGGCCGTGGCACAAAATCCCCGGGCCGGGGAGCGAATCAGGACCACTGATCAGGTCTGGGTGCGGTTTGCGTCGAACAATTGACGGGAGTAGGACGATGATGGCATGGCACGGGACAACGGCAGGCAACACGGTGGCATATGAAACTCGCTGAATTGCTCCAAGCCATTACGCCGCAGGCAGTGAGCGGCTCTACAGACCTTGAAATACAGGGGCTGTATTACGATTCACGCAAGGTGGAGCCGGGAGGGCTCTTTTTTGCGTTAAGGGGTGTCGCATCCGACGGCCACCACTACCTGGGCGCGGCGCTGCAGAAAGGGGCGGCCGCCGTGGTAGTAGAAGACCGTTCCTCTGCCCCGGCAGGAGTGACCGTCATCATCGTAGCCGACGCCCGGCTGGCCATGGCAAAGCTGGCTGCAGCCTTCTACGGCATCCCCACCGGCAAGGTCCCGGTCGTGGGGATTACCGGCACCAACGGCAAGACTACCACGACGTTCATCGTCGAGGGGATCCTGGAGAAGGCAGGTCTGCTGGCGGCGGTGCTTGGGACCATCAGCTATCGTTTCGGCAGCAAAGAGATTCCCGCACCCAACACCACCCCGGAGTCGGTGGACCTGCAGAGGACCCTGCGCGAGCTGGTCGAACTGGGGGCGCGTGGGGTGGTGATGGAGGTTTCTTCCCATGCGCTGGAGCAGCGTCGGGTCGACGGCTGCCATTTCGACGTGGGGGTCTTCACCAACCTGACCCGCGACCACCTCGATTATCATGGCACCATGGAGTCTTATCTGGCGAGTAAACAGCGGCTCTTCTCCGAGCTGCTGGTCCCGGACCGGACCAAACCACGCAGAGTCGCGGTTGTCAATTTGGAAGATCCCTATGCGGCAAAAATTGCCGAGCACGCCGCGTGCCCGGTAATCGGTTACGGCATCGGCGGCCTGGCCAAGGTAACGGCACAGAATGTCCGCTTTTCCGGCGAAGGAATTACCGCGACCCTGGCGACCCCCAAGGGGGAGATCGCCATCCATTCGCTGCTGCTAGGTCGCTTCAATCTGTCCAATATTCTGGCGGCGGCTGCCGTCGGGATTGCCCTGGATCTGCCGCTAGAGGTGATTCGCGACGGTATCGAGGGGCACAAAAAGGTGCCGGGCCGGCTGGAGCGGGTGGTCAACAATCGTGGCGTCATCGCCCTGGTGGACTATGCCCATACCGGCGACGCCTTGGAAAACGTGCTGAAGACCGTACAGGAGTTCGCCAGCGGGCGGATTATCACGGTGTTCGGCTGTGGTGGCGACCGGGACCGGGGGAAGCGGCCGATTATGGGGGAGATCGCCGGGCGGCTGAGCGACCTGGCGGTGATCACCTCCGACAACCCGCGTAGCGAGAATCCCCAGGCGATCATCAGCGAGGTTCGGGCGGGAATAATCCCCCTGGGACTCAGGGAATATACTCTGGCAGAGCTGGCCGGCGGCAATCAGGAAAAGGGGTTTGTCACGGTGGTCGACCGGCGTGAGGCGATCCGTCTTGCTGCGCGCGTTGCACAGGCGGGAGATGTCCTGCTGCTGTCCGGGAAGGGCCACGAGGATTACCAGATCGTAGGCCAGGAGAAGCACCATTTCGACGACCGGGAAGAGGCGGCGCTGGCGCTACGGGAGAGCTAGCGCGCAAGCCCGAGGCGCGGAAAGAAAACAGTACATCATTTTCGTCATTCCGTCATTCCGTCAGGACGCCGCAGACGCAGCACGAGGTTCAAATAATGTTCACCGTCACCGACATAGCCCGGGCTACTGGGGGGACCATCCATGGGACTGCCGATGCCATGGTGACCGGCGTTTCCACCGATTCGCGCAAGGTGGCGACCACAGAGCTCTTCGTTCCTCTTAAGGGGGAGCGCTTTGACGGCCATAACTTCATCGCTGCAGCTGTCGGCCGGGGGGTGCGGGTGTTTCTCGCCGAGACTGGCTGGGCCGCCAACAATCAGGTGCCGGCTGGTGCCAGCGTGGTGGCGGTGAGGGATACTCTCCGGGCCCTCGGGGACCTGGCGGCATTCCAGCGCCGCCGCTATATACTGCCGGTGGTTGGCATCACCGGGAGCAACGGCAAGACCACCACCAAGGAGATGCTCGCTGGGATCCTCACCTATACCGGTCCCGGGCTCAAGACCACCGGCAACCTCAACAACCTGATCGGTCTGCCGCAGATGCTGTTTCAGTTGCAGGATACCCACCGCTGGGCGGTTCTGGAAATGGGGATGAGCGAGCCTGGCGAGATCGACCGGCTGGCGGAGATCGCGGCCCCCTCGGTTGGCATCATCACCAACGCCTTTCCTGCCCATCTGGCGAGCATGGGGAGCGTGGAAGCGGTGGCAAAGGCCAAGGGCGAGCTGTTTCTGCGCTTGCCGGTGGGTGGCTTCGCCATTTATAATGCCGATGATCTCCGGATCGCCGCCTGTCCAGTAGCGAATGGGGTGCAGCGGCTGTCATTCGGCCTGCATGGTGCAGAGGTGAGCGCAACGGAGATAAAAAGCCTCGGTAACCAGGGTCAGTCCTTTACGCTCCGCCTCCCCGGCCGAGAGCTGCCGGTCACCTTGCGCGCCTTTGGCCGGCATAATATTTACAATGCCCTGGCTGCTGCGGCAGCGGCCTTTGCCCTCGGCGTGAAGCCACAGTTGATCCGGGAGGGGCTGGAACTGTTCACCCCCTACGATAAACGCTTCAACCTGGAAGAGGTGGGGGAACTGGTCCTCATCGATGACAGCTATAACGCCAATCCAAGCTCGATGGCTGCGGCGCTGATAACTCTGCTGGAGCTCAAAGGGAAGGGGCGGGCAGTGGCGGTGCTGGGGGATATGCTGGAGCTCGGCGAAGGTGAGGTAGAGGCCCATCGGGAGGTGGGTAAATTGGCCGCCACCTGCGTCGAACGGCTCTATCTGCTGGGAAATTTGGCGGAGGAGGTGGCTGCAGGCGCCATGGCCGCCGGCCTGTCCGCCTCTACAATTGTGGTGGCGAAGGACCATGGCGAGCTGACTGCCGATCTGCTGCGCAATAAGGAGAAGGGCGATTATATTCTGGTCAAGGGGTCGCGCGGCATGCGCATGGAGCTTGTCGCAGAAGGGATTCGGGGGGCACAGGCTCCTCCGGTAAAGAAAGGGGTAGTCGGCTAATGCTTTACAATCTGTTGTATCCGCTGGCGTCCAGCGTCCATTTCTTCAACGTGTTCAAGTACCTGACCTTCAGGACGATTTATGCGGTGATCACTGCGCTGCTCGTCTCGTTCCTGTTTGGTCCGTGGATCATCAGACGGCTGGAGGCGCTCCAGGCCCGCCAGGTGATCAGGACCGACGGCCCCGAGTCCCATCTGAAAAAACAGGGGACCCCCACCATGGGGGGAGTGCTGATCCTGGCTGCCACGGTGATCCCAACCCTTCTCTGGGCTGACCTGACAAATATCTACATCTGGCTAGCCCTGCTGGTCATCGTCGGTTATGGGGTGATCGGTTTTGTCGACGATTACAAGAAGGTGGTGGAGAAAAATTCGAAGGGGCTTTCCGCCCGGCAGAAAATGTTCTGGCAGATGCTGCTCGGGGCCGGGGTCGGGATTTTCCTCTACCAGCGGGGGGGATTTTCCACCGAACTCTACCTGCCGTTCTTCAAAAACATCCACCCCAACCTGGGGATGTTCTATATCCCGTTTGCCACGCTGGTGATCGTCGGCGCAAGCAACGCGGTGAACCTGACCGATGGCCTCGATGGGCTGGCCATTGGACCGGTGGCGATTAACGCCGGTACCTATATGCTGTTTGCCTATATTGTCGGCAATGCCAAACTGGCGACCTACCTGCAGATCCAGCCAGTTGCCGGGGTTGGCGAGCTGGCAGTGTTGTGCGGAGCCATGGCTGGGGCCGGGCTCGGCTTTCTCTGGTATAACTCCTATCCGGCCGAGGTCTTCATGGGGGACGTTGGGTCGCTCTCCCTTGGCGGCGGGCTTGGGGTGGTGGCGGTCCTCACCAAGCAGGAGATCCTGTTGGTCATCGTCGGCGGCATCTTTGTCATCGAGGCGCTGTCGGTGATCTTTCAGGTAGGCTCCTATAAATACCGGGGAAAGCGGATCTTTCGCATGGCCCCCATCCATCATCACTTCGAACTGAAGGGGGTGGCGGAGCCGAAGATTATCGTCCGCTTCTGGATCATCACCATTATCCTGGCGCTGATTGCCATTTCGACGTTGAAGATCCGCTGACGCCTGCGGCGCGAATTTGCATTTAGCACGAGCAGCGTCGCACGTCGCACGAACAGGATACCCATGGAACTGAAGAACAAGAGAATATTGGTGGTGGGACTGGCAAGGACCGGGGTGGCGGTGGCCCGCTTCCTCGCGGAACGTGGGGCTGAAGTTACGGTCACCGACATGCGGGAAGAGAAGAGCGTCGCGCCGTTTCTGGCGAAGCTGGCGGATCTGCCGATCAACTTCGAGCTTGGCCGCCACGACAAGCACGTATTCTTGATGGCCGAGCTGATCGTGGTGAGTCCCGGCGTGCCGATGGACATTAAGCCGCTGCTGTTGGCAAAGGCCCAGAAGCGACAGATCATCAGCGAGATCGAACTGGCCAGCAACTTCATCGCCGCCCCACTGGTTGCCATCACCGGCACCAACGGCAAGACCACCACTACCACCCTGACCGGTTCGATCTTCAAGGCGTGCGGCTATCAGACTTTTGTTGGCGGCAACATCGGCAACCCTCTGATCGAGCTGGTCAGCAGCGGGGCCAAGGTGGAGCGGGTGGTGGCGGAGATCAGCTCGTTCCAGCTGGAGGGAATCATCAACTTCCGGCCCCGGGTGGCGGTGCTCCTCAACATCACCGAGGACCATCTGGATCGTTACGCCTCCTACCAGGAATACATCGACGCCAAGCTCCGCGTTTTCGAGAACCAGCAGGCCACGGATTTCGCGGTGCTCAATATGGATGATCCTCTGGTGGCAGCCTGCGCGGGGAGCCTCAAGGCTACAGTGGTCCCGATGAGCCAAGAGCAGGAGCTGGCTGAGGGGATTTTTCACCAAAACGGCATCATCACCATGCGCTGGCAGGGACGGGAAGAGCGTTTTCCCACTTCCCGCTTCAAGCTCCAGGGGGTGCACAATATCGAAAACATCATGGCCGCCCTGGCTTCCACCATCCTTTTGGGGTGCGACGCCAAACAGGCGCTCGCTGCAGTGGAAGGGTTTGCCGGGCTGCACCACCGGATGGAGCTGGTCAGAATGGTGAACGGGGTCAACTATTTCAACGACAGCAAGGGGACCAACGTGGGAAGCGTGGTCAAGTCCCTGGCGAGCTTCCCCGGCCAGGTGACCCTGATTGCCGGCGGCAAGGACAAGGGGGGAGACTACGCCCCGCTGGCCGAGCTGGTCAGGGAGAGGGTGGCACACCTGATTCTCCTCGGCGAGGCCAAGGAAAGGATCCAGGGGGCCCTCGGCCAGCTTACCGACACACGTCTGGTGGGGAGCTTAGAGGAGGCGGTGGAGCAAGCGCACCAGCTTACCAAGCCGGGCGGGGTGGTGCTGTACTCGCCGGCCTGCTCCAGTTTTGACATGTTCAAGAACTATGAAGAGCGGGGCGAGCGGTTTGCCGCCCTGGTCAACAACCTGCCGGACAGGGGCGCTCGGTGAAAAAGCTGGAGGGGTACGATTTCATAATCTTGATGATGGTGGTCACCCTGACCTGCTTCGGCATCGTCATGGTCTACTCCGCCTCGTCAATTATGGCGGCCAAGCGCTTTCACGACAGCTTCTATTTCCTGAAACGGCAGGGCCTCTTCGCCCTGGTCGGCATCGGCGTGATGATTGCCGCCATGCTGACCGATTATCACTTCTGGCGCAAGTATGCGGTGCCGATCCTTCTCTTCAGTCTGGCCGGTCTGGTGCTGGTCCTGATCCCGGGCCTGGGGAGCAAAATAGGCGGCGCATCACGTTGGATCAAGCTTCCGGGCTTTTCCCTGCAGACCTCCGAGCCGGCCAAGATCGCCTTCATCATGTACCTGGCCTACTCGCTCGACAAGAAGCAGGAAAAGGTCCAGTTCTTCTCCACCGGCTTCCTGCCATACATGCTGGTGCTTGCCCTGCTCCTCGGCCTGCTTCTGTTGCAGCCGGACCTGGGGGCGTCGATTACCCTGGCCGGGGTGGCGATGGTGATGCTCTTCGTGGCCGGTACCAGGCCCAGGTACCTCCTCTCCATGGTGCTGGTGGCGATGCCGGTCCTCACGTATCTGGTGCTGCATGCCGATTACCGGCGGCGGCGGATTCTGGCCTTTTTGAATCCGTGGGAAGATCCGACCAACACCGGTTTTCAGATTATCCAGTCCTGGATCGGCTTCGGCGCCGGCGGCATTTTCGGTCAGGGACTCGGTGAAGGGAAGCAGAAGCTGTTTTACCTCCCCGAGGCCCACACGGACTTCATATTTTCGGTGGTGGGGGAGGAGCTGGGACTGATTGGTGTGCTGGTGATCGCCGCCATGTTCCTGTTGCTGGTGATGCGCGGCATCCGGGTGGCGCTCCTCGCCGAAGACGACTTTGGCCGGTTCCTTGCCTTCGGCATCACCATTCTGCTCGGCTTTGAAGCGTTCGTGAACATGGGGGTGGTGACCGGCCTCCTGCCGACCAAGGGGCTGGCGCTTCCCTTCATTAGTTACGGCGGCAGCTCACTGCTGATCAGCCTGTTTGCGGTGGGGGTGCTGTTGAACATCTCCACCAGGACCCGGAGGGCCCTATGAAATTGCTGATTGCCGGCGGCGGCACCGGTGGCCATCTGTTTCCGGGGATTGCGGTGGCCGAGGAATTCCTGGCACGGGACCGGGCCAATGAGGTACTGTTCGTCGGCACCGAGCGCGGCATCGAGGCGCGAGTGCTGCCGAAACTGGGGTACCGGCTCGAATGCATCGCGGCAGCCGGCATCCGCGGCAAGGGGGGACTGGCGCAACTGAAGGGTTTTGCCATGTTGCTCCATGGTTATGCCCAGTCGCGGAAGATTCTCAAGGAATTCCAGCCGGAGCTGGTGCTCGGGGTGGGGGGGTATGCCTCGGGGCCTCTGGTCCTGGCTGCCAGAGGACTTATGATCAGGCGCTTCATCCATGAACAGAACGCCATCCCCGGCTTGACCAACAAGCTCCTGGCGCGGTTCGCGGAAAAGGTGTTCATCTCCCTAGAGGAGTCCTGTCAGTATTTTCCCGGGGATAAGACCCTGCTGACCGGCAATCCGCTGCGCCAGCAGATCCTGCAGCAGGTGCAGGCGCCTGCTGCCAGCAAGGCTTGGTACGGCAAGGTCAATCTGCTGGTGTTTGGCGGCAGTGCCGGTGCGCATAGCATCAATCTGGCCATGACCGCTGCACTCCCCCAATTGCTCGGGGTGCGGGAGCAGCTGCGCATAACCCATCAGACTGGCGAGAACGACCGGGCTGAGGTGGAGCGGGCCTATCGGGATGGTGGCTATGACGCAACGGTGGTCTCCTTCATCGACGACATGGCGGCCGCCTATCGCAGCGCCGATCTGGTGATCTGTCGGGCCGGGGCCACCACCATCGCCGAGGTGACCGCCTGCGGCAAGCCCTGCATCTTTATTCCATATCCGTTCGCCACCGACGACCATCAGCGGCGGAACGCCGAGGCGCTGCTGAAAAAGGGGGCCTGTTTCATGCTGACCGAACGGGAGCTTTCCGGTGAGCGGCTGGCCGAACTTATCGGTGAGCTGCTCAGGGACCCAAGCCAGCTGGAACAGACCGGCAAGGCCGCCCGGAGCATGGCCCGCCTCGATGCGGCCAGGGTGATCGTGGATGAAATGTTGAAAAGCAAGAAAAGCAGGTAGAGGTAGAGGTAGAGGTAGAGAGAGACTTTCTGTACCTTTACCTGTGAACGCAGTGAACGAATACCTCAACCTGCGACCGAAAGGGAGCTTCATGTACGGCAAAATCGAAAAAATATATTTCGTTGGGATCGGCGGCATCGGCATGAGTGGCATCGCCGAGGTGCTGCTGAATCTCGGCTATAAGGTGGCCGGTTCTGACCTGAAAAAATCGGAGATCACCGAGCGGTTGGCGTCACTGGGGGGGGAGATTTACTATGGCCACAGCCGGGAGAATGTCTCGAAAGTGGACGTGGTGGTGATCTCCAGCGCGGTGCACGACGACAACCCCGAGGTAATCGAGGCGCGGGAACGGCTGATTCCGGTGATTCCACGGGCCGAGATGCTGGCCGAGCTGATGCGGATGAAGTACGGCATTGCCATCGCCGGCACCCACGGCAAGACTACCACTACCTCCATGGTGGCCACGATCCTTGGCCATGGCGGAATCGATCCGACCATCGTCATCGGCGGCCGGCTCAACTCGATCGGGACTAATGCCCGGCTCGGCCAGGGAAAATTTCTGGTGGCCGAGGCGGACGAGTCGGACGGCTCGTTCTTGAAACTCTCCCCCACCATTGCGGTGGTGACCAATATCGATGCGGACCATCTCGACTTCTATAGCGGCATTGAGGAGATCAAAACCACCTTTGTCGAGTTCATCAACAAGGTTCCGTTTTACGGGCTGGCGGTGCTCTGTCTTGACAACGACAACGTGGCGGATGTGATCCCGCTGGTGAAAAAGCGCTTTACCACCTATGGACTCTCGGCTCAGGCCGATTTTCGCGGGAGTGAGGTGAAGCACGCCGGCTTTACCACTTCGTTTACCGCCCATTACAAGGGGGAACGGCTGGGCGAGATTTCTTTCCCCATGCCGGGTGCCCACAACGTGCTGAACGCCCTGGCCACGATCGCGGTGGCAATGGAGCTTAACGTCCCGTTTGCCGTGATCCAGGAAGGATTCCGCGAGTTTGGCGGGGTGGGGCGGCGCTTCCAGATAAAGGGGGAGGTGGGTGGGATCATGGTGGTCGACGACTATGGCCATCACCCGACCGAGATCCGAGCCACTCTGGCGGCAGCCAAGGGAGGGTGGAGCGAGCGGCGGCTGGTGGTGGTGTTCCAGCCCCACCGCTTCACCAGGACCAAGGAGCTGTTCGACGACTTCGTCAAGGCGTTTTACGATGCCGACATGCTGGTGCTGACCGATATCTACGCTGCGGGGGAGCAGCCGATCCCCGGCGCGACCAGCGAGGCGCTGTTCAAAAAGATCAAGCAGCATGGGCAGAAGGAGGTCACCTATATCGGCAACCGCGATGCCATCAACGACCACCTGCTGACCGTGCTGGAGGCGGGGGACATCGTCCTTACTCTCGGCGCCGGCAACCTCTGGCAGACCGGGGAGCAACTGGTGAAGCGGCTCCAGGAGAGATGAATTGCAGGGGCGCTTGGCCCCACGGGAACCACGGGATATGGATAGCGATCTTTGCGCTTTGATAGGGGAAAACTTCCGCGGAGACCTACGGGCCAACGAGCCGCTGGCACGTCACACCTCGCTGAAGGTTGGGGGAGCGGCCGAGTGCTTCGCGGTGCCGGCCGATCTGGCCGACCTGCAGGGGTTGCTGACCGTGCTGGCAGAGCGGAACATTCCGTATCTTGTCATCGGTGGTGGTTTTAACCTACTGGTGCGTGACGGTGGCTGGCGCGGGGTGGTAGTCTCGCTGACCAAGCTCAACCGTCTGGAACGCCGGGACGGGAACCAGATCTACGCCGAGGCAGGGGTGGCCAATCTGGCGCTGGCCCTCTTTGCAGAGGAGGAAGGATTTGCTGGCCTCGAATTTCTTGCCTGGATTCCCGGCTCGGTGGGCGGGGCGGTGGCGATGAACGCCGGCGCCCACGGTGGGGCGACCCTGGAGATGGTCGAGACCCTGGTTACTCTCCGGGACAACGAGTTGCTAGAGTTAACACAAGAGGAACTGGTCTTTGGCTACCGTTACTTGCGCCTTGATCCAGGCGAGATTGTGGTTGCCGCCACCTTTCGGATGATGCCGGGGGATGCGCACGCGATTGCGGCTCGGATGGCGGATTATCAGGCACGCCGTGGTGGGCAAAAGGTGGGTTTTCCCAACGCCGGCTCGTTCTTCAAGAACCCGCCGGGGCGGCAGGCCTGGCAACTGATCGACGAAGCAGGACTCCGCGGCCACCGGATCGGCGGCGCCCAGGTCTCGGCGGTGCACAGCAACTTCCTGGTCAATTGCGGCGGGGCTGCGGCGCGGGACTTTCTGGAACTGGCGGAGCTGATCAGGGAGCGAGTCAAAGAAGTCTGCGGGATTGAGCTCGAACAAGAGGTGCGGGTCGTGGGAGAGGAATAATTCAAGAGGAGCCAGGAGTCAGAATTCAGAATCCAGAAGGTTTCATGCTGGCTCCTGAATCCTGAATCCTGACTACTGGGTAAATTATGACCAAAGAACAATTGAAAACCAAGAAAATCGGAGTTCTGCTCGGCGGGCTGTCGGCGGAGCGACAAGTGTCATTGCAGAGCGGCGCGGCCGTCCATAAGGCCCTGCTGGCCAGGGGCTACAACGCCGTGGCAATCGACGTGGACCGCTCCATTGCCCAGACGCTGGTGAAGGAACGGGTCGAGGTGGCTTTTATCGCCCTCCATGGCCGCTATGGCGAAGACGGTGCCATTCAGGGCTTGCTGGAGCTGATGCAGATCCCCTATTCGGGCTCCGGCGTCCTGGCCAGCGCCATGGCCATGAACAAAATCTACGCCAAGCTGGTTTTCCAGGCCGCAGGCCTTACCATCGCGCCATACCAGGTCCTCCGGCGGGGTGAGGCTTTCAACCCGTCAGCGCTCCCTTTCCCCTTGCCGGTGGTGGTGAAGCCGTCACAGGAAGGGTCGTCGGTGGGTGTTACCATCGTTAAGGAGCAGGCCCAGCTGCAAGCGGCAATGGAACTGGCCTTCGGGTATGACGCCGAGATCCTGGTGGAACGTTTCATCAAGGGGCGTGAGATCCAGATCGGCATACTCGACGACCGGGCCATCGGCGCCATCGAGATCGTACCGAAGAACGAGTTTTACGACTACGAGGCCAAATATACCGCCGGCATGGCCGAGCATATCTGTCCGGTGGATCTGGCCCCGGAACTATATCGGAAGGCCCTTGCCACCGGCCAGGCCGCTCACCGTGCGCTTGGCTGCAGCGGCTACAGCCGGGTGGACCTCCTGGTGACAGACCAGGGCGACTGCTGTGTGCTGGAGGTGAATACCCTGCCGGGGATGACCGCCCTGAGCCTTTTGCCGGAGATTGCCCAAAAGGAAGCGGGACTCGGTTTCGAAGAACTGGTGGAGCGAATTCTGGCCATCGCTTCGCTGAAAATCTAACCTGCCGCACCCCTGACGGGTGCTCCATGGACCTTTATGCGCGACCTGAACTTTGACAAAACTCGGATGCAGAACCGGAACAAGCTGAACAAGCCGCGCGTGCCGCTTGCGCAAAGGCTCCCCTTGAAGAAGGGGGGGCGCGTCCTTGGTGTGCTGGTCATGTTAGCCGTTGTGGGGTTTGTTGGCGCCGAGCTCTATACCAGGCTGTTCCGGGTCTCCCTGCTCAAGGTAGAGCGGATTGAGGTGACCAACCTGCAGCGCCTGCAGCAGGAAGAGGTGCTGGCCATGAGCGGCGTGAATCCGGGTGAAGATATGTTCGGCCTGAATTTGCGGCAGATTGGCGCGCAGCTGGAGAAAAACCCCTGGATCAAAACGGTCCGGGTCAAGCGCTATTTCCCGCATACGCTGGCTATCGAGGTGACGGAGCGGGAGCCGGTGGCCATCGTCAACCTCGGCTATCTCTACTACCTCGATCGTGACGGGGAGCTGTTCAAACCGCTGGCGGCGGGTGATCGGCTCGATTACCCGATCCTGACCGGCCTCGGCGAAGATGACGCAGGCAAGGACCCGAAGCGATATAGTGAGGCGCTGAAAAGCGCCATAGAGATCATCGCACTGCTTCGGGCCGGCACGGCGTTCACCCTCGAAGATGTGTCGGAGATCCATTTCGAGCCGGGGTTCGGCGTTACCCTCATTACTGCCCAGGGAGGGGTGCCGGTCAGGCTGGGGAACGAGCGCTTTGCCGAAAAGCTGACGAGACTTGCCAGAATTTACAAGGAGCTGCAGGCGCAGATGCCGGCACTGTCTTACATTGACCTCGACTACATTGATAGAATAATCGTGAAAAAGGGCTAAGCGTAACGGGGGGAGTATGGCGATTAGGCGGGAACGGGAAAGAGAAAGAGACAATTTGATCGTCGGGCTGGATATCGGTACCACCAAGATCTGTGCCATTGTCGGGAGCGTCTCCGAGGAGGGGATCGACATCGTCGGCATCGGCACCAGCCCATCGCGCGGGCTGCGCAAAGGGGTGGTGATCAATATCGACAGCACGGTGGCCTCTATCAGAAAAGCGGTGGAGGAGGCGGAGCTGATGGCTGGCTGCGAGATCAAGTCAGTCTATGCCGGCATCGCCGGGGGACACATCAAGGGGTTCAATTCCCAAGGGATCATTGCCATCAAGAACCGGGAGGTCTCGCCGGATGATGTGAAGCGGGTGATCGAAGCGGCCAAGGCCATCGCCATCCCCATGGACCGTGAGGTGATCCATATCCTGCCCCAGGAATTCATTATCGACGACCAGGACGGGATCAGGGAGCCGCTCGGAATGAGCGGGGTCCGGCTGGAAGCCAAGGTCCACATCGTCACCGGAGCGGTGGCAAGCGCCCAGAACATCATCAAATCGTGCAACCGGGCCGGCCTTGACGTGGCTGACATCGTCCTTGAGCAGCTCGCTTCTGCGGAAGCTGTGCTCACGCCGGACGAGAAGGAGCTGGGAGTGGCGCTGGTAGACATCGGCGGCGGCACCACCGACATCGCCATTTTCGTCGACGGCGCCATCAAGCATACCTCGGTCCTCTCCCTGGGGGGGAACCACCTGACCAATGACATCGCCGTCGGTCTGCGCACGCCGATGGCCGAGGCGGAGAAAATCAAGAAGAAGTACGGTTGCTGCATGTCGGCGCTGGTGGGGAAAGATGAAACCATCGAGGTCCCCAGCGTCGGTGGCCGCAAGCCGCGCATCCTCTCCCGGCGTCTGCTGGCCGAAATCCTCGAGCCGCGGGTCGAGGAGATCTTTATGCTCGTCAACCGGGAGATCGTCAAGTCGGGGTACGAGGATATGGTCGCCTCCGGCGTGGTACTGACCGGCGGCACCACCATTCTGGAAGGGATGCCGGAGATGGCGGAGCAGGTCTTCGACCTGCCGGTACGGCGCGGCGATCCGACAAACATCGGCGGACTGGTGGACGTGGTGAATTCGCCGGTGTATGCCACCGGGGTGGGGCTGGTGGTCTATGGGAGCAAGAATATCGGCATCCGGGAATTTCCGACCATGCAGAGCGACGAAAACCTGTTCCGCAAGGTGAGCAGGAGGATGAAGGAATGGTTGGGGGAGTTCTTTTAACATTCGGGGGAGTCTAAGAGGGGGGGAATATGTTTGAATTTGACGAAAGCATTGATCAGAGTGCGAAGATCAAGGTGATCGGGGTTGGAGGCGGCGGCGGCAACGCGGTCAACACCATGATTGAAAGCGGGGTGGGGGGCGTCGACTTTTTCGCGGCCAACACCGACGCCCAGGCGTTACGCAATTCCAGGGCGCCGCTCAAGATCCAGATCGGCAGCCAGCTGACCAAGGGGCTCGGGGCGGGAGCTGACCCGGGGGTGGGTAAAGACGCCGCCCTGGAGGACCGGGCCAAGCTGGCCGACCTGCTGCGCGGCGCGGATATGGTCTTCATAGCCGCCGGCATGGGGGGCGGCACCGGCACCGGTGCGGCACCGATCATCGCCGATGTGGCCAAGGAAATCGGTGCACTCACCGTCGGCGTCGTCACCAGGCCGTTTTCCCGGGAAGGGAAGCAGCGCCTGACCAAGGCTGACCAGGGGATCAAGGAACTGAAACGGCATGTGGATTCGCTGATCGTGATTCCCAACGACCGGCTGCTCGGGCTGGCGGGGAAGACCATGTCGATCCTCGACGCCTTCAAGCCGTCCGACGATGTGCTGCGC
The DNA here is from genome assembly GCA_025356035.1 of Geobacteraceae bacterium. Lineage (GTDB taxonomy): Bacteria > Desulfobacterota > Desulfuromonadia > Geobacterales > Geobacteraceae > JANXYN01. Next base: position 19,145 of record JANXYN010000097.1, read on the forward strand.
CAGGCGGTCCAGGGAATTTCCGATCTGATTACCACCTCCGGCCTGATCAACGTCGACTTCGCCGATGTCAAGGCGGTCATGAGCGAGCGCGGCA